>JAJEDI010000076.1 GCA_022821585.1 Caldilineaceae bacterium
GCTGAATGCAGCTGATGACTTCGAACAGGTTGCGGGCGTGGGGATTGCCGGACGGTCCGAACATGCGCATCAGACTCTTGGGCGGCTTGTTGGTGAGGGAGCCCAGTTCCTCGAACCCGATGGTGGCGTTGATGTAATCACGCAGCATGATCTTGCCTGTATCCACGTCTCCTGCAAGCAGGCACTCGACGCCTTCCTTCAGCAACCCTTCTCGAAATGCCGCGTCGCGTTCGGCGCGGACCTGCACGGTCTCTCTGAAGTCACGGGTGAGCGGCATCTTTCACACCTCCTCCTGCTTGCGGCGCCTGTACTCCTGCCAGAGTTCACGAGCGCCTTCAATGTCCCTCTGCTGGCGGGCTTTTGTGCCGCCAGCGAGCAGGTCGACATGGTAACGTTATCGTTACCATTGTGCAAGGTTTCGTCTAGCCAGTGGAAGAAGACCCTATCGCGTCGGACAGCGGGCAGACACAACATCGAAGTCAACAACGCAAACACTTCGCGTAGTCAAATAAAGCCCAAATCTTAACAACAACAAAATCAATTCACACATAAATCCAACTCGCCAACCGAAGATTCCGGCCACTCGCCGGGGTACCTGGCCTGGACATCCCGCCCTGTTAACCAGATAAATCAGTCAAGACGGTCCAATTTCCCGGCAGCAATCTTGTGTGCCGCACCGACCGGAGTTGGGACGAACCCGAACTGGCTGCACTGACGAACTGGTTAAGGGCAGTCATAGAGCGCATCCGCGAATTCGAAACTACGCCAACCACTTAGCCGCTCTTCCTGCCTCCTCCGACCGTGTGTAGACCTCCACCATTCTTGCCGTCTTCCAGCGTCCCTGCGCCATAATCTCATGCGTGGGCGCGCCGGCCGCGGCCATGCGCCGCGCCATCCCCACGCGCCCCGAATGCCCGGAAAAGCCCTGCCCCAGCCCCGCCACCGCGGCCGCGGCCCGGATGCGCCGCGAGATCGAAGCCGCCGACAGCCCGAACACCGAAGCCACCCCGTGCGCGTCCGCCGGCCGTATCGTACCCAGGGCCTCCACCGACGCCGGCGTCAGGTAGACCGTGCGCGCCTCGCCGTCCGTCTTCGAGCGGCCCACGGTCAGCCGGCCCGACCCGTCGTCCCAGCGCACAACGTCATCCCACGTGAGCGCAGCAGCCTCCGAGCGGCGCAGGCCCGCGTCCGACAGCACCCGGCACAGCGCAATGTCGACCAGCCCCCGCCGCCGCGCCTGCTCGGGCAGCTCCATCTTGCCGCCCCGTCCCACGCGCGGCTGACACGCGGTCGCGGTGACAACCGCCAGCGCCTCCGCGGTCAGCGCGTACGCCTGCCGCGGGGCCGAAGCCTGGCGCGCCAGCCCGCTTATCGTATCGGTCACCACCTGGTCGTTCGCGGTCGGCTCGACACCGACGAGCGCCTGCACCTTGCGCAGCGCCGCCACCGTCAGCCGCAGCGACGAGATGCCGACGCCGTCCGCGGCCCGCTGCTGCAGGTAGGCGCGCAACGCAAACGGCGACGGCGCCAGCGCAGGGACGCCCCCCAACGCGGCCCATCGTCCCCAAGCCGCCAACGCGCTGCCGTAGGCGCGGCGCGTGTTGGGCGCGAGCGCTTCCAGCGCGGCTTCGAAGCGCGTCGCCTGTTCGGCGTCATACGGTCTGACGAGCCCGAGCGCGGCCTCCTGGATGGCGACCAGGACACCCTCGCCCGCGCTGGCCGGAGCCTCGCTCATCCTCCTATCCTCTGCCTGCGACAATCCACAAAAAGGACCAAATCTATAAACACGCGATAATTTCGTTTAACGTATATTTATACAGGCCAGTATACACCATCAAATGAAGGACGCGAAGACGCCAAATCGCCACAAACCTGCAGCGTAGGGACGGCCCCGTGGTCGCCCTTGCCGGTCTATCCCCGCATGTGCGGGGGAACCTGTCAAGCACGGTAACAGGGAGCAGCGGCTTGTTCGGTTGGCCTGTTTGGGTGTTGTGAAAGGTGATTCTTTTCTTGGCTACACGAAATAAAGCCTCTAACATGGAAAATGACATTCTGAAAGTGTATACTTTGGTTGTGGGGAAAATCGCCAGCCGAATCTTAAGTGAAGCTGAGTCGGTCCCGCTTACGCCAAGGCTGTTTTCTACGTCAGAGAGAGGACAGCGTGAACGAGGCGGCTCTGAAGTCGGTCAGCGCACGCTGCAGGATGAAAAGGAGGCCCAGAGATGTACCGTCCCGTTTTTCTCATTTTCGCGCTTCTTCTGGCCGGCTGCGGTGCCATACCGGGCAAAGACAATCCGCCAGCCTATACACAGGCCATTGTGCAGGACGCAATACGTCTGTACAGGCGCGAAGGGCGTCAGGCAATCATCGACCGGTATCGCTCGCGCGACAACGTGGATGGCCAGTGGTATGTCTTTATCCTTGATGAGGACAAGAAGGGGCTGGCACATTACAATCCTGACAGGATAGGCGCAGACGCTTCACTTGCGCCCTATGGCGATGAGCTGACCAGTGCGACCGCAGAAGGCAAGTGGTTCAGCCACATGAATGTCAACCCGGAAACAGGAACAGAGCAGCTTAAGCACTTCTGGATCATACTCTACGACGGGTTGACATTCGCATCCGGTTGGTACGAAGAGTAGGTAAGCCGGCAATTCGGCGGCATGGATACCCTTATTCGTGTATCGTTCGATTCAACGGCTCAACAGGCCCTGCGCAAATGTTGACCTGTCCCCGAGTTCGGTAGGCAAAGGGGCGAGTTATCTTTCGACACTTTTCCCCTAAGCCCCCGGTCAAACCGGACGTGATAGTTTCCCATCATCCGGCTTTCTCAGATCAGCTACGCTGAGCAGTTTGTTCCTTTCACTCAGGACATTGAGACTGTCATGCTGTTGTCCCCTTACTCTTTCGAAAACTTCCCCTGTTGCCAGGGTCAGGGTAAGACAGTTGACCTTTAGGATATCCTGCTCCTAAGCCTGGTATCCAGGCTAGAAATTGTGCCGTGACACGGCGCACTGTTTGTACCACCGGTTATGTTGGTCCGGCAAGCACGGGGACAGGATCGGCAGGCAAGAGGGCCTCAGGCTTCCGTGGCGCCGCCGACATCCCGTTTCAGGGCCCGCTCTCAGCCGCCGCGCCGGCGCTTGGCCGCGGCACGGGACGCGTGCCGCCGCTCCTGACTTGAACCCTTTTCAAACGGGATCTTGCGTTCAGCCGACCCGGACCACGGCGGCGCCGGTGGCACTCTGACGCCACCGGCGCCGCCCTCTGTTTGGCGACTTCTAATCCGTCACGGTGGCGGACGGGTAGGGCTCTTGCAGCCAGTCGCTCTTCTTGCCGTCGGCGTTGATGGCGCTGATGGTGTAGTAGTAGGTGGTTCCGGCGGCCAGGTCGGTGTGCGTGTAGGACGTGCCGGTCAGATTGTCGCCTCCGAGCGGCTGCCAGTCTGCGAGCCCTTTCCACCATACCTGCAGTTCGTAGCGCACTGCGCCGGCCACCGCCTCCCAACGCAGTTCAACTGCGCCTGCGGCCGCCTGCGCGGTCAGCGCCGGCGCCGTCAACTCTTGCGGCTGCGGCGTTGGCGTGGGGGTTGGCGTCGCCGTCGGCACCGTGGCGGACGGATAGGGCTCTTGCAGCCAGCCGCTCTTCTTGCCCGCCGCGTTCACCGCGCGGATGGTATAGTAGTATTTCCTCCCGGCCGTAAGCTCGCTGTGCGTGTACGATGTGCCGTCGGTTCCTCCTAGCTCTCGCCAGGCGGGCAGCCCGTCCCACCACACCCTCAGTTCGTAGCGCACTGCGCCGGCCACCGCTGCCCAACGCAGTTCAACTGCGCCTGCGGCCGCCTGTACGGTCAGAGCTGGCGCAGTCAACTCTTGCGCTTGTGGCATGGGCGTTGGCGTCGGCTCTTGCGCCTGCGCTACCTGCGCTGCCTGTGCTGACTCTGATTTCCGCTCTTCCGACTGCTGCACTTCCTGCTGCGGCGGCAGCGTGATGCGGGCATGGACGCGCTCGCCCTTGCCGCTCGCGTTCTGGGCGCGGACCCAGACCTTGTAAGTCTTACCGCTTTTCAGGTTGCGGAACGTTACGGACAGCTTCTTCGCCTTGGGATTCTTGGTCTTGCCCCTGCCGCCGTCCTCCGGTTTCAGATGAACGATATAGCGGTTAGGCGCGCCCCCGCTTTCCGGCGGCTGCCAGCTGACGGTTACGCTGTCCGCGGTCGCTGATAGCAGCACGCCGGCCACCGGGCCGGGAATGTCCACCACCCGTTTTTGCAGTTCAGGTTCCCGGGTTGGCGTTGGGGTCGCTGTCGGCAGTTCCACCACCGTTTGCGCTTCAGGTTCCTGCGTTGCAGTTGGTGTCGGCGTAGGTGTGGGCGTCATCGTGGCCGTTGCGGTTGGCGTCGGCGTGGGTGTATGCGTCGGCGTGGGAGTGTGCGTCATCGTGGCCGTTGCAGTTGGCGTCGGCGTGGGAGTGTGCGTCGGTGTGGGGCTTGGTGTGTTCGTGGGTGTGGCCGTCGGGACAACTTTCTGCAGCTGCGGCGCGGGCACCGTCACTGTAAAGCTGTCGCTGACCTGGTTGCCGTCCGAGTCGCGTGCCGTGACCGTGATCGTCGCCGTGCCCGAGTCCACGCCGAGGACGGTGAGGCCGGTCACGGCCTGCGTGGTGCCGTCGATTTGCGTGGAGACCTTGGCGACCGCGGTGTTGGACGAGGCGACGCTGAACGTCAGCGCGTCGCCGTCGGCGTCCGCGAACACGCCCGCCAGCGAGACCTGCCGGCTCGCGCCCGCCTTGAGCTCGCTGATGTCCGCGATGGCCGAGGCCACCGTGGGCGCCGCCTTCACGGTCACCGTAAAGATGTCCAAAGCCGCTCCGCCATAGCCGTCGTCGGCCGTGACCGTGATCGTCGCCGTGCCGCGACCCTTGGCCGTCACCGTCAGCGAGGAGGAGTCGGCCGACACCGACACCGTGGCCACGCCGGTCGCCGAGGATTTCGCGCTGAGCGTCAGCGCATCGCCGTCGGCGTCCGTGAACACGTTCGACAGCGAGACATTCTGCGTGCCGCTCTGGTTCACGATCGTCTGATCGGCGATCGCGGACGCGATCGTGGGCGGGTTGTTGCGCGTCTGCTGCTGCGACGGGTCCGGTCTCTGGTAGCCGGGAACGACGTAGTCGATCGGGGCTTCCGTCTTCATTCTCCTAATATTCAGGGTTTTGATCGTGGGGCCGCAGTTGTGTACGAACGCGAATCCTGTTTGGCCACCTGATGTAGTAGGAAGATAATCCATCGCGTATAACCAAATCTTCACCTCTACACTTTCGCCCGCCGGGAGCGTCATGCCATCCGAAGTCGCATCCTTGAGTTTGAAGCTGACCGAGGGTGCATACGTGTTCGTCTCAGCCGAGATTGCGTCTTCGTGGCTGAAAGTCCACTCTGGTCTTCCGGGTAGGCCGCTTGGGATCGTTTTGAAGACATGAGCACGCTGGCCTACCCAACCCTTGCGTATTGTGATCGTAGGGTTTTGCATCGGGTCGGTCATTACCTCCGGCAGTATCAATTCCCAACTGTCTCCAACCTTTGAGCCTATCCCCACGCCGCAGTTGCCTAAGGAGCCGCCGGTGATGAGTTCCAAATCGCAAGAACCTGATGCTGCCTCTTGCGGCTCACGGCACGGTGTCGCTGTCGGTGTCGGTGAAGGTCGTCCCTGAGCGCTTGTTGGACGCGGCGATAGCGCGAATGCGCCGGCCAGCGCGATTGCGGCGGCCAGCGTGATTGCGGCGGCCAGGAGAAGGAGCGGGGAGTGGCGGCGTACCCGTGTCATGCCGCGCCTCCTGCGGCCTGCAGGGGACTGCCGCAAGTAGGGGGTAGAACGTAAGTTCGGGGGGGGGGGGGTAACGGGCATGGCCGCCCGCAAAAGGCGGCGAATCCTGCTGCTGTTGCTTCCGGTGTCGAACATGGCCGTCATACCTCCTCGATGCATAGGGTATGGGCGGTCGAACCGGCGTCGAGACGAACGCACACGCCTCGGAACAGTGAGGCATGGCCTTTCTCGATGTGGAACTGTTCGACCAGCCGGGCGTTGACGGTTGCAAGGCGCTGCCGGCGTGCATCTGAGAGGCGGCGCATCGCATGGGGCGTTGCCGCTTCCGATTGCGTCGAGCTGTCCAGCATAGAGGCTGGCAGTAGCATACCACTTTTATACAGTATTATAAGTTTCAAAACTGTGAAAAATGGCGTTTTACCGCGTCAGTTTCGCGTCAGTATTGTGCAGTGTGTGCATACGCGGTAGAACAAGTGGCGTCCGGGCCGCAAACGTCCCGTTTCAGGGCCCGCTCTCAGCCGCCGCGCCTGCCCCGGAAGCGTGCCGCGCAACCTAATGCCAGGCAAGGAAGGAACGATGAAACCCGCCGCCGAACCCGTGCAGCAGATTCAAGCGCTGCGGGAACGCCTCTCCCGCTTTACACCTTGGCTCGCGGCCCGGTTCCTGGGGCCCACCTCAATACAGGCCAGGGCAGCCGCGGACTTCCGGGATTTCCGGTTTGGCGGGAAGATGGCATGCAGGATTGGCAGCCCTCAGGTTATGCCGGGGCGCTGTTCAGATTTGGGGCAGTTTCGGGTGCGCCCGGACCAGCAGGTCCAGGCCTGCAGAGAGGATGCATAGCGGCAGTCGAAAGCGCACCCGGTTTTGGGCTGCGCCACCAGCGGGCGCGCAGCCCACCGAGAGGAGAGATTTCCGGCTACCTGGAAGAAAGTGACCTGCCCCCAAAAAAACTGTTCCAGTTAATATGTTAGTATAGGGCCGTAGAAAGGGGGAAGATAGCCAAGAAGCGACATACGCCGGAGCAGGTGAGCAACAAGCTCAGGGAGGCTGAAGCCGCCCGCCGGGCGGTGCCGGGCGCAGAGAAGGCGGCGAAGACGGATGGGGGTTGCGGGTAATTTTTGCCTCTTCCTTCGTTTGCCGTGGAGGCCGTCCAGCTTGCTTAACCGCAATCGGGCTGCTATAACTTAGCCTGCAAGCCTGTCAATATCTGTTTGTCCGGCTCTTGACCCCGAAAACGCTGGTGATCATCAACGGATCAGCCCATGAGTGAGCAGACAGTAAGGCCCTGTCCGAATGCCAATAGCGTGTCCTTAGATGGGTTTGATATCCCCTTGCCAGCTGCAGGTTCCTCGCCGGTGGCTTATGCCGAGACCCTCGGAGAAGCCTATCTCTCCTTCGCTAAACGTCAGCATCGAAAGAAGGGTGGGCATTACCTAACACCTGCTTCCATCGCTCGCTTCATGGCGGATTGTTCTACCTTCTCGGCGCCGCACATGCGAGTGCTGGACCCTGGGAGCGGCGCGGGAATTCTGTCCGCTTCCGTGTGCGAATCAGTATCCCGCAGCAAGACCGTTAAGAAGCTGCACATTGACACATATGAGACTGACCCTTTGCTGATCCACCTCACGCACCGCGTTCTCGACCACGCGAGCGCATGGCTTTCCCATCATGGTGTTGCCTTGACCTTCAAGGTCAAGAATGAAGACTTCGTGCTGCAATACGCAATACAGCCCGAATTAGAGGCAACGGCCTGCGGGGACAACGGGAGAGGCTTCGCATCCCGCGCCGATTATGACCTCGTGATATCCAACCCTCCGTACTTCAAAATACGAAAGGACGACCCAAGAGCCTTAGCCAGGGCGTCCGTCGTATATGGGCAACCCAATATCTACTCCCTCTTCATGGCAATTTCTGCCGAGTTATTGTCCGAGACAGGATCTCTCGTGTTCATTGTGCCGAGAAGCTTTGCCTCCGGGCCGTATTTTAAGAAATTTCGGGAACTGTTTTTCCGAAAAGTTTCCCCCAGCGCCATCCATCTCTTCGAGTCTCGGAAGGAAGTCTTCAAGGGTCAGACAGTGCTCCAAGAGAACCTGATCATTAAGGCGCAACGGCACAGAGGGAGTGAGCCCAGTGTAGAGGATAGAGTACGGATCTCACATAGTAGGGGGGCGTCCGACATCGCCGACAGTCAGCGGTTCTTTGTTGGCATGAACTCTGTGATCGACTTGTCAAGCGACAACAAGGAATTGTCCATTCCCCTTTGCGACAGTGACCTCGACCTTATACGGACTATTCGGAGTTGGCCCAACTCACTCCATACCCTGGGCTTGGAAATCTCAACCGGTCCAGTTGTGCCATTTCGGGCCACCCAGTTCCTGTCTGATTCAACAATAGAAGCGTCCACCGTGCCGCTGCTGTGGATGCAAAACGTTCGTCCAATGAGGGCAGAATGGCCCTTGGGAGGAACAAGTAAGCCTCAGGGGATCAGATTTACGCCGGGGTCTGCAAAGCTCCTGGTGAAGGACGCCACTTACATACTTCTCCGGCGGTTCAGTGCAAAGGAAGAACAGCGACGTTTGGTAGCCGCCCCCCTTGTCCGGGGATGGCTAAGAGCGGACATGGTAGGACTGGAAAATCATCTAAATTATATTCACGGGACATCCAGGACAGTCGACACAGAGCTGGCTTACGGCCTCTCCGCCCTCTTCAATTCGACCTTTTTGGACCGGTATTTCCGCATCTCTAACGGAAACACTCAGGTCAGCGCAACAGAGCTGCGCGCCATGCCGCTTCCGGCCGAAAAGCACATCCGCTTAATAGGTAAGGCGGTCCAATCCCGGATCGACTCCGAGCCCGACCTCCCCGGCCTCGTCAATTCACTGGTTGCAGGCGCTCTCGACATTTCGCCCCAACTTTGTGTCGCGCAAGGACTAACGAGCGCTTGAGCAAGATCGAGGAGGCTCGCGATATATTGAAGCAGTTCGGGTTGCCTCCGGCGCAGCAGAATGAGATCTCTTGCCTTACCTTGCTGGCCCTCTGCGGCCTGTCTGAAGTCGACCATTGGAAACGGGCTGCCAAACCGTCCCGCACGATCCACGCGATTCTGGAGTTTATGAGGGATACGTTCGGAAAGGATTACGCTGAAAACACACGAGAAAGTGTTAGACGGCAAGTCATCCATCAGTTCGAGCAGGCGCGAGTCGTTGACCGCAATCCCGACAATCCCCATCTCGCCACGAACAGCCCTCTTACTCACTACGGCCTAACCAACGAAGCCCTCTCAGTAGTTCGCAGCTACCAATCTAGCGCCTGGGAATCCGAATTGAGAGCCTTCCTCTCTGAGCAGGGTTCTCTTCTCGAAAAGTACCAGCAGCGTCGCAGGATGAACGAAATTCCCGTCCGCACATCCAGCGGGAAGGAAATTCGTCTGTCCCCAGGGTCCCACAACGAACTACAAGCTCAAATCATAGAGGAGTTCATACCGAGGTTCGCACCAGACGCAACTCTACTCTACCTCGGCGACACGGCTGACAAACTCTTGCATGTGGAAGAGGAAAAGCTGGCCCAGCTTGGCGTATCCCTTACCGAACACGACAAACTGCCGGACATTGTGCTCTACGATGAGGAGCGGAATTGGCTGTTCCTCGTCGAGGCCGTCACGTCACATGGCCCCGTGAGTCCCAAGCGTGTAGAGCAGTTGGATGCTACGTTGAAAACCTGCGTTGCGACGCGGATCTACGTGAGTGCTTTCCCAGATTTCGCGCAGTTCAAGAAACATGCGAACGACATCGCCTGGGAAACCGAGGTTTGGCTTGCCGAGATTCCAGATCACATGATTCACTTCGACGGCGAGAAATTCCTGCGCGCTATTGAAAGCTCAGGCTGACAGCAAGCTCGCCGTGCCAGGCTAGATCCACGTTGTCGGTTCACATAACGCTGCTTGCCCAACTGGGGCGCTTGGTGGCTCCCAGCCTACGGAATTATATTACGCAGCTCCAGGGTTATCCTGCCTCTCAAACAACCAGACGTGAACGTCGCCATCACTTTTTGCTTTCATAAGCGTCCACAGTTGGTATCTCTCATCAACCAATTGCACTTGATGGTGGTTCAGTAGAACCATAATTCTAGTCATCCAATCCTGTACACCGCCCCAGAACTCCCGAATCTCCTGCTGACTTTCTGAAAATGGATTGTGGGCATGAAGTATGCCGCCACACCTGTCGTACAGCTCCTCAAATTCAGATCTCGTCAAGTAGCCGGACGGTATAGACTTCACTTCAACCACCTGGTTTGTTTCCGGGTCGATCACCTGTCTCGTCGGGCATGGATAGAAGTCTGGATTAACCTGCCCGCGGCGCTCTAAAGGCGCGGCAGGTCCGCCATCGTGATCTGGGGCTGGCGCTGGCTGCCGTCAGCGGCCACCTGTGCAGCTCTGATAATGACCTCCTTGAGCGCTCTGTCCAGACATCGTTTCTCTTCTCTTGTTAAGTCAGCGTCAAAGCCTTCATCTTTTCGTGAATCCTTCCCGCCTTTGTTTGACGACAATTTCTTAATCTCCTTGAGAATGCTACTGCTGATGCCGCACGCCTGGGCAGCCACGGAGCGGCCCCCATAGTTTTTTTCCAGAGCATCCACACAGAAATATGCTACTTCCGGCAGCTTTGCTTCACCCAAACGGTATTGCTCATATCTAGTCTTCATCTTGACCACGACGGGATCATCGAGGTCAACCGAACCGCCCGCTGGAGGAGGGGGATAGTCTGGCGAAACCATAGTAAGCTCTGCAATTACACTAAATGCCCCCATGAAGACAGCTGTTGCTCTAAGTTGCTTTGGGGCGGGTCTCGGTCCAGGCGGCAAAGGATTCCGGTCTACTATTTCGGCTTCTTTGTACTCCAACGTGAAGCCATCTGATTCCTCCCGCATTGCAACCGGAAACACCCAATTTTGTATGAATGGTTCGATGGCTGCGCGAGCCTCGTGCGCGTTCCTATAAAGCTTCTTGAACTCGAATCGTGCGATCTTGTCTTCCACCGTCAAATCGAACTCTGGCTCATCGCTGTGACGCAAAGGGTTCGCATTATCATAACGCCCCGCTTTTACGGGTTCGACAGTGTAAATCAGCGCAACAACCTGTGGATCGTTCATCGTTCCTCTCAACCCCGATCTGCTCACACACAACCCTGCCCCCGCCCGCACCCCGCATAACCTATACGCAAAACAGCCGCTGCGCCGCCCGCCGCTGCAAGCTTACGCGGCGGGCCAGGCGGCGGTTTGGGGGGTATGATCAATGCCTGCGGCCTATTCCTATGAACATTTCGCCATCTTCATCGACCCCTTGGCCTTCCAGAAGGTGCAGATTGAGATTGTGCAGATCATTGTAAGATGGCCGCTGGAGATTCCGGCCCAATTCATTACGAATCCAATCCAGATAGAGCGCGGCCATCTCCGATCTGGAGATTTGCAGCCCGTCCTGGATTCGCAAATGCCGACTCACAAAGGCTGCATGGTGGCGGCTGTACCTGTTCATCTGCCGCCCTTCAAATGCCTTGGCCATCTGGCCTACCCACTTGCAACACAAAGCCCGCCGAAATCGCCGGCGGGCTTTGTGTCTAAGGCAATATCAAAGTTCGATCAGGATAGAGAATAAAGAAAAACCATGCGGGCAAGGCTAAGGATCCCTGTGGCATACCAGTTGACCCGTTTCATGAGGTATGACCCTGCATTAGAACTATTGAATAAAGCCTATCCTTCTCTTTCTGACAGCGACAACTTCTGTAGGTAATTTGTCGTCAGTTAGTATCGGTGAATCGGGAAGCATCTCAATATATTCTATCTGATTTTTCAAAAGGTCTGGAAGGTAATCGTTAAAGAGCAAGTCTAAATCTGCTTCTGTTGCTCCTTCCACAAGGTATGTATCTTCATTCAGAAAGTCACGAAGTTGATTCGGATCATCGATCAATGACTCTATGAATTCTTTTACAACATCCAATGTTTTTCCATGAATTAATTTGAGTAGCATGGCTGATGACGCAGTCCGTTCTGCCATCACTTCAGCAACAACCCAAATGTAATTTTCTCGCGTCAGATCGATAGTCATTCCATTTCTCCTCTTGCAGTCCAGCCGCCTGCCGTTCAACAGACCGGACAGGTGTTCGTCATGCACACACCTTTGAACCCGCGTACACGTTCGAAAACGCACGGCAGGCTGGCCGGCCCATTAAAAGAGCGAAACAGTCACTCCGAACAGAGTGAGGATGCCAGTCAAATATAGGAACAGCACGAACAGGGCCCGTCTGTCAGACATCACAGAAGATAGGACGACGAAATGTGGGTCAACCGACTTTGCCCCGCGCTGGATTTCTGCAAATTCAACATGATTCCCATCAGCCCTAACTCTTTGGCCCGTGCGACGGCGTGGGTCACTCGTCCTCTGTATCGAGATAGATGCCCGAGCCGATGACTATCTTCTGTTCAGAGTTGGGCGCCTGGATGCTCACGGCGTAGCCGAACTTCGGGGAACCGGTCTCCTCGTCTCCTTCGATGGCCGGGTTGTCGTAGTGATACAGCAGAAAACTGTGACCGTCGCGCCGTGCGCCTCCGATCAACTCCTCCGCGAACGGGACGCCGTTGGAGTCGGTCCTCGTCATGTCCGTGGGTTTGCCTTCCCGAAACTTCTCGGACCCGTGAAACAGGGTGAAGCCCCCGCCACTCACGACATACAGATAGATGGAGCCTGACTTCCAGTCCCCTCCCTCCACCCGGAAGGCGTTTCTGACCCCGATGAGGTCGCTATAGCCTTCGGACAAGAGGGCCTCGCTGTAGGTCTTGGCCGCCGCGTCGACAAAGGCGATGAGTGTCTCGCGGTCCATCACTTCCGACGCGGTGACGGCGGGCTTCGGCAGATCCGCGATCCGGATGGGGACATGGGAGACGTCCTGCGAGTAGCCGCCGACCAACACGAACTGTCTTGCGGTGATCCCGGAGGTGTATTCGACAGCGTATGCCGTCTTCGGCCCGTCGTCATAGTATTCGACGAAACCGCCGCCCTGCGCAGCGGCCGCGAAGAGCTCCTCGACGACCCTGGTTCCGCGTTCGTCCTCGACGCCGAGCAGGTTTTTGCTTTCGGCGTCACGATCGTTCCCGTGCATGAACACGTCTCCGTTCTGGAGGAAGATGATGAGGAAGGTCGAGCCTGATTTCCAGCGGCCCTCTATTTTCAGCTCTCCCCTGAGCTTCCCTGCTTCGTCCACGACTGTGATCGCCTCGATATCCGCCTTCGCTCCGAGGACGAAGGCCTCGAGGCTTTCGGCGTCCGTCACCTGGGCAGCGGTTACCTTGCCCATCGCGGCTTCACCGTCGCCGAGCGGGGCTATTGGCCGGCAGGCCGCCAAGGCTATCCCTAACGACGCCACAGTTGCGGTCTTGACAAAGGATCGTCGCGAAACTGGTTGGTCTGTCATTGTCTCTTTCCTTTCCACAAATATGTTCACACTCCCGCAGGCCTTCATGCACGCCCATGCATCAAGCCAAAGTCGAACTGTCCAGCACAAAGGCTAACAGTAGTATACAGCATTGCAGGTGACATGTGTGTGAAAAATAACGGTGTTTTCGCGTCGGTCTCGTGCCAGTATTGTGCCAATGTGGTCATACGTGGTAGAATCGGAGACGTCCGGGCCGCAGACCTCCCCGATCAGGGCCCGCTCTCAGCCGCCGCGCAACCTTATGCCAGGCAAGGAAGGAACGATGACACCCGCCGCCGAACCCGTGCAGGAGATTGAAGCGCTGCGAGAGCGCCTCTCCCGCTTGAGCAGCGCCAGCCTGCTCATCAACGAAAGCCTCGACTTCGACGCCGTCCTGCAAAGCGTCCTCGACTCCGCCTGCTCTCTCATCGGCGCCAGCTACGGCCTGCTCACCCTCCTCGACGATGCGGGCCCGGCCGAAGACTTTCTCTCCTCCGGCTTGCCCTCCGATGTGGTCCAGCGTCTGTGGGATCTGCCCGACGCGTTGAAACTCTTCGATCATCTCGGCAACATTGCCGAACCGCTGCGCCTGCCCGACCTGGGCGCCCACATCAGGTCACTCGGCCTTCCCGAACCCCGCCTGCCTGGCGGGGCAGCTCTCCCAAAGACCTTTCTGGCCGCCCCCATCCGCCACCGCGGCGAACGCGTCGGCAACATCTTTCTGGGCAAGGCAGACACAGAACACGACTTCACGTCCGAAGATGAAGAGACACTGGTCATGTTTGCCTCCCAGGCCGCGCTCGTCATCGCCAACGCCCGCCGCTACCGCGACGAGCAGCGCGCCCGCAAAGACCTCGAAACACTGATCGACACCTCGCCGGTCGCCGTCGTCGTATTCGACGCCAAGGCCGGTATCCCTGTGTCGTTAAACAGAGAGGCGGAAAGAATCGCCAGCATCCTGCAGACACCCGACCGCCCTCTGGAGGACCTCTTTGAAGTGGTAATCTGCCGCCGCGCCGACGGACGCGAGATCGCCCTCGGCGAGTTCCCCCTGGCGCAGGTGCTCAGCACCGGCGAGACCGTACGCCTCGAAGAGATCGAACTGCAAGTCCCCGGCGGCCGCAGCCTCAAGGCGCTTCTCAACGCTACGCCCATCCACTCGCAGGCGGGCGCGGTCGAATCGCTTGTCGTGACGTTGCAGGACATGACGCCGCTCGAGGAGCTGGAACGGCTGCGCGCCGAATTCATGGGGATGGTGAGTCACGAGCTGCAGACCCCGCTGACCTCGATCAGAGGCTCCGCATACACCCTCCTCGACGAAGCATCCTCCCTGGACCCGGCCGAGACGCGCCAGTTCCACCGCATCATCGCCGAGCAGGCCGAGCGCATGCGCAGCCTCATACGCGACCTGCTCGACGTGACTCGCATCGAGACAGGCACGCTTTCCGTCAACCCGGAGCCGTCCGATACCGCCACCCTCGTGGAAGAGGCCCGCACTATGTTCATGAGCGCAGGCCGCACGCACAGAGTCCACATCGACGTCGCCCCGGACCTGCCCCAGGTCATGGCCGACAGACGCCGTATCGTCCAGGTCCTCAGCAACCTGCTCTCCAATGCGGCCAGGTACGCCAACGAGCAGTCCACTATCACCGTGCGCGCCGTGCTGAAACAGTTTCAGGTTGTCGTCTCGGTCGCCGATGAGGGTAGAGGCATACCGGCCGAGCGGCTGCCGCTCCTGTTCAGAAAGTTCTCCCGCATCGACGGCGAGGACCAGCGGCATGGCCTTGGCGGGTCAGGGTTGGGCCTCGCGATCTGCAAAGGCATCGTCGAAGCGCACGGGGGCCGCATCTGGGCCGAAAGTGACGGTCCCGGCCAGGGCGCCTGCTTTCTCTTCACAGTTCCCATCGCCGAACAGGAAAAAACGGCAGGCGCTGCCGACCCGGCGCCGCTCGCAGCCGAACCCGGCAATGAAACGGAAGAGCGAACGCGCATCCTCGTCGTGGACGACGACCCGCACGTGCTCAGATATATCCGCAACGTCCTCTCCAAGTCAGGCTATGACCCGATAGTGACCGGAGAACCAGGGGAGGTCGACCGTCTGATTACGGAGGCGGGGCCCCATCTCGTCCTGTTGGATATGATGCTGCCGGGATTCGACGGGATCGATCTGATGAAGGACATCCTGGAAAAAACCGCCCTGCCGGTCATATTCCTCTCCGCCTACGGCCAGGAAGATCTCATTGCCAGGGCCTTCGAAACGGGGGCGGCCGACTACGTGGTGAAACCCTTCTCGCCCACCGAACTGGCCGCGCGCATCAAGTCGGTCCTGCGCCAGCGCTCCGGAATCGGCTATCCCGGGCAGCCCGAAAACTATCTCCTGGAAGATCTGGTGATCAACTATGCTGAACGCCGCGTGATTGTGGCCGGACAACCGGTCGTCCTGAGCGCGACCGAATATGCGCTGCTCTACGAACTCTCGACCAACGCCGGCCAGGTGTTGACCCACAGCCGGCTGATGCAACGGGTCTGGAGCCGGGGACACTCAGGCGACACGAGGCTGGTCCGCACCGTGGTCAAGAGGCTGCGCCAGAAACTGGGCGACGATGCCAACGACCCCAAATACATCTTCACCGAACCGCGCGTCGGCTATCGCATGGAAAGGAGCGGGACACTGGAGTAGGTGGTTTTCTGAGCAGCCGGCACGCCCATGCTGGATACAGTACGGCGTCGGAGAGGAAGGACGCACCCGCACGAGGAAGTGTAACGACTTTTTTGACATCCAGGATCCGGGCCTCAATTATCTTGGGCGAAAACTGAAGGTACCTGCTACTGGGTAGGGGAGGCACTGAAGGTAAAGGCGGCTCTGCCGGGGCTGACAAGCCCGTGGCGGCAGAGTTTCATCGTCCACCGCCGCAACTCGACTGTGCCCCAACCTGCAGGGCCGGCCAGATCTGAAAGAGGAGCAAAATATGTCGTCACGAATGTTGATCGTCACTGTCTCTGCCTTTCTGCTTGTCACCGCCTGTACGCCGCAAAGCGTGCCAGTCGAATTACCCTTGCTCATCGACACACCATCGCCAACCTTTACGTCGCAGGCGGTCGTAGCGACTTCTACTCCGATACCTCAACCTGTCCATACGCCCACCGCTGCCAGTCAACCGGTCGACTGCGTAATGCATGGTGGCAGCCCTGCTCCCACTCTTCCTGACACAGATTGCAGAGCTTGGGAAATGCTCCACTCGCTCGTGTTCATGACGCATGGGATGGCGAACAAGAGACCACCCTCTACCGCATCAGAGCTTCTCACGCTTGAAACGGAGCTGAATCCCCTCTTTGTCCAGACACAGCTCAACTGTGGACAATGGGTTGAACCATACAACGACTATGAGCCAATTACAGACATGCTTGGCTTCCTCTCGTTCTTAGGGAAGGATTCCTACGGATATGACCCTCCCTCTCTACTCCGGTTTTTGATCGAGGAGGCTTCTACCGAAGAGTTTGCCCAAAAATCGGAATCGATTGGATGCGTAAAAAGTCTGTTCCTGCTCTTTGTCGCATACTCTGAATGATGGAACCGTTGTGCAACGCCCTGAAACCGTGAAGTAGGCCTCAAAAACTTACCCACGAGCGCTTCAGCCGGACCCTGGCGGCTAACGAACAGCCTTCACTTCGAGCTGCACGCCCTCATGCCGCTGAATGCAGCTGATGACTTCGAACAGGTTGCGGGCGTGGGGATTGCCGGACGGTCCGAACATGCGCATCAGACTCTTGGGCGGCTTGTTGGTGAGGGAGCCCAGTTCCTCGAACCCGATGGTGGCGTTGATGTAATCAC
>JAJEDI010000026.1 GCA_022821585.1 Caldilineaceae bacterium
GGCCAGACATTTTCTTTTGGCCACCCTTCACAATTTTCGACACCGGTTGTAATTGGTTGTTTTTTGTTGGGGGGGGTTGGGGGGGGGGTTCCCCCCCCACAAGGGAGGGCCGAATAGGCCCGACCGCCCGGAACAGCAGTGGTCAGAGACGGGGCTGCCTCTGACTCCGAGTTGAGCGCGAGATGGGAGAGGCTCTGCTGCTACCAAAGGCACGGGAAAGTTCGTCATCATTTTGGGATGCGCCCGCCGATTGCGGTGTTTTGACATGGGCCGTGTGTGATGCTATAGTGCCGCCCTATCACGTCGTTGAGCAGCCTGTCCCTGACCGATTTGCCAATTCTGAAGAGAGTTGATACCCCGTGTTGCGCGTTAGGTCGGCGTTGACCTGTACCCAGCCGGTGCAGTTCGACCATATCAGAAGCAATCCTTCCTTTTTCTCATTTAACAGCACTTTCAAGGAGGAGACGTAGATGAAGTCGACACGCAAGATCCCCAAGATGTGGATCGTTCTGATGGCGCTGATGGCGATGGTCCTTGCCGTCTCGGCCTGTGCGGCGCCGGCAGCAGCGCCGGCGGCCGATTCGGGAGAGATGGCCGCCGACAGCGGTGACGAGATGATGGAAGAGAAGCACTTCCGTGCGACGATTCCGTTCTTTGCGCAGGACTGGTCTCCGCTGCGGGGCGGCGGCTGGAACATGCACTACCTGGCATTCTGGAACGCGGGACCGATGTACATTGATGAGCATGGCGAACTGCATCCTTATGTCTTCAACGAGTGGACGCCCAACGAGGACATGACGCAGTGGACGTTCAAGATCGACCCGGATGCGGTCTATTCGGACGGCAGTGCGATCACGGCGCAGGACGTTGTGGCGACGTGGAATCTGATTGCCCACCCGGCCACCACACACCAGCGCGTTACACTGTTCCTCACGGGCGTTGTTGGCTTTGAGGACGTGTTCAACGGTGAAGCGATGACGATGCCGGGTGTGGTCGCGCTGGACGACAGCACCGTGCAGGTAACGCTAGAGGGTTCCGACCCGCTGTTCCACAAGAAGATTGCGACCAACCTGATAGGCCCGGTCAAGGCTTCAGTGGCCATCGGTGAAGACGGATTCGAGGTGGCGGAATGGTGGCACCCGAAAAACAATCCTGTGACGAGCGGACCGCTGATGCCGGATACGATGGACTTGAACAGAGGCGTTGTCTCCTTTGTCAAGAATCCTAACTTCTGGGTCGCGGAGCCGAAGCTGGACCGCTTAACGGTTACGTCGATTGAGGATACGACGATCGTTACGACGATGCTGGCCAATGGCGAGTTGGACCAGGGTTGGCCGCCCAATGACGCCACGTCACAGGCGCTGCTGGGAGAGGACTTCTTCGAATGCGGGCTGGCGCCCGGCATTGGTGGATTCTTCCTGAACCCGACGATCGAACCGACCAGTGACATCAACTTCCGCAAGGCGTTGGTCCTGGCGGTGGACAGAGAGCAGATCTTCAACCTTTCCAGCCCTGACGGCCGCGGATGGGTTCCGACGGGCGAGCCTTTGCGGGCGCTGCCGGGACAGGATCCGGACTTTGTCCCGCATCCTTACGACCCCGATGCTGCCAAAGAGGCGATGGCCGCTTCCGCCTATGCTGATGTCGCCGATGTGCCCAAGATGATCATGGCCGGCGTCAGCAGCCCCGGCACAGAGGTGCTGGCGCAGTACATGGCCGAGCAGTGGCGGCAGTTGTTTGGCATCGAGGCGATCGAGATGAGCCCGCAGTTTGACAGCTGGGAAGGCCCTGGCGCGCCGGCGCTATTCCGTGACGGCGCGGGTGTGCGCGTTCCCGATGCGGCGTTGATGCTGCTCGGTTCGCTGCACTCTTCGTCCAACCTGGCGCGCAACATCATGGGCGGATATCACGATCCTGAGGTGGACGCGCTGATCGAAGAGGCGGTCACCAAAGGTGCAAATGATCCAGACCGCATTGCGCTGGCGCAGCAGGCCCAGCGCCTGTACCACGACCAGTGGATGGTGATTCCGATAGGCACTGGCTGCGGCGGCTCGGCCAAGGGCAATGTGATGCCTTGGGTGAAGGGGACGCGGCGCAACGCCGATGCGCAGTTCCTGGAGACGTGGACGATCGACATCGTGCATGATGAATAGAAGGTTACCGTCGCGCAGGCTGCGGCGATAAGCCGGCAAAGGCGTCAAGAAGGGTTTGGCGCCTTTGCTCGCGCTGTTATTCAGAGGCGCGCGGCTTCACTTCCGGCGGGCAGACGTACTGAGAAGGGTTTCGGACCTGGGTTGCCGACTCCGAGGGCGAGGGAAGAGCAATGGGTCAATACATCCTGAAGCGCATTGTATACTGGATTCCGGCTTTGATTCTGCTGGCGCTGTCCGTCTATGCGATGGCCTTTTTCGGCGCCGGCGATCCGATCAAGCTGATGTTCCTGCGCGAAGAGGGTGATGTGACCTATGATGCCCAGCGACTAGACGCCATCCGCCGTGAGAAGGGACTGGACCGGCCGTTCCTGGTGCAGTTCGGGGAGTACACCTGGCATCTGGTGCAGGGCGACCTGGGCATGTCGGTGATTTCAGGTCGTTCGGTCAATGACATGGTGGGGGCCACCGCGCCCGTTTCGTTCCAGATCGGGATCGCTACTGTGATCCTGGTCTCGATCATCGGAATCCCCTTAGGCATATTAGCCGGGCTCAACCACAATAATTGGATAGACAACTCGATACTCGGCTCCGCGCTGTTTATCAGCGGTATTCCCAGCTATGTCGTGGGACCGATGCTCATCGTCTTCATGGTATTGGGGCTGGGCATCATGAAGACGACACCATATGGATGGGATGGTCTTTTCAGTTCAAAGGCGATCCTGCCTATGTTCGTTATGGTATTTGGCTCGATTGCAATCATAATCCGTCAGACGCGGTCGGGCGTGTTGGAGGTGTTGTCGGAGGACTATGTACGAACGGCGCGGGCGAAAGGCGTACCGGAGTTCATGGTAATCGTCCGCCATATGTTGAGGCCCGTGCTGACGCCGGTTGTCACCGTTTTGGGTCAGATGCTGATCGGGATCGTAAACGGGGCGATTATCGTCGAAAAGATATTCGGCATTCCCGGTCTCGGCCGTCTTACGATCGATTTCACTTACGGTGTGGACTACCCTGTTATCGTGGCGATCACATTGATCGGCGCCCTTCTGGTGATGGTGTTGAACCTGGCGGTTGACATTACATATCCGCTGTTGGATCCGCGTGCGGCCCAAGCCATGACCGGTGTAGAGGAATAGACGAACCGAAGAAAAGGCTGGGCCTATCCCGTTTCTTTGCGGACGGTTCGCACTGATCAGACAGGCTTTAGACTAAGCATGACGACCCAAGAACTTACTGCAGGCAGCGAAGTCGATATCGTAGAGGCCAGCCGCACCAACCTGTGGAAGGACGCCGTCGCGCGTCTGGTGGCCAATAAACTTGCGGTCATCGGCATCATTCCGATCGTTCTCCTCTTTTTCATCGCCTTGTTCGGACCTTACCTGACTCCATACGATTTCCTGGCGCAGGATTTTACTGCACGGCTGGCGGCGCCATCTAGTGAACACTGGCTGGGTACCGACGAGCTGGGAAGGGACGTGCTTAGCCGCATTCTTTACGGGGCGCGCACCGCGGTCTCGGTCGGTCTGGTATCGACTGCGATAAGCCTGATCGTTGGCCTGATCATGGGCTCGCTGGCCGGATACCTGGGCGGGCGGGTCGATTTCATGGTGGTATGGCTGACCGATGTGACGCGCTCGATGCCGGCGCTTCTGCTGGCGATCGTGATCAATCTGACGCTCAAGACGCCGCTTGAAGCGTGGATGGAGGAGATGTACCTGGCGACGAAGAACGGATTCTTTCGGCAAACGATGTGGGTGGACCTGGTGCTGGTGTTCGG
This sequence comes from Caldilineaceae bacterium, assembly GCA_022821585.1. Taxonomy (GTDB): domain Bacteria; phylum Chloroflexota; class Anaerolineae; order Caldilineales; family Caldilineaceae; genus Bin5. The sequence continues at coordinate 3,931 of JAJEDI010000026.1, forward strand.
GGCTCTGGCTCTGATTCAGTGGCCGGGTTACGCCCGTCTGATCCGGGGGCAGATCCTGTCGATCCGCAGCCGCAACTATGTGCTGGCGGCGCGCGCCCTGGGCATGCCGACGGGCCGAATCCTCACTCGCTATGTGATCCCCAACGCGATGGGGCCGCTGATTGTTGCGGTCAGTGCCGGGCTCGGGGGCGCGATGGTGCTGGAATCGGCTTTCAGTTTTCTGGGCGTCGGTGTACAGCTGCCCATCCCCAGCTGGGGCAAGATGATTAGCGACGGACTGCGAATGTACCGAACGCATCCTCACCTGTTGGCCGGGCCGGCGGTGATGATGGCCGCAATCACGGTTTCGTTTGCCTGGCTTGGCGACGGCCTCAACGACGCCCTCAACCCCCGCCAGTGGGGCGGATAGTACTCCTGGTTGGAGGCTGGCCCAATTTCCGATCTCTGACTACATTTGGTGTGACAACAATTTTTGGAGACGTCGACGGCAACTATGTCCGTTCTTCTTGACGTGCAGGGTTTACAGACCCGATTCAGGGTGCGTAAGGGTTACGTGTACGCGGTCAACGGTGTCTCATTCAGCCTGGAAGAGGGCGAGACGCTAGGGGTTGTCGGCGAAAGCGGCTGCGGCAAAAGCGTTACCATGCTAAGCCTGGTACGGCTGTTGCCGCCTGCGGCAAGCATCGAGAACGGGCAGGTGCTGCTGCGGGGCGAAGATCTGTTGCAGCTTGACCTGCGCCAACTGCGCGACGTACGCGGGGGTCAGATCGGGATGATCTTCCAGGACCCGATGACCTCGCTGAACCCCTTCATCAACATCGGCACGCAGATGTCCGAACCGTTGATCTATCACAGGGGAATGAGCAAGAGGGAGGCGCTGGCCCGCAGCGCTGAACTTCTGGAGATGGTGGGTATCCCCGACGGCGAGGCGCGGTTGCGCGAGTATCCGCACCAGTTTTCCGGGGGGATGCGCCAGCGGGTCATGATCGCGATGTCGATGTCGTGTGAACCGGCGGTCCTGGTCGCGGATGAGCCGACGACGGCGCTGGACGTCACGATCCAGGCGCAGATCGTTGAGCTGGTCAAGGAGCTGCGTGACCGGTCGGGCGTGGCGGTGATCTGGATTACGCACGATCTGAGCGTGGTGGCGGGCATCGCCGACAGAGTCATCGTGATGTATGCCGGCTACATTGTTGAGGAGGCGCCGGTCGACGCGCTGTTTGAAGATCCACGCCATCCATATACTGTCGGACTAATGGGTGCACTGCCCAGTTTGGGCGGAGAGACTGGCAATCGCTTGACGACGATCGGCGGATCGCCGCCCGACCTGCAGGATCTTCCTGACTATTGCCCCTTTCATTCGCGCTGCCCGTATGCCATTGACCGCTGCCGGACGGAAAACCCGATTCTGGAACCGGTCACCGATGCCAGCGACAGAGGCCACCGGGCGGCCTGCTGGGTCGATATCCGTGAGGTGGAAGTGCAGTCAAATGGAGCCGGCGCCAGCAGTTAGGGGAACGGCATCTGCATGCTTTTCGACACGTGACCGAAAGTTATTTCCATGAGCCAGACTGACAACGGCAATAGCGCCCCTCTAGTTCGGGTGAAGAATCTGACCAAGCATTTTTCGGTGCGTATAGGCGCCTACGGGGAAACCAAGGCGACGGTGCATGCATTGGACGATGTCTCCTTCAACGTACAGCGTGGCGAAACGTTGGGGCTGGTGGGCGAGTCGGGTTGCGGCAAGTCGACCGCCGGGCTGACGCTGCTGCAGCTGCATCGACCAACATCGGGGCAGGTATTCTTCGACGAGAGCGAGGTTACCGGGCTTTCAGACAAGGAGTTGCGCCCGCTGCGCAGGCGGATGCAGATCATCTTCCAGGACCCCTATTCGACGCTCAGCCCGCGCATGACGATTGGGAACGCGATCGGCGAGCCGCTGTGGCTGCACGAGCTTGCGACGGGCCAGGAGGCACAGGAACGGATCGCCAAGCTGCTTGACGACGTCGGCCTAAACCCGGCCTTCGCGTTCCGCTACCCGCACGAGTTTTCGGGCGGCCAGCGCCAGCGTGTGTGCATTGCGCGGGCGCTGGCATGCGAGCCAGAGTTTATCGTCTGCGACGAACCGATCTCGGCGCTGGACGTTTCGATTCAGGCGCAGATTATCAACCTGCTGCAGGACCTGCAGGAAGAGTACCATCTCACCTATCTTTTTATCGCGCACGATCTGGCGGTGGTGCGCCATATCAGCGACAGAGTGGCGGTAATGTATCTGGGCCGCGTTGTGGAGATGGCTCCGAAAGAACGCCTGTTTGACAACCCCCTGCATCCCTACACTAACGCGCTGTTGTTGTCGGTGCCTGTGCCCAACCCTCGCCAGGAACGGCAGCGCGAGCACACGGTCATCAGCGGCAATGTCCCGAGCGCCATCAATCCACCCAGCGGTTGCCGCTTCCATCCCCGCTGTCCACTTGCCTTTGAGCCGTGCGATCACGAGGTTCCTGAGTGGCGGGAGGTAGAATCCGGCCATTGGGTGGCATGCCACGCGGTGTGACACACTGGGGGGCGGCAGCCTGCCCCTAGCCATTTTCGAACAGACCTCACCCTGGGGCTTGCCGGCAACGGCGCACATATCGGAAGTCTACGATCGTTCCTTTCCGCCCTTCTTTCACCATATTGAGCAGACTGGCAGATGAATAAGATTCTTGCGGGCGACTATCAGATTCTGGCGGAGTCGCCCGACCCGGAGACGGTGTATACCGGGTCGCCGTGCCTGGCGCAGTTGCCGTCGGGCCGGCTGATTGCCAGTTTCGAATGGTTCCGTCCGCAGCCGCTGGTTGAGAAGATCCCCGATCAGCTCGAGATTCTGGTGAGTGACGATGATGGGGAACGGTGGCGCAGGAGCGCGGTGCTGGACATCATCTGGCCGTCGCTGTTTGCGGTGGGAGAAACGCTTTACTGTATCGGGAACGGCAGGCTGAGCCGGGAGATCGTCATTGCCCGGTCGGAAGACGGGGGCGAGAGCTGGAGCGAGCTGTCGCAACTGTTTGGCGGGCGTCATCACAACGCGCCCACGAGCATACTATTCCGCCGGGGGCAGGTCTACCGGGCGTTTGAGACCTGTCCTGTCGGCGACGATGCCATCGGCAGGAGCCAGTGGGAGTCGCTGGTGGTGGCCGGTGACCTGTCGCGTGACCTGCTCGATCCTTCGGCGTGGCGAATGTCGAATAAGGTGCATTTCCCAGGTGTGCCGGACGTGCTCAGCCAGAGGAGGTACCAGGCCAGCGCGGCGGACAAGGTGGTGGAGGACTGTTTCATCGAGGGCAACGTCGTCGACGTGCGGGGGGAGATGCGGGTACTGCTGCGCACGATCATTGACGGGCATACTACGGGGGGCATGGCGTCGGTTTGCAGCCTGGAGGACGATGGCGAGAATCTGGACTACAGGTTTGTGCAGTTCTATCCGATGCCGGGCGCGCAGTGTAAGTTTCACATCGTATACGACGAGGAGAGCGACCTGTTCTGGACGACGGTGTGCTTGCCGACGGACACGTGGCAGGAGCGGGAACCGCTGCGCGCGGTCGGATTCGCAAGCCCGCCGGGCAACGAACGGCGCATTCTGATGTTGATGTACAGCCTGGACGCCTTGAACTGGTTCCAGGCGGGCTGCGTGGCGATGAGCAGCAGTATTTTCGAAGCGTTCAGCTATGCTTCGCAGCTTATCCGGGGCGAGGAACTGCTAGTAATATCGCGAACGTCGCAGGGCGGGTTCAACCAACATGACACGAACCTGGTGACATTGCATCGCATCGAGAAGTTTCGAGAGCTGGCTCTCGATTTGAAACCGACCTACAGCAGGGGTCCGCGGCCGCGCTAAAGGATCACGCAATGAGAGAGGGAGGAAGAAAATGAAATTGGGCACATTCATGATGCCGCTTCATCCACCGGAAAAGGACTACACGCTGGGATTTGAAGAGGATATCGAGTTTGTCGTGCGTGCGGATGAGTTGGGGTTTACGGAGGCCTGGGTCGGCCAGCACCACACACTGGCATGGGAACCGATCCCTTCGAACGACGTCTTTATCGCCAATGTTCTGCCGCGCACGAAGAACATCCGGCTCGGTAGTGGCGTCTCGATCCTGCCGCAGCATCATCCGGTCAATGTTGCGGTGCGTTTGGCCTATCTGGACCATCTGTCACGCGGACGCATCAACGCCGGTTTCGGCCAGGGTGGTGTGCCGACTGACTGGGAGCTCTTCGACCTGCCCGATCCGGGCACGCAGGGCCTAATGACGGTCGAAAGCATCGACATGATCCTCAAACTGTGGCAGACCGATCCGCCGTTTAATTTTAAAGGCGACTTCTACCATATCAAGCTCGAAGGGGGAAACCCGGAGTATGGTATTGGCGAGATTTTGCAGCCTTACCAGAAACCGCATCCGCCGGTGGGGATGAGCATCATTCGCGGCCGTTCACGCGCCGCCAACATGGCGGGCGAGCGGGGCTACATTCCCCTCAGCACGAACGTGGTTGCCGGGTCGACACTCGCCGAACACTGGCAGACCTACTGCCAGGGCGCCGCGAATGCCGGCCGGCCGGAGCCGGACCGTGAGATCTGGCGTGTGTCGCGCAGTATCTTCATTGATGAGACCACCGACGCAGCCTGGGAGCGCGCCAGCAATGGAGCGATGGCAGGATCAATGGCCTATCTGCGCTGGCTGATCGGGTCGGCAGACATGGTCGAAGTACTGAAGGACGACCCGGAGATGTCTGACGAAGATGTCACGGTAGAGTACATGCTGAAAAAACTGTGCATCATCGGCGACAAGGATGAGTGCCTGCGCCGGCTGCATGAACTATATGAAGAGACGGGCGGCTGGGGCACGCTGCTCATGATCGCGCACGACTGGGACGACAAGGAGAGGTGGCTGGCCTGCATGGAGACGCTGGCTAAAGAGATAGTGCCCGCACTCCCTTAAGGTCCTCTTCGAAGAGGGTCAACGTCCAGCATCTGAAACCCAATTGGTTCGAACCGAAACAGTCAGGAAAACTGATTTATGGCGAGAATGAATGGAGGGGAGGCGCTGGTTCGATCACTGGCCGCGGAGGGGCTGCGGGTCGTCTTCGGCGTGCCCGGCGCAGGGCAGTACGAGGCGATCGACGCGCTCTACACGACGCCAAGCGTCCGTTACATCGCGGTGCGCCACGAACAGGCGGCCAGCTACATGGCGGACGGCTATGCGCGTGCCAGCGGGGAGGTTGCCGCGGCGCTGGTGGTGGAAGGGCCTGGGCTCTTCAATGCTCTATCGGGAGTCGCCACTGCCTATGCTACATCTTCACCCATACTGGTCGTCAGCGGAGGACACCACCACCGCAAGAAAGGTCTAGAGCTCGACGAAGAGGCGTGGCTGGGCCCATTGACTAAATGGGTTGGCCGCGCCGAGAGCCCTGCGGAGATACCTTGCGTGGTACAGGAAGCGTTTGTGCAGCTGCGTTCCGGGCGGCCGCGGCCGGTGGGGATAGAGGTGCCGCCGGCCGTGTTTGCAGCGAACGAGGAGGTCAGTCTGGTCGAGCCGGCAGGCGGTTCGGCGGCCTCTATTGACCCCGACCCGCGGGCAGTCCAGCGGGCGGCGGAGCTGCTTACGTCGGCGCGGCGGCCGGTGATTTGGGCGGGCGGGGGCGTGATGCGCGCAAAGGCGGCCACTTTGGTGGCTGAACTGGCCGACTATCTGCAGATCCCGGTCGTGACGACGAGACAGGGGAAGGGGAGTATTTCGGAGCACCACCCGCTCTCGTTAGCCATGGCGGAGATGCGCTTTCAGCCGTTGCGAGACTGGCTGGCGGGGCGGGATGTGATATTGGCGGTGGGGACGAGCCACTACTCAATCAGGGACGGTCAGCAGGTCATCCGTATCGATGTTGACCATGAGGAGTTCGGCGATGGCGATTATGCGGTGGCGATCCAGGGCGATGCCTATCCGGCAGTGATGGCGCTCAACCGGGCGGTTGCGGCTGCCGGACCAGCGCGCACGGATAAGGCAGAAGCGGTACAGGCCGAGGTCGCGGAAATCAACGGGGCGCGCTTCGATCCTTCGAAGCAGTTGCAGCCGCAATGGGGTTTCATGGAGGCGATCCACGCGGCACTGCCGGACGATGCGATCGTGATCCAGGGCATGAACCAGATGGGCTACTACAGCCGCAATTATTTCAGGGCAAAGGGGCCGCACACGTATTTAACCAGCTCTTCGCACGGGACACTGGGGTGCGCGTACCCGATTGCCTTGGGCGCGAAGGTGGGGTGTCAGGATCGAGTAGTCGTTTCGCTGTCGGGGGACGGCGGGTTTCTGTACAACGCGCAGGAGCTATCGACCGCTGTTCAGTACGGGATCAATGCGGTGGCGGTCGTATTCAACGATAATGCCTACGGGAATGTTTTGCGGGCGCAGATGGAGGAGTTCGATGGGCATGTGCTCGGTACCAGGCTGCACAATCCCGATTTTGTCGCGATGGCGGAAAGTTTTGGGGCGCACGGCGTGCTGGCAGAGGACGCGGATGGGCTGCAGGGGGCGCTGGAGGAAGCGGTCGCAGGGGAGAGTGGTAAGCCGGTGCTGATTGAGGTCCCGGTGGGGATGTTGGACAGGGAGTTCTGAGGGAGGAACAGGGATGGCAGAAGTTTCCAATCTGAAAGAGCGAATTCACAGCGGCGAAGTGATTTTTGGCGTGGGCGCGCAGGTGTATTTCAACCGAACCCAGCTTGAAGACCTGATGGCCCAGGGCGACTACAGTTTCGTGTACGTGGACAGCCAGCACACGGCGTTCTGCGAAATCGACCTGGAGAACTTTTGCGGTCACGCCGAACAGTTGGGGATTCCGGTGCAGCTGCGCATCCCGCACACGCGGCACACATACCTGGTGGGACGTTACCTCGACCTGGGACCGACGGGCATTATGGTGCCGGAGGTGGAAAATACGGCGGAGGTAGACGAGGCGATCAAGTATTTCTACTATGCACAGGTAGGGCGGCGGAGCTCGGGCGGGGTGGCGCGGCGTAATCTGGCGGCGTTTGGTGAGCCTACGAACCCGGCGTCGATCGACCGGCTGGCGTATGCCGACTGGTGGAACAGCAACGGATTTCTGGCGATTCAGCTGGAGTCGGTGGAGGCGGTAATCAATGCGGGCAAGCTGGCCAAGCCGGGGGTGGACCTGCTGGCGTTTGGGCCGAATGATCTGCGTTTCAGTATGGAGAGTCTGCCGCACAGTCCGTTCAAGACGGTGGACGAATGTATCCGCCATGTGCTGGAGCAGATGAAGGACAGTACGGTACAGGTGAGTTTGGGGGCGGCCACTGAGGAGGAGAGGGACAGGCTAATTGAGTTGGGGGTGACTGTGTTGCAGGTTGCGCCGGGGATGTGAGCGATTTCAGTGCCAACCCAGTCGCTGAACTTCCTCTTCACCGAACAGTTCCCGTTTAAGCTTCTCCACCCGCAGCCTCCTCCAATTTAGTTCCGACTTAGGGGCGGCCAGATTTCTCCTGAATACTGGCCCTGGGGTACAATCCGCACGATTCCGCCCGCCGTCTCCTGCGGCTCAAGTTTTCTTACCGAACGCCCCACCTGATCCTCGCTATGGAGCGCGTCGTTTCATATCCAGCAGCTTTCCAACCAACACATCACTTTCAACAGGAGAACATGCCATGAAGCGTTACTCAGTTTGGATGGCCATCCTCATCTTCAGCCTGCTCATCGTCGGCTGTGTCGCGGCAGCACCTGCCGGCGAAATGATGGAAGACGAGGGCCCCAAGGTGCTGGTCGTAGGCACGTCGCAGGAGCCGGAAAACGTGTTTGTCATGTGGGGCTCGACGCGCACGGGCTCGGACGTGATGTCCTTCATGTGGCGCAAGCCGATCGCTTTCGGCGGCGACAACCAGCCCTTCGCCGAGATCCTGGAGTCGCTGCCCAGCCAGGCGGACGGCACCTGGGTCGTGGACGAAGAAGCGGGCAAGATGCAGGTGACCTACAAGTTCAGGCAGGGGCTGAAATGGTCTGACGGCGAGGAGATCACCGTCCACGACCTTGCCATGGCTTTCGAGATCACCTCTGACCCCAACTACATCTACTATTCGGAGAGTTTCCCGGTCGAAAGCATTGAGATCGTTGACGACTACACGGCTATTCTCCACTATAAGGGGATCAATCTGTTCCCCGATCAGGAAGTACGCACGCACGTGATTCCTGAGCATGTCTACCGGCCGCTGTGGGAAGAGGCCAAGGCCAAGGGCGGCAACGTGTGGGAAAACTTCGGCAACATCGAGCAGGTTGCCATCAAGCCGGTTGTAAACGGCCCTTACATGCTGGAAGAGTGGGTGCCGGGCAGCCATATCCGCCTGGTCCGCAACCCGCACTTCAACGTTGGTGAAGAGCCTTCAATTGATGAGGTCCTTTACCGCATCATCCCCGACCTGAACAGTCTGGCGGTGAGCGTCGCCAGCGGCCAGGTCCACTTGACCGACGGCTGGCTTTCGCTAGAGCAGGCGAACGCCATGGAATCGGCCCCAGAGGTCGACCCCACTTTTGTACCGGCACTGTGGCTGGAGCACGCGACGATTCAGGTCAACCGCCCGCCCTTGAGTGACAAGCTGGTGCGCCAGGCCGTCCTGACCGCCATTGACCGCGAGGGCATCAACGAAGCTCTATTCAAAGGGCAGCAACCGCCGGCCCACTCGTGGATCAACTCGGCGCATCCCGCCTACAACCCGGACGTACGCCAGTACAACTACGATCCCGACGAGGCGCTCAGGCTACTGGCAGAGGCCGGTTACACGCCCAACGCCGATGGTCAACTGGCCGACAGCGACGGCAATCTACTGGAAATCCCCATCATTACGATCTCAGGAGACCGAACGCGCGAGCAAGTTTCAGCGCTTGTTCAGGCGCAGTGGCAGGAAATTGGCATCACGACCGAGGTGAAACCGGTTTCGGCGCGCCTACTTTTCTCCGAGACACTCTTTGATCCGCCCAATTTCGAGGGCATTGCGATCTGGCGCTGGGTATTCAATGCCAGGGTCGAACCGCGCAGTTGGTGGTATCCGGGTCAACCTGCCGCGCAGCTGGATCAGCTTTTCGCCGAAGGGAACACCTGGGCGGAGAATGAGCGCAATAAGGAGTTGATCGACATGATCGACGCCGAACTGGACCAGGATAAGCGCTACGCGCTGTTGCAGGAACAGCAGGCGATTTGGGCGGAAGAGCTACCGGTGTTGCCGATCTACTGGCACGTGCGTGTGGCGACTGTCAACACCGCACTGGAAGGCTACCAGCCTGCGGACCAGGCCATGGTTGGCTGGAACGTAGAGACCTGGGAACTGGAGTAGAAATCGAATCTCGCGAGCAGGGCAGGTGGTTTGGCGCCGCCTGCTCTGCTCCTGGCACTATGCCGGCGGCCGTGTCCTCATGCGTCCGACGGGTAACGATGCCGCCACAGTTTACCGCCCATGAGCCAGTACATCCTGCGCCGCTTTCTCCAGATGATCCCCACAGTGTTGATCATCACAGTGGCCGTATTCTGGATGCTGAAGCTGGCTCCGGGTGATCCTCTCGACCTACTTCTGGCCGGCAACCCGGACATATCACCCGAGCACGTCGAACACATCAAGAAGCTGTATGGCTACGACCGACCGATCTATGAACAGTACGGAAGGTGGCTTTGGCAGGTGGTGCAGGGTAATCTGGGTTACTCGCGGATCTATCACCGACCCGTTCTCTCGATCATACCGGACCGGCTACTTAACACGTTGGTGCTGACAGGTTCGAGCCTCTTGCTGAGCCTGCTGATTGCCATTCCCATCGGCGTTTATACCGCCCTGCGCCAGTATTCGCTCCTGGACTACCTGTTCTCATTCCTGTCCTTCTTCGGAATCGCCATGCCGGTCTTCTGGTTTGGCTTGATCCTGATCCTGCTGCTGTCCGTTCAACTGAAACTGTTGCCGCCAGGGGGCCATTACTCGTTGGAACAGGATGTAGGTATCTTTACCGTCCTGCGCTACTCCATCATGCCGGTTATTGTGCTCAGCCTGTTCAGCATGGCGAGCTGGATGCGGTATATGCGGTCGGGGATGCTGGAGGTGATCCACGAGGACTATGTGCGAACCGCACGCGCCAAGGGTCTGGCGGAGGGCAGAGTGGTCGTCCGCCACGCACTAAAGAATGCACTGATTCCCATGGTGACGCTGATTGCGTTGAGTATTCCCGGCCTCATCAGCGGTGCGGTGCTGACCGAGACGATCTTTTCGTGGCCGGGCATGGGGCGGCTGATCTACGATTCGCTCATAAATAATGACTTCAATATCGCGATGGCGGTCTTTCTGATATTCGCCTTTCTCGTGGCTCTGTTTAACCTTGCGGCGGACATTCTCTACGCCTTCATCGACCCAAGAGTAGTCTACGCATGATCGATCACGGCCTGGTTTCAGCGAAGACGCCCAAGCCCCCAGGAATGAAAGGTCCATTAGGGTTCTGCGGAAGCGGGGACTGACATGGCGAGCGAATTGATCCAAGAGCAGCAGACCCGTACTTACTGGCAGGATGTCTGGCAGCGCCTGCGCCGTCACCGCGTTGCGCTGGTGGCGCTTATCGTGTTTGGGCTGATCATTCTTTACTCGACGGGGGGCCCGCTGTTTTCCTCCTACTCTGTTTCCAAGACGGATCTGCGGTCGCGCCTTATTGCGCCGTCTACGGAGCATTACTTCGGAACCGATGAATTGGGAAGGGATATCGCCTTACGCATCATGGTAGGCGGTCGCGTTTCACTGTTTGTGGGATTCAGTGTTGCGCTGGTCAGCCTGCTGATCGGTGTCGTGATTGGCTCAACATCCGGGTATTTCGGCGGCCATCTCGACAGCGTCCTTATGCGCTTTACCGATATTATGCTGTCGATTCCCAGCTTACCTCTGCTGCTCATACTTTCCCGTTACGGGGGCGGATCAGTGTGGAGCATCATCCTGATCCTCTCGGTGTTTAGTTGGATGGGGCTGGCGCGCATCGTGCGCGGCACGATCCTTTCAATTAAGCAGCGCGACTTTGTGGAGGCGGCACGCATGACGGGGGCCCGCAACGGGCGCATTGTCTTCCGCCATATCCTGCCCAGTACCCTGGCTCCCGTCATCGTCAATGCGACGCTGACGTTAGGCTTTGCCATTATCGCCGAGTCGAGTCTCAGTTATCTTGGATTGGGCGTGCAGCCGCCGACACCGACCTGGGGGCAGATGCTGATTGGCGCGCAACAGTTCATGGAGACCGCGCCGTGGCTGGCTCTGATTCCCGGACTGTTTCTCTTCGTGACCTTGTTGTGCATTAACTTTCTTGGTGACGGGCTGCGCGACGCGCTTGATCCCAAGATGACATTGCAGAACTGAAACTCTTTTATCTCCTCACCATACAGTCATTTCGTCCGCCGATCAGACGCTCAAGGGCGTCGAGTCCATGACAGGAGCTCCCATCAGTGTCTTCCGAACGACCCGAACTCTTTTCCAACATCGGGATTCTGTGGAGTGAGCGCACGCGGCGCGCCAACGCCGAAGAGGCGCAACGCGCAGGAGCCGTTTACACTTTTGAAGACGCCTGGGGGCAAGAGAAGAATTGGCTCAAAGGGCAGTATGCCTATCTGGCGCCGAGCACGGTTTCTGCCTGCCTCAACCGCTTCAACCTCAAACACAGTTTTATCGGGGATGAAGGGCTGGCCGACCACCTGGCAGAGGTCTCGCTCCTCTTTTTGCCCAGTGCCCACAGCCTGACGTCAGCGGCGACCGAGGCAATCGGTTTGTGGCTGGAGAGGGACGACTCGTTTCTGTGCGTATCAGGGCCCACTAATCTGCCGCCTGAATTGCTCGGCCTGAAAAGCCTGGAACTGGGGCAGACGGAAGGCTATACAGCCTGGCAGTGGGCGAACGACAGCCCCTTCGCCGACCGCACCAAGTGGGAAGAGTGGTACATTTCAGGCTACAAGGGATTTACTACCTGCATTGCCGAACCGGAGGCTGGCGCCACGGTCTTTGCCGATCTGATGGAGATCAGTGGGGACTTGACAGGACCGGACACCGCCACAAGTCAACGAATTGGCGCCGGTATTGTTCAGACGGATAAGAGCCTCTTCACTGCCAACGCACTCTTCGAGTACATGGGGGGCGTTTGGCAGGCACACCTGAATGCCGAGGAGGTGCGGCGCTGGTTCAACCCGTTCAACTGGGCCGAGACGTTGCTATACCAGCTACGCGGCGTACTGTGGGGTTGCGGGCTGAAAGGCCCTTGGGATACGCGGCTGCGGACTTTTGGAAGCTACGACGGCGTCATGAATATCCGCCACGATCCTGACAAATCGGTGGACATGACGATGCTCCGTTACCAGGGAGAGCATCTGATTCCAGCCACGCATACATTGCTGGATGCGAACATTTCACCCGAGGCGACCACAACGGAGATGGACCAGGAGTGGGTACGAGAGATTTCCAAGTTCCCGTTCATCGAGATCGGCCTGCACAACGATGCTATCCAGGAGAGTCCGCCGAAGTGGATGATGGGGGCTAATCTCGCCCGGCACGTGACCGAGTCCGAGAAAAATCTGGGAGTTCGGCTCTACACCGGGGGGCGCCACGGCGGTTACAGTGTCTATCCTGAAATGATCGACGCCATGGACTATCTCTACCAGAACGTGCCGCACTTCCTGGGGCTGGGCACCTTCCACTTTCACTTGATGGCCGAGTATGGAGACAGGACGCCCGATCCGGAGAAGGGTGACATGGTGGTCACCTACCAGACCCTGACCTCGCCGACTATCGCCAGCCCCGGATTCTGGTTTCCCTTCCATGGCGTGGTCAGTACAACTGAAGAGTGCCGGCAGCTGCGCGGCTGGGACATGACCCATGAGTACGACCCACCTCCAGACGTGATCGACGCGGTCTACAACCGGCCGAACAGCAAGGACCAGGACCCCGATACCGCTTTGAAGGACGGCGTCTACCAGTTGCAATATCACCCCCTGTTCACAGTTGATCCCAGCTACAACAACGGCCGCGGCACCTTTGACTGGATGTGTTATGGCATCAGGCAGGCCGAGCGTCTCAATTTTTGGCAGGCGACCCAGAGAGCGATCTACCAGCGAGCTCAGGACTACGAGGATATCGAGTTCCGCGTGAAGGATGGTGGAAGATCCATACAGGCGCACAATCCGACCGGACGCACGATCGAAGAGCTGATGGTCGAAACGTCGGTCCCGTTGGGGGCGCCTGAGCAAGAGGGGCCGGACGCGCTGGGTGCGGGCGCGGTTGCCGATGAAGTCGAGTTTGCGCAGGAGGTGGAGTACTCTTCGCTGCGACTTGAGGGTGACGATGGCTCGGATGGTGAAATCCGCTACCTGGCGCACATTGTCAGGAACCGGTTCTTTACCTTACCGCGGATGGCGCCGGGGGCATCCTGTACGATCCGCTTGGAAAGCGGCGGCCTCCAACATCCTTTTGTAGCCCAGGCCAACAGCAAGAGTATGCGTTTTGTCGACGTGAGCTTCGCACCCGGGTCGGGCGAGCTCACAATCCGCGCGTACGTGATCCGCTATCAGGGGCTGGTGGTGCAAGGGTATGCGCCGGGCGACCGCGTCCACGTCGAAGTGGACGGGGTGGAGAGGCAGCCACTGGAGTCGGAGGATGGCCGACTGCTACTTTACTTGCAGGGCCCGGAGAATCATTTCGCCGAGAGCACAATCGTTTTGCGGAAGCTATAGAGGAAATAGAAATGCAACTGTCCGACGTTCGCCGGCTTACTCCCATAACGCAGGAGTACGCGTATTTTCAGAGCAGCGGATTTTCGCCGAAGATGGAGCCGGTGATCGAGGAGACGAACCGCTGGGCGCAGTTCCAGAACGCCGGCGGGGCCGCGCCTGGGATCCACGAGAAGATGCTGGAGGGATTCGAGGCGACTCGGGAGAAAGTGGCGCGGTCGATGAATGCCGATGCCGACGAGATTGTGCTGGGTGAAAACACGACGATCGGCATCAACATTGTGGCCAATGGGATCAACTGGGAGGCGGGCGACAACGTCATCCTGAGCGACAAGGAGCATCCGGGCAACCGTATTACGTGGTACAGCCATGTGCACCGGTATGGCATTGAGCTGCGTTTTCTGGAGGTCGTGCACGACGAGGAGCAGATGCTGGAGCAGTTTGAGCGGCTGCTGGATGCGCGTACGCGGGTCGTTTCGATCAGTCATGTTTGCCGCCGAACGGGGCAGCGTCTGCCGGCGCGGGCGCTGGTTGACATTGCGCATGAGCGCGGCGTCCCGGTCTTACTGGACGGGGCCCAGGCTTATGGCGCGGTTCCGGTTGATATGCGCGAGCTGGATTGCGACTTCTATGCTTTCAGCGGGCACAAGTACATCATGGCGCCACAGGGTACAGGCGGCTTCTTTGTGCGGCAGGACATGATTCCGTGGATCCAGCCGAGCTGGATTGGGTCTCATTCGCAGAAGGACTTTGACCTGGTGGGCGGTCTTACGCTGCTGGACGAGGCAAAGCGTTTCGAGTTCGGAACGCGGAACCTGGCCGACCAGATCGGATTTGGCAAGGCGCTCGACTGTTGGGCAGAGATCGGTTGGGAGAAGGTGTTCGCTAACATAGCCGATTTCACAGACCGGCTCAAGGCGGCCCTGCAGGAGGTTCCGGGATTGACTTTGCATACACCGATGCCATACGGGAAATCGTCGGGCATTGTCACTTTCAGTCTCGGCAACTATACGTCTGCGGAGATCCAGGAACATTTGAAGGAAAGAAAAGTATTGGTGGCGCCGCTGGAGTTGGACGGCAGCATGATTCGCGTGTCTACGCACGTCTTCAACAACGGAGATGATCTAGAACGGCTGGTAGGTGGTCTGCGGGCCATGAATTGACCTGGCCGCCCCAATCCAAGGAGCGACTCTCGCCTTTCGAATGCGAGCGTTTCATGAGGTTGGTGTACGCCTGGCAGATGATACCCTGCGCGAGGGTCCCAGATTTTTGACCGGATTAGACGCAGGCGTTATACTTGCTGCGATTTCTCGCAGTACCCCATTGACAACAACCAAATATTCTCCAACCCATTACCCATTGAGGAGACCTACAGTTATGAACAGATTTGCCCCATTGATCGCGCTGTTGGCAGTCCTGATCATGGTGACCGCGGCCGGTTGTGCGCCCGTGGCGCCGGCGTCAGAGATGGCCGGAGAGGAAATGATGGAGGTTGTCAGCACAGGCGGGGTTGCCCTGCCTGACGACGCTGCGCCTCTGGACCAGCAGGTGTTCCGCTCTGCCGGTATTGAAGGCAAGCATTTCGACACGATGCGCAATGAGTACGAAGGCTTTGCCTATGAGGCGACTATCGAGCAGCTGGCCAAGATGGGTCCGGAAGGCGATTGGCACCCGGCCGCGGCCGACAGTTGGGAGCTTTCAGAGGATGGCCGTACGTGGACCTTCCATCTGCGGCAGGACGCCATGTGGAGCGACGGCACGCCGGTTACGGCCGAGGATTGGGTGTACAGCTTCCGCCGGTACCTTAACCCGGAGATGGCCAACGTCTACGCCTGGTTCCTGTTTGACCTCGAGAACGGTGAGGCGTACAACAAGGGAGAGGTTGACGTAGAAGAGCTGGGCGTCGAACTGATCGACGAATATACCTTCTCGCTAACCACCAAGGTGCCGATTCCCTACTACATGTTCAAGATCAACTGGCACGCGGCTCCGGTTCCCCGCCACATGGTGGAGGAGCACGGTGACGATTGGGCCAACGATCCGGCAACAGCGCCGAGCAACGGCCCCTACCGCATCGCTGAGTGGAACCGGGGCAAGAACGTTATCTTCACGCCCAATCCCTACTACACGGGACGCTACCCGGCGACATTTGAACAACGGGTTCAGGTGATCATTCCTGAGGTCGGCGCGCCGCTTCTGCAGATGTATCAGGCCGGCGATATCGACGGCGGGGTTGGCGTGACCGGCGACGACCTGGTGCAGGTGCTTGCGGATCCGCAGCTGAGCCAAGAGGCCTATATCAGTGTGATGAACCGCGGCGTCTACATCTACATGAACCAGCGCACACCGCCTTTCGACAACATGCTAGTGCGTAAGGCGTTCGCGCACGCGGTTGACCGCACGGCCCTGTGCGACAACGTCATGCGGGGAACCTGCATTCCCGCGCACGGCTTCCTGCCCAAGGACTTCCCGTGCGAGCGCAACGACGACCCCGAGTTGATCGCGTACCAGAACTACGATCCCGAACTGGCTGCGGATCTGATGGCGCAGGCCGGCTACCCCGGCGGCGAGGGCTTCCCCGAGCTGACGATCTTCACCAAGGAGGGTGAGTTCATCCGCGAAGCCGAGGCAATCCAACGTATGTTGGCCGACAACCTGGGTGTAAAACTCACGCCGCAGAACGTTGAGCGCGCATTCTATGTCGACCAGATGCGCAACGGCGAGCTGAAAGTCGCGCTCAATCGCTGGGGCGCAGACTTCATCGATCCGAGCAACTTCGTGGACTGGTGGGACGATCCCGCTGCCTCCTACTTCACCGGCTGGACCGACGAGGAGTACCGCAACCTGATCGATACGGCCCGCCCGATGGCGATGTCGACCGAGCGCTGCGACCTCTATCACGAGGCCCTCAAGATCCTGGCGCGTGACGCGATCGGCGTATTCGTAATGAACCCGGTACAGGCTGTGCTGTATAAGGACTATGTCTCAGGGCTGACGCTGACAGATGACGGCACACTTGGCGTCTATAACATGATGCTCCTGGACAGCGCCTACATTACGGACAATTGATTGATGCTGTAACGAGGAGAGGAGGGAGGAACAGGTCCTCTCACCTCTCCTCTTTTCATTTCATTTCGCCCAATCTTCCACAAGGACGAAAGCACGGATGACGCGCTATGTTCTGGGACGCTTCGCCGGCATCATTGGCGTCCTGTTTATTGTATCGATCATGATCTTTCTCATGATCCATACCATTCCGGGCGGCCCGTTCGACGCCATGCCGACGACATCCGAGTTCCGAGAGATTCCTGAACATATCCGCGAAAAGCTGATGGCCAAGTACGGCCTCGACAAACCGCTCTATGTGCAATATTTCCGCTACATGTGGGCAGCGCTGCGCGGCGACTTCGGCATCTCCTTCCGCTATGGGGAGCCGGTCACGGATTTCATCAGCCGCTCCTGGCCCGCAACTGCGCAACTGGGATTGTCGGCAATGGCGATTGGCATACCGATCGGCATCGGGTTGGGAATCCTGGCCGCGCTGCGTCCGAATACATGGTTGGACTATCTGACCAACGTTGTCGTGATTACAACCTTTGTCACCCCGGTCTTCGTTATCGCCATCATGAGCATCATCATTTTCGCGGTGATATTGAAGTGGCTGCCGTCCGGTGGATGGGGGGAACCCAAGCAGTGGATCCTGCCCACCTTTGTCTATGCCCTAGGCCAGATCGGCGGCATGGCCCGCTTTACGCGTGCCAGCATGGTGGACGCGATGCAGGCGGAGTATGTGCGTACGGCGCGGGCGAAAGGGCTGCGAGAGAGCGCGGTCGTGATGCGGCACGCCTTCCGTTCGGCGTCACTGCCGCTCGTCACACTGTTGGGGCCGATGGTAGTAAACCTGCTCTTAGGGTCATTCTTCATTGAAGCGATATTCCGCATACCGGGCATTGGCGGTCAAATTACTCTGGCCCTCTATAACCGGGATTACCCGGTGATCATGGCGTTGATTCTGCTGTGGACCTTTGCCATTGCCATTGCCTACCTCGTCACCGACCTGCTCTACGGCGTGGTCGACCCGCGCATACGTGTCGGCGGCACCATGTAAAACGCGCCTGAGGTCGGAACAGGCGCCAAGGAGATTTACCATTTCCACCTCACCGGCGAAGCAGAATGGTGACCGGCCCAGCGCCGCCGCGCAAGCCGCCGCTCTAGCCCTCGACCTGAACTCAAAGCCTCGAAACCTGTGGGGGGACGCGGCCAGACGGTTTTCACGCAATCTGCTGGCTATGATTTCCGTGTCTTTCGTTGTGCTTCTGATCTTCCTGGCCCTGTTCGCAAACGTGCTGGCGCCGGAGGGTTATGACAACCAGCAGTACGACAAGACGTGGCTCTTTCCTTCGCTTGAACATCCGATGGGCACAGACCCCTTCGGTCGCGACATACTGACGCGTGTCATCTACGGCGCGCGTATTTCGCTGGCGATTGGCTTTATCAGCAATATCATCGCTCTTGCCATCGGCCTCCCTTATGGGGCAGCCGCGGCCTGGTACGGCGGCGCCGTCGACTTTATTCTCATTCGTATCATTGAAATCATCAACTCCGTTCCCAATCTGTTGCTGGGCATTTTGATCATCAGCGTACTGGGGCCGGGCTTTCGGAACGTTCTCTTTGTCTTCGCGGTCACCGGCTGGATGGGTATTGCGCGCCTGGTTCGCGGCCAGTTCCTCTCGTTGCGCGAACAGGACTATGTGCTGGCTGCGACCTGTATTGGCGTACCCAATTACCGCATCATCATCCGCCATCTGTTGCCGAACACCTTGTCTCCGATTATCGTCAGCGTGACGTTGGGCATCCCCGGCGCGATACTGGGCGAGTCCGGCCTGAGTTTTCTGGGGATTGGCATAAACCCGCCGCTGCCCAGCTGGGGGCGTATGCTCAATGACTATCTCAGCGCGATCCAGTCGCACTGGTATCTGGCCTTCTTCCCGGGCTTGATGATCGCGCTGGCGATGTACGCTTTCACGCTGATGGGAGACGGGCTTCAGGATGCTTTGGATCCGACCAAGTAGGCTATTGCCAGACGGACGAGACGCGGCGACGCGGAATGTCACCCGGCAGCAAAAGCAGCCCCCTTCCACATTCACACGGGTATTTCAATGGACAGCGAACAAGGCAGGTCCGGTGACTGCCCCTTCAGCCAGCTGCGCGCGGATATCCCTCTAGCCAGCCAATACATATATCTGAACAGCTGTACGTTTGGGCCAGTGCTGCGGTCGGTCCAGCGCAGCATGGCGGATGCGCTGCGAGTGGAGAACGAGGAGATCATCGCGATTCGCGGGAAGGAGGCGGGCGAACGCTTTTACGAACGGGCGGAGAAGGCGCGTCAGAGCGCGGCGGAACTGTTGGGGGTCGCGGCGGCTGACGTAGCGTGGGTCTACAATACGACGACGGCTACCCGGCTGGCTATTATGAGCGTGGACTGGCAGGCGGGCGACAAGCTGGCGGTGACGGACGTCGAACATCTCAGCACGCACCGGGCAGCACGAGGACTGGCGCAGGGCCGGGGCGTGGAAGTGACGGTTATTCCCACGGCAGAGCCGCATGAGGGAACTTACCGGGGGCCCGGGTACTTTTTGAACCGGCTGGACAAGATGCTGACGCCTGCGCACCGGTTGCTGGTAATCAGCCATGTCTCCAACATTGACGGACGCCGGTTGCCGGTAGTTGAAGCGACGCGCCTCGCGCGGTCGCGGGGGGTCAAGACACTGGTGGACGGGGCACAGTCGGTCGGCATGTTTGGGGTCGATGCGAAGGAGATAGGCGCCGAGTTTTTCAGCGGCTCTGTGCACAAGTGGCTGATGGGGCCGCCAGGCATCGGATTTCTGGTGGTTTCCGACGAAGGCAAGAGGGACTACAATCCTTTTCAACTCCCCCTGCCGACGGGCGCCGGGGGCCGACCCGACGGTAGTCAAATGGCAGCGGGGGCCCTTAGTGAGTTGGGGACGCAAAACTACGCTTTGCGGATAGGCGCGGGCGCATGTGTGGAGACGGCGCAGGGTATAGGCCTGGAGAAGATTGAAGAGCAATGCCGTTCGTTGACTGAGCGGTTGCGAGCCGGCCTGCACTGTGTACCGGGAATCCGCGTAGCCAGTCCGGAACTATGGGAACACTCATCGAGCGTGACTACGGTTCAACTACAGGATGGTACACCTGGCCGCTGCCTGGAGCTTGTCGGACGGTTGTTGGCCGAATATCAGATTGTCGTAAAGTACCGTCCAGAGATCTGCGGCGTGCGCATTGGCGTTGCCGCATTCAATACGGCTGAAGAAGTCGAGCAGTTACTTTCCGCATTGGGCCACCTTGCACCTCAGGTTTAAACAGTTAGAGAGGAAGATTGAACCAGCCATGTCAGAGACAAGCAACCGTACGCCGATTATTTCGATCGAAACGCCGACGCCCCCTCCCTATTGGGCGCTGCTGGAGTGGGAACTGATCCGCAGCCAGACTGAGGCCGTCGAGGAGTTCTATGCTCGTTATTTTGATGAGCGAGGCTATCTGCTCTGCGTTCCCCGATGGGGCGGCGATGACGGGCCGGATGACGCCGCTGAAAATCTGGCGGGATGGACAATGCTGCACGCCTTGGGTGCGCCCGATGTCGTAATGGAGCTGTATAAGAAGGGCTGGGAGGGTCATCTGCGCCAGTACACCGAGGCCAAGACGGTGGAGGTGCCGTTTGCCCGCGACGGGATGTATTACAAAGAGTTTCCGGTCATGTTCGACTGGATGCATAACGGCGAGGGCTTCTCGGTTTTCTTCCTACAGCCGCTGTCGGACCCGTATAACCACCTGGCGCGGCAGCGAATGGAACGCTTCGCTGGTTTCTATATGGGCACCGATCCGCAGGCCCACAATTATGACCCCGAGCACAAGGTCATTCGCAGCATGTTCAACGGCAGCCGCGGCCCGCTGATGCGCAAGTCAACCGGCCTCGACTGGGCGGGCGATTCGCTGGAGATCGAGGGGCGCTTCAAGCCGGGGCACGGCGAGAGAAACTATGCCGAAATGGTGGCCCACTTTGAGGAGTATAACGACGTGGTCGGCGACCACCCGCTCAATCTGTCGGCGACGACACTGGCCTTCAACGCCTACATGCAGACCGGGGACGCCAAGTACAAGGCGTGGCTTGTAGATTACATTGATGCCTGGTGCGAACGGACGAAGGAGAATGGAGGTATCACACCGACCAACATCGGGCTGGACGGCACCATTGGGGGCGCCTGTGACGGCAAGTGGTACGGTGGCGTTTACGGCTGGGGATTTACGGTGACAGTGCCGCAGACGGGGGAACTGGCGCACCGGCCGTTTTTCCGGAACCGCGTTCACTACGGCTTTGGCAACGGGTTGCTGATGACCGGCGACCAGAGTTATGTGGACACGTGGCGCGGCGTCATCGAAAACGTCAACGCAAACAGCAAGACGAGCGGCGGACAGACACTTTACCCTCACATGTACGGGGACGAAGGCTGGTATGACTACACGCCGGAGCCATTCGACACGGGAGCGCTGGAAGTGTATTACTGGTCGATGGACCGGGCGGACCTGGGGCGCGTTCAGGAAGACGAGTGGGTACGTTTTCTGGAAGGAGACAACCCGGACTACCCGGTCAACGCGCTGTTGGAGGATCTCAAAGAGGTGCGAGAGAGAATCGGCAAGGTGCGCGCCGACAGCAGTTCGCCGGATACACGCATGTCAGACGACATGAACGGCTTCAATCCCGCGATGGTGAGCCGGCTGACCGAGCTCATGCTGGGCGGCCTGCCTACAGAGCGGTTGGGCTTTCCTCTCC
Organism: Caldilineaceae bacterium; assembly: GCA_022821585.1. Classification (GTDB taxonomy): domain Bacteria; phylum Chloroflexota; class Anaerolineae; order Caldilineales; family Caldilineaceae; genus Bin5. The sequence continues at coordinate 25,544 of JAJEDI010000026.1, forward strand.
ACAGTCGTGTGCGCTACTTCAGTCCGACGCGGCAGAGGGCGGGCATGCCGGAGGATGTTGGTGCGCTGGTCGAAAACATGAGTGACGATGAGATGACTTTGACGTTGGTCAATACCGACCAGCTCAAGTCGCGCACGGTCGTCGTCCAGGGGGGAGCCTACGGCGAGCATCAGTTCGTGAGTGTAAACCACAACGGAGTATCGACTGCGATTGACAGCGACAACTTCACCGTGCGGCTAGGGCCAGGTTGTGGCAGCAAACTGCAGATACGGATGACGCGGTATGCCAACCGGCCCACCTGCGTCTTTCCGTGGGATCGTTAGACGGCTAAGGAATACTGGAAAGTCGACAGTTTCGAGAAACGTTCCTCCAACAGAGTCTACTGGTGCACGCTAGACTCTCTGAACGAGAAAGGCAAGTACATGGCGAACGAGAGTAAACCCAATGTCCTGATCTTTCTCTGCGACCAGCTGCGCATGGATCTGTTGTCTTGCTATGGGGAGACGCTTGTGCGGACACCGAACATTTCCGCCCTGGCGCAGGATTCCTGCGTTTTCGAGCGGGCTTATACGCCCTGCGCGATCTGCTCGCCTGCACGCGCCAGCCTGCTCACCGGCCTCTACCCCCACGGCCACCATATGTTCAACAATTCGACCCCTGGGTATTCCTACTGCGAGCAGATGCGGCCCGGCGTGGCGATGATACAGGACTGGACCGACGAGGAGAGCAACTACGAGTCGGCCTGGTTTGGGAAGTGGCACGTCGGCCCGGCCCAGGACCTGTTTGATTCTCGCTTCCATCATACTCAGAAGCCTTACGAAGGCGGCCCCGAATTCCTGACCAGTTCCCACTGGCATCCCAACACGCGCATCGCGCCCCTGGTGGAAAGCGTCGGGCAGGGTACTGCAGGTACGCTGGATGTCGGGATGGAGGGATTCCCCGATGTTGTTGCGGCCCGCTATTCCCAGGATTTCCTGCACAGCCGCGACGGGACGAGGCCATTTTTCCTGACCTGCTCCTTCCCCGGGCCGCACAGCCCCTGGATGGTCCCAGACGAATGGGGCATTCGCTACGACCCGGCCGACATCGAATTGTGGCCCAATCGCTTTGACAATTTTGAAGGAAAACCGATCAACCAGAGAAAGCTGCGCCTGATGCAGGACGTTCGCGGGAAGGATCTCTTGCAGTCCGCCGCGCGCCCGTTGCCTGACGGGGACTCCCCGCATACTCAGGAGATGAAGGACCGGGAGCTGCAGGAGTTGCTGGCCTGTTGCTTCTCCTATCTTGAGCTGATCGACCAGATGGTTGGAGAAGTGGTGGCAACGCTCAAGGAACTGGACCTGTATGAGGAGACGGCCATCGTCTTCACGGCGGATCATGGCGATATGGCCGGTTCCCATGGCCTAATGAGCAAGGGCGCGTACATGTATGACGAGATCTACCGCATTCCCCTGCTGGTGAAAGACCCGGGGACGCCCCAACCCAGTCGCAGCGCCGCGTTTGTGCATTTAATGGATGTAACTGCGACATGTCTGCACTTGATGACGGATGATAAACAGAATTGCATGATGGGGCAGAGCTTGCACGGCGAGTCACTGCTTCCCCTCGTGCAGGGAAACGACGACTGGGGGCGGTCTATGCACTACGCCGAGTATCACGGCGATTGGTACGGTCACTATTCGGCGCGGATGGTGACCGACGGTCGCTGGAAGCTGGTCTGGAATCTGTCGGATCTGTGCGAACTGTATGATCTGGAAACCGATCCCCACGAGCTACGCAATTGCTTTTACGATCCTGAATATGAAGATGTGCGCGCCAGTTGCTTCGACTATCTGATGGCAGAGGCGCGACGCACGGACGACGCGCAGTTGCGACTGCTGCTGCCGCAGGTCGAGATTGCGGCACAGGGAACGGCCGGCCTCTGATTCTAACGAAAGGCAGATTTCAGCACAGCCGTCACTGCTTTAAGAGCTTTAAGAGTGCAAGCCTGCGCTCGTTCGACGATGCATACGGAACAGGCAGTTTGTATGGCCGACGCGAGCAAACCCAACGTCCTGATCATCCTTTGTGACCAGTTGCGGCTCGATCTGTTGACCTGTTACCGGGAGACGCTGGCGCGAACGCCGAACATCACGGAACTGGCCGGGGATTCCTGTCTGTTCGAACGGGCGTATACGCCCTGCGCGATCTGCTCGCCCGCCCGCGCCAGCCTGCTGACCGGCCTTTACCCCCACGGCCACCACATGTTCAATAACTCGACCCCGCGTTATTCCTACTGCCAACACCTGCGGCCGGACATAACTATGCTTCAGGACTGGGTCGATGACGAGAGCGACTATGAGTCGGCCTGGTTTGGCAAATGGCATATTGGCCCGGCGCAGGACCTGTTCGGCTCCCGATTCCACCACACGCACGACGAGCCATACGAAGGCGGGCCCGTCTTTCTGGATACCACAAACTGGAACAACAAAAGGCAGATCGCCCCCCTGGTTCAGAGTGTGGGGCGAGGCGCCGCCGGCACGCTGGACGTGGGGATGGAAGGGTTTCCCGATGTGGCCGCGGCCCGCTACACGCAGGCGTTCCTGCGCTCACGCGACACGACGAGGCCTTTTTTCGCTATCTGTTCCTTCCCGGGTCCGCACTTTCCCTGGATGGTTCCGGAGGAATGGGGCATTCGCTATGACGCGGCTGATATCGAAATGTGGCCGAATCGCCATGACAGGTTTAAGGGGAAACCGATCAATCAGAGGAAAATCCGCCTACTGAACGAGGCAAATGCCGGTGGTCTTTCTGCTGAGGAGCAGGACCAGGAGCTTAAGGCGATGCTGGCCTGCTGCTTCTCTTACATAGAGTTGATCGACGAAATGGTGGGCGAGGTCGTGTCGACACTCATGGAGCTCGGCCTCTATGAAGATACCGCCATTATTTTCACTGCAGACCATGGCGACATGGCCGGGTCGCACGGGCTGATGAACAAGGGCGCGTATATGTATGACGAAATCTATCGGATTCCTTTGATTCTCAAGAGGCCCGGTCCGGGCGGCGCATCACGCAACAGTTCTTTTGTTCACCTTATGGACGTGACGGCCACATGTCTGCACCTGATGACAGGCACGGAGCAGGAAAGTTTGTCGGGGCGGCGTCTTCACGGGCAGTCTCTGCTGCCGCTGGCCGCGGGGGAGGCGGAGTGGCCGCGCAAGATGCATTACGCAGAATATCACGGCGACTGGTACGGTCACTATTCGGCGCGGATGGTGACGGACGGCCGCTGGAAACTGGTGTGGAATCTGACGGATCTGTGCGAGCTATATGATTTGGAAAATGACCCCCATGAGTTACACAACCGCTTCTACGATCCTGGCTTGGAAGCGGTGCGTGCCACCTATTTCGAATGTCTGACAGCTGAGGCGCAGCGTACGGGCGACGGCCAGCTGCGGTTGCTGAAGCCGCAGGTCGAAGTTGAAGCGCAGGGGACGGCGGGGCTCCGAGTCTGAGAGCGGGCTTAATCCTGTGCGGTCGCCACGGCTTCGTTCGTTGCCGCCTGTGCTCAGTCGACGCAGAATACTTGAAAGGCAATTTGTATGGTCAACGCGAGAAAACCCAACGTCCTGATCTTCCTCTGCGACCAGCTGCGCATCGATATGTTGACCTGTTACCAGGAGACTCTGGTGCGGACTCCCAACATCACCGCCCTGGCCAACGACTCCTGCCTCTTCGAAAGGGCCTATACGCCTCTGGCTCTGTGCTCGCCGGCCCGCGCCAGCCTGCTCACCGGCCTCTACCCCCACGGCCACCACATGTTCAACAACTCGACCCAGTATTATTCTTACTGCGAACACCTGCGGCCGGACATGACGATGCTGCAGGACTGGATCGACGATGAGGGCGAGTATGAGTCGGCCTGGTTTGGCAAATGGCATATCGGTCCGGCGCAGGACCTGTTCGACTCTCGGTTCCACCATACGCACGACGAGCCACACGAAGGCGGCCACGCCTTTCTGGACAGCTCGCACTGGCACCCGAACACGAGAATCGCCCCGCTTGTTCAAAGCGTGGGGCGCGGCACCGCGGGGACACTGGACGTGGGGATGGAGGGGTTTCCCGATGTGGTCGCGGCTCGCTACACGCAGGCGTTTCTACGTTCACGCGACTCGACGAGGCCCTTCTTTGCTACCTGCTCCTTCCCGGGTCCGCACTTTCCCTGGATGGTTCCGGAGAAGTGGGGCATTCGCTACGACCCGGATGACATCGAGATGTGGCCCAATCGGTATGACACGTATGAGGGAAAACCGATCAACCAGAGAAAGATCCGCCTGTTGAACGAGGCAAATGCCGGCGGTCTTTCTGCTGAGGAACAGGACCGGGAGCTGAAGGAGCTGCTGGCTTGCTGCTTCTCGTACATTGAGCTGATCGACGAAATGGTGGGCGAGGTCGTAGCAACTCTCAAGGAGCTTGGTCTTTACGAAGAAACCGCCATTATTTTCACTGCGGACCATGGAGACATGGCCGGGTCACACGGGCTGATGAATAAGGGCGCCTATATGTATGACGAAATTTACCGCATACCCATGCTTCTCAAGAGGCCTGGGGCCGCCGACGCGTCTCGCAACAGCTCTTTTGTGCATCTGATGGACGTGACGGCCACGTGCCTGCACCTGATGAAGGGTACTGAACAGGACAGTTTGGCGGGGCGGAGCCTTCACGGACAGTCTCTGCTGCCACTGATCGCGGGCGAGGGGGACTGGCCGCGCACGATGCATTACGCGCAGTATCACGGTGACCCGTGGGGACACTACTCCTCGCGCATGGTGACCGACGGGCGCTGGAAGTTGGTATGGAATCTGACTGATCTGTGCGAACTGTACGATTTGGAGAACGACCCCCACGAGTTGGAAAACCGCTTCTACGATCCGGCTTGCGACGAGGTGCGCGCTGCTTGCTTCGACTATCTCCTGGCTGAAGCGAGGCGAACCGGAGACGCCCACGTCTTCTTGTTGAAGCCGGAACACGAGATGGTCATTCGAGGGATCCCTGTTCCCGGCAACTCTTAGTCTGAAAGCACTGGGGCGACACACAAAGCCGTTACAGATATCGAACCACACTTTCCATACGATTGAAGAAAACCAGAGAATAAAGAGGAGGTCAGCGATGAAATTTGGTGTCTTTCTTCCCAGCCACGGGCCGGCGAAGTCGCCGCAGTCGGTCCATCAGGTGGCACGGGCGGCAGAGCAGGCCGGCTACGATTCGCTGTGGGCGGCAGATCATGTGCTAGTGCATCAGCGGTTCAGCGATTTCTGTATGATCGAGACCTTTGTCACGTTGGGCTACGTGGCGGCCATCACCGAAAAGATCACTCTGGGCACGACTGTACTGGTACTGCCGCAGCGTGACCCGATCCTGGCGGCCAAGCAGGCGGCGGCTGTAGACCAGTACTCGGACGGGCGCCTGATCCTGGGTCTTGGCGTGGGATGGATGGATGACGAGTACCGCTATTTGCGCACTGACTTCAGCAAGCGCGGCAGGATGATGGATGAGTGGATGGACGTGATGCGGATCCTGTGGAGCGAGGACGAGCCTTCATTCCAGGGTGAGTGGATCAGTTTCGAGGAGAGCGCGTTCGAGCCGAAACCGGCGCAGGCCGGCGGGCCGCCGTTCACGATAGGAGGGTTGAGCGATGCGGCTATCCGGCGGGCGGCGACGAAGGCGATCGGCTGGCATCCGATACAGATCTCGCCGGAAGAGGTCGCTGCGGGTGTCGCCAAGATGCGCGCCTGGGCCAACGAAGAGCCGCGCACGGTCGTTTTCCATGCCCGCGCTGAGTTGGGTGATCAGGCGGACCCAGAGGTTTCGTTGATCCGAGGGTCGACGTCTGAAATCAATGACTTGATTGGGCGCTATGCCGAAGCGGGAGTCGAGCATATGCTGTTCGACTTCAACACGACGCCGACGGCCGACGGCATTCAGGATCAGATGGAGAGGATCGCGTCTGATGTGTTCCCGGTCCATCAGTCTGCGTGAGTGATAGGAAACTGCGGGGCACCTACCGTTTACGTGGAGTCGACGTCCTCGATCTCCGCCCAGCCGCTGCAGTCTTTTGACGCCTCGGCTGCCAGCCCGATCAGGTGGAGTTGAGCGACGGATTTTGCGTCTGCGGGCAGCGGCGCGGTCCCAAGCGATTCTCTGAGGGTATCGACGGGGCTGGCAGTGGAGGTTGTTTTCGCCAAGGGCTTACCGGCGACGGCGTCGAGGAAAGTGGCGACGCATTCGTTCATACCGGGCCAGCCGGCGCGCGGTTCGGACTCTGCTATCGTTTCGACGGACCAGTCGGACTGGCTGCGAGTGCGCTGGCGCAGTTCGCCGGAGAACAAATCAACAATCAGGTCGCCGTCCTCCCCGTTTACTTCGACGGTCGTCTCCAGGTCGACGACGCAGCCCAGATTGACCTGTACCGTACCCCACGTGCCGCCATAGTCGTAGAGTCCCTGACATTGCCGCTGGGCGCGTCCGGGAAGGCCTTCGCCTTCGAGAATCAAGACACGTGAAGGCGTTGCGTCAAGGATACGGTTGAGGGTATCTACGTACCAGGGTGCGATGTGGTTGAGTGTGCTCAGGTCGGCTTCCGGGTCGGCGCCCCAGCTTGATTGAAGTCGAACCGATGTGGTATGGACCTGCCCGATAACCCCGTCGCGCACCCTCCTGGCAGCCTCAACGAAGACAGGAATGAAGCCGATTTCGAGGTCGGCGTGGGTCACCTGGGGGGCATTCAGCAACTTGGTGACCATCGGGCGAATGCGCTGGCGGCGGTTGGAGAGAGGCGGTTCGTAGAACATGGGCACGCCGGCGTCGAGCGCCGCGGTCAGCGCTTCCTCGTGGGCGGCGTCAGAGACGGCGATGAAGACGGCGTCGACAGGGGGTCCGCTCAGTAGTTCGGCGGCATTTGAGAACACGGAAACATCCGGTCCGAGTTCGGAGGCGATGCGTTGCTGCGAGGCGGTGCTTGGCGCGGCTGCGGAGACGATTTGGACGCGACCGTCGCGTTGCAGCGCGGGCACGTATGCCATGCGGGTCCAGTTGCCGTAGCCGATGAGTCCGACGCGAAGATCCATTGCAGTCCCCTTAATGCGTTCCTGCGCTCTTTCTCAGAACAGTGGGTCTGGCCAACGAATGAAGGCTATTGCACTGGCTAGGCGGCTGAAGTCCGCCTCAGTCAGGTCGTCCCGGTATGGGAGCGCTTTCTGGATCGCCTCGGGTTGGCCGGCATAGCGACTGACGATCTTTTCGGCGTTGATTTGGGCGTCGCCGTATTGCAGGACGAGAAGGCAGAGGCATTTATAGCCATGCTGGCGGGCGTACCAGGAACCGACATCGATCAGGCGAATCACCTGATCGCGGTTGCGGTCGAAATTCGTGAACTCGCTTACGCCAGAATGACACTTGGCTTCAACCAGCACAACCGCGCTCTTCCCCAAGGCGATCATCAGGTCCGGTTCCGAGTCTCCTTCCACTTTCTGCCGGCTGGGAGGCGGAGGCAGCTTTGGCCAGAACTCCAGCCTTGCCGCTTTAATGTCCTTGAAGACCTGGGGCGGCACTGCGCCAAAGAATGACTGCCGTATGAGTTGGGTCAGTACGCGGGTCCTCTGCGGCTCGTCGTCGAGCAGCGGGCTGAAGTAGTGCCAGGTGCGGGCATCCTCGGAGTTCTCGCTGAGGACCTTGGGCAGTCCTTCAGCGATTGATGGCGGGAACCTCTCCGTCAGTTTGCCCTGAAAGGCCGGGTGCGCTGTGTCGGTCTGCCTCAGTAGAGGATGATCTTCCGGCCTTCTCCAAACCCTGGTCTTGGAGGAGCTGACAACGAACTCGCTCAATTTCCTGCCTCTATTGCGTTTCCGAAGAAGGTTTCAGGCTTTCAGTCTTTTTGGCAGCGGAATAGGTAGATCTCATTTTACGGATTCTGACGCGTCCTGACAATTCGCGAGGGGTCACAGGGTGCATTGCAGATTTGGGGTGGGAACAGTGTGGCGGGGAATCAGTGCTGCGGTGGCTGGAACTGTTTACCGTCCTTGGGCGAGACGTAGTGAAGGCGCCAGGCCTGGCCGTACGGTGGCGTCCGTCAGTTGGGGAGGGTGCGAGGGCAGGCACAAGGCCGGCGTCTACGGGGATCTGATGGGACTGGCGGGACGTGGTCTGGCTAGACACTTTCGATTGGGCACCTGTTGCGAATGTCGACACCAGGTCGACGAGGCATGTTGTTTGCCGGGGGCGTTGCGGGGGCTCCGCCCCCGCACAAGGGAGGGCCGAATAGGCCCGACCGCCCAAAAGAGCTGAGGAGAGAGTGAAGAGGAGGGAGGAGGGAGAACTGCCGTTTCATATGCCGAAGATTGGATGACGGCATGGCTATGGTTTAGTCGCTGGCTGAGGATTGCGAGAGTTCACGCCCATTTTGGGATGCACCCAGGGTCACATTTGAGCGGAACTGATTGGGGAGTGACCCGTAAGGACGGAGCTGGCTGGGTTGGCTGAAGGGTCATTGCATGATACTCTGTCCCCGCAGTTCTTGGCTCAGTACGACTCACAAAACCAAACCGCAAGAGGAAGGCAGAGCCGAAATTATGCCCAGATACATCGTTATCGGCGGAGGGGCTATCGGACTGAATGCCGCCTACCAATTGGCGCGCATGCAGTCCGGCAAGGTTACGCTTTTGGAGAAGGGTCTGGTCGGCGATGGTTCCAGCAGCCGAGCCGGCGGCATTATTACCGGACTGCTTTGGTCGGAGACGGGCGTTCTGGCGCGCATGATCAGTCTGCGCCTTTACCAGGAGTTGAGCACGGACCTAGAACAGTACGGCTACCGTTTCCAGGACGTCGGCTGCCTGAATCTCTTCGACCCTGCGTCCTGGAAGGAACGGGAAGAGTTACTTCCCATGTATGACAGGTTGGGATTCGGTTACGAGATTCTCGACGACGCGCAGATGCGGGGGCGCTGGCCCGATCTGACGCCTGAAGCCGACCTGGTTGGACTTCACGACAACCTGGGGGGCTACAGTGAGCCGCATGAGTTCGTGCCGGCGCTGGCCAGGCGCTGCCGGGATCTCGGTGTGGAAATACGCGAAAACGCGCAAGTCGAAGATTTGCAGATCGATAATGGTCGCGTCGTCGGAGTGCAGACTGCGATGGGCCTGCTGGAGGCTGATGCGGTGATCTGCACTGTCCACGCCTGGACGGTGACGTTCATGGCGCGTTGCGGTACGCGGTTGCCGATCAAGTCCTTTGTCCACCAGCGATACGTCTCATCGGAACTGCAGGAACGCGTTGCGTTTCCGGTCATCAACGCCAACCCCTACGGCGGGTATATCCGACCGGCACGTTTGGGTACGACAGACTTTCGCATTCTGGCGGGAGGGGAGACTGAAGAAAGGGAGGAGCAGCGCGTTGATGATCTTGCGTTTCGAATGTCGGAGCTTAGGGCTCCGGAAAGTGTACGTAGCAGCCTGGCGACGAATCTGACGCCTCTCGTTCCTAAACTGGCTACGACCCGCTGGGAGACAGAGCAGGTCGGGCTGATTTCCTACTCGCTAGACAGTGAGCCGATCCTGGGGAAGTTGCCTGAGTTGCCTGGGCTGGTGGTGGGGGCCGCCTTCCATTCGGGTGGGCTCGCCTACAGTCCGGTGGCAGGACTGCTGCTGGCTGAGCTTGCGGCCGGTGAATCGACGAGCGTTGAAATCTCCTCATTCTCGCCGGACCGGTTTTCGGCAGAAGATACTGACGCCTACCTGGCATCGACCTGGGTTCAGGGCGAAGCTCTTCGGCGGCGCCATTGATTAGGCAGCGCGAAGCGGCTGCCCAACCTTGACAAAACGGCAACATTTTGGCATAGTTGCGGCGTCCGCACGGGCCGCCCAAAATTATACGCGTGCAGCCGCGCGAACCTTCACTGGCGATGACCTGTTGCCGGATCTGATTGGCGCAAAAGAGCCCATTCTGTTGGGAAAGCGAAAGTCAGAGTGACAGTCGGCTTGCAAAAGTCATTTCTGTCCAGTCCACCGTTGCCCCCGATAGGGGCGAAATCAACCAAGTTCCGTCAACTTCATAAGGGGAAACACACATGAGACAATGGCATCTCCGATTCGCAATATCTGCGCTTCTCTTGCTTACGGTTGTCCTGGGCGCGTGCGCGGCGCCGGCGGCCCCGGCGCCCGCTGATTCAGGCGCGGCCATGGCCGACGAAGGCGAAATGATGGGCCGGCCGTTGCCGGATGACGCAGCCGAAGAGCAGGTGATCCGCTATGTGGCCAGAGGATTTGGCCGGTTGAATCCCGCAGCAGAGGGTGGATTCGGGCGATTCATCATCGCCCATATGTTTATGCCCTTCTTCCTCCGCGATGCGGACCACAACCTTTCACCCTGGTTGGCTACGGGCATTGACGCCAATGACGACCAGACCGTCTACACCATTCACATTCACCCGGACGCGGTCTGGAATGATGGCTCACCGGTCCTCGCCAGAGAGGCCAAGGAGTACTGGGAATACGGCCTGCATCCCGAAAAGTGCGCTGGGTGCTACCTTGCCCTATTCACAGGTTTTGACCTGATTGATGGGGCGCAAGCCGTGATCGATGGTGAAGCCGAAGAGATCTCCGGCGTGGTCGCCGTTGACGACAAAACGCTTCAGGTCACGCTAAGCACTTCCGATCCGTTGTTCCCGCAGCGTGTCGCCCTCTTCGACACCGGGTTCGTTAAGGTAGAGGACATCACTGGCGAGGGCTTCTCGGCCACTGCCGAAACGCGCGTCAATGGCCCGTTCATGCTTCAGGACTGGGACGTAGACGAGCAGAAGTTCGAAATCGTGCAGAATCCGATGTGGTGGGGCGACAAGAAGCCGTTCATCGAGCGTATCATTGCAACGCCTTCGGCTGATGAGAACATTTCGTTCATTATGTGGCAGAACGACGAGGTAGACATCGCCTTTTTCCTGACCAACGTGCGCGAGCAGTTGGAGGAAGGTACTTTTACCGTCATTCCCTACGCCACCAACCTGTTCTACACCTTCTGGGCCGGTGTGGAGCCGATCGACGATGTTAACGTACGCCGCGCTCTGGTTCATGCGGTCGACTGGCGTCCTGCCATTTCGGCTGCCTGGGAGGGCACGCGTGACGACCGTTTCATGTCGACGCTGCTGACGCCTGAGCTGCAGTGCTACAAAGAAGGCAATTGGCCAGACTTCGGTTTCGACCCCGAACTGGCCCGGGCAGAGCTGGCAGCCTCCAAGTACGGAGGCCCTGAGGACCTGCCGATGATCCGCATCAGCACCGGCGGTCAGTCGCCCAACTACATCCGCACGGCGGAGATCATGGTTGAGCAGTGGAAGAACAACCTGGGCATTACCAACGTGGAGATCCGACCCGGTTGGTTGGATGTCTGGGGCCAAGACGCAGACCTGGTCAACATTCGCCGCCAGAGCCTGGGCGCCATCTTGCCCGATCCGCCCAACTTCCTGGCCGGTCACTGGAACAACTACGGTAACGCCGAGAAGGCCGGCAGTGTGGCCGACGACGCCGAGCTGGCCGACATGATCAACGCGCTCAAAGGCATGTCGCGCGACGATCCGGAATTCTGCGCCAAGGTGCAGGAAGCCGAGGCCCGCATGCTCAGCCACTATCCCATCATCCCCATGATCTGGGATCCCTATGGCTACAGTGTCAAGCCTCACATCAAGAATTTCGGCACCAACGTGGACAACAACTGGGCTACCCTGTTGGACATCTATGTTGCTGAGAAGTAGATAGCAGGGGGTGAGAGTTTCTCCAGGCTCTCACCCCTTTTTGATTTATTACGGTGGTTCTCAAATCGATTCACTTTAACGGAGGTTGAACCCGATGAAAGACAGAGTCCATCTTTTCTACGTAGTAACGCTCTTCCTTGTCGCTGCTCTGGCCTTGTCGGCCTGTGCGGCACCGGCTGCCCCGGCTGACGATGGGGGCGCGGCCATGGCGGATGAGGGAGAGGCGATGGAAGGCAGGCCGCTACCGGACGACGCTGCTGAAGAGCAGGTTATCCGCTATGTGACCCGTGATCTCAGCCGCCTTAACCCGGCTTCAGAGTCTGGTTTTGGCCGCCCCTGGATTTCCCACATGTGGATGCCGTTCTTCCTGCGGGATCGCAACCACGATCTGCATCCGTGGCTGGCGACCGATTGGGAGGTTAATGACGACAATTCGGTCTATACGATCCACATCAATCCCGATGCCACCTGGTCGGACGGCTCCCCGGTTGTGGCGCAGGAAGCCATTGATTTCTGGTCTTGGGCGCTTAGCCCCAGTTGCATAAGCTGCTGGACCTACCTGCGGCTCGGCGTTGTTGAGGGCGCACAGGCTGTTATTGACGGTGAAGCGGACACGATCACCGGCTTGACTGCTATCGATGACAAGACACTTCAGATTACCCTTGCGGAACCAAGCCCGACCTTTATGGCCAGTATGGCCCACTACAACACGGGCTTCGTCAAGATGGAGGACGTGAACGCCGACGAGTTCGCTGCGGATGCCAACACCCGCGTCAACGGCCCGTTCCAGATCAAGGTCTGGGACCTGGATGAGCGCGAGTATGAAATCGTGCAGAATCCCAACTGGTGGGGAGACAGGAAGCCGTATATCGAACGCATCGTTGCCCAATGGTCCAACGACGAGAACATCACTTACATTATGTGGCAGGATGGCGAGGCCGATATCGCCCACTGGTTCACAAACATCCGCGAACCACTGCGGGCCGAAAGCCCTGAGTTGTTCGTGCTGATCCCCTATGCCACGAACTTCTACTTTGCGCTTCACACCTCCAAGCCGCCTTTGGATGACCTCAACGTGCGGCGGGCGCTGCTGCACGCGGTAGACTGGGATCTGGCCATTAGCGCCGCCTACGAAGGCTCGCGCGACGAACGCGTGATGAAGACACACATCACACCCGAGTTGCCCTGTTTCGTAGCGGATAACTGGCCCGACTTCGGATACGATCCGGAACTGGCCAAGCAGGAACTGGCAGCTTCCAAGTATGGCGGACCCGAAGACCTGCCCAAGATCCGCATCTCCAGCGGCGGCCAGTCGCCCAACTACCTGCGCACCGCTGAGATTATGGCGGAGCAGTGGAAGAACGTGTTGGGCATTACCGATGTCGAAATCCGGCCGGGTTGGGGCGATGCCTGGGGCCAGGAGGCGGACCTTGTAAACGTCCAGCGCAATAGCTGGGGCGCGACAATTCCCGATCCTGCAGCCATGATCACCGGTCTGTGGAAGTATTACACGAATCCCGATCATGTCGCCTTGGTGGATGATGAGTTGGACGCCATGATGGCCGAACTTCCAACCCTCGACCCCAACAGTGCTGAGTACTGCGAAAAGGTCTCTGCGGCAGAGAAACGGCTGCTCGGCCACTACTACTTCCTGCCCATGATCTGGGACCTGTACGAATACGTCGTGCAGCCTTACGTCAAGAATTTCGATGCCAACGTGGACAACAACTGGTCCACGCTGCTCGATATCTACATTGCAGAGCGCTAAGTAAGTGCTGACAGTAGAGGGGTGGAATGGAGTCGGCTATTCCACCCTTCTTCGTTGCTCTACAGTATTGTGCTTCGACTCTAAGAGGATAGGAGGATGATACCGGTGAAAGGCAAAATGCAGTCGAACCTGTATGCTTCGTTGCTGCTCGTGCTGGCGCTGATTGTTACGGCGTGTGCGGCGCCGGCCGGACCGGCGGCGTCCGACTCCGGCGGCGCCATGGCGGACGATGGGGAAGAGATGGCCGGGCGTCCGTTGCCGGACGATGCCGCGGAGGAGCAAGTAATCCGGTATGTGACTCGCAACTTCAGTCGCATGAATCCGGCCTCTGAAGGTGGTTTTGGCAGGCCTTTCGTCTCGCACATTTGGATGACCCTTTTCCTGCGAGACTATGAGCACCATCCGCAACCCTGGCTGGCCACCGGCTATGACGTGAGTGATGATGGCCTGACCTACACTATCCACATTCACCCCGACGCCATCTGGTCTGATGGTTCAGCGGTCACGGCGCAGGATGTGAAGGTGTACTGGGAGTATGCGGTAAGTCCTGACTGTATCGGCTGCCGCATGTTCAACTACAGCGCCATCAAATTGATTGAAGGCATCCAGCCGGTCGTTGACGGCGAAGCGGACGAGATTCCGGGCCTGGTGGCGGTGGATGACAAGACGTTGGAGATCACGCTGGTCGCCCCGAAGCCGATTATTATCGACACGCTGGCGAACTACAATACCGCGATTGTAAAATTGGAGGACATTCTGGAGGGCGGCGAGTTTTGGGCTGCCGACGGCACGGCGCGAGTGAACGGCCCCTTCAAGGTCAAAGTCTGGGACCCGGACACGCAGGAGTATGAAGTAGAGCAGAATCCGATGTGGTGGGGCGACAGAAAGCCCTACATTGAACGGATCATCGGTCAGGCGTCGGCCGACGAGAACGTCTCCTTCATCATGTGGCAGAACGATGAGGTAGACATCGCCCACTGGCTCACCAACATCCGCGAGCCGCTGCGGGCCGAGAATCCGGAGAGCTTCACACTGATCCCGTATGCCACCAACTTCTTCTACACATTGAATACGTCACTGCCTCCGTTCGATGACATCAACGTGCGACGGGCACTGGTACATGCGGTGGACTGGGACCTGGCGATCGACGCGGCGTGGGAAGGGGCGCGCAGTGACCGCGTCATGAAGACCCATCTCACGCCGGAGATCCAGTGTTACAAAGCGGACAACTGGCCGGATTTCGGTTACAATCCCGAACTGGCCAAAGAGGAACTGGCAGCCTCCAAGTACGGTGGACCGGACGACCTGCCTAAGATCCGCATCACCACGAACGGCCAGTCGCCCAACTATATCCGAACGGCCGAAATCATGATGGAGATGTGGAAGAACAACCTGGGCATCACCAATGTCGAGATGCGCCCAGGACGCATTGACGCCTGGGGCCAGGAGGGCGAAGAGGTACAGGTGTTGCGGCGCAGTTCCGGTGCTGTCATTCCGGATTCTGCCGAATGGATGAACGGCTTCTACCAAAGGCTGGGCAATCCGGCCAGGCAGATCAATATCGTGGATGAAGAGTTAGGTGCGCTAGTGGACGAGATGGCGCTCTACTCATCCGCTGACCCCGAATACTGTGACTTCGTGCAGCAGGTTGAGTCGCGCATTCTGGGGCACTATTACTTGCTGCCGATGATCTGGGATCTGTACGAATACAACACAAAGCCATGGATTATCGGCTTTGACACGAACGTAGACAACAACTGGACTTCGCTACTTGACATGTACGTAGCGAAGCGTTAGCTGTTGACAGGAACAGAGTCGGGCTAGCGCTGCCGGGGACGGCAGATCCGGCAGCGATGGCCCATTGTGATTTGCATCCCTGAGGAGATGCAGCATGTTCATTTATACCCTGAAGCGCCTTGCAGTCGCCGTCCCCACGTTCATCGCGGTGCTCCTCATCACGTTCACGCTGACGGTGATCAGCCCGTTCGATCCGGTGGCGATGATGATGACCCAGTTTGAAGGCACGCTGGACACGCTTGCCAAAGAGGAGGTCATCGAGAGAATCCGGGACCAGTACGGGCTGAACGATTCTTACTGGGTCCAGTTCACCCGCTGGATTGGGCGGTTGATGCAGGGGGACCTGGGTATCTCGATCAACGGCCAGCGCAATGTGCTGCGCATGATCGTTAAGACCTTTCCCATCTCCTTCCAATTAGGTTTGGCCGGGGCTGTGGTAACCACGATTTTGGGGATCCCCTTGGGCTGTATTGCCGCGCTCAAGCAGAATACCTGGTTAGACTATACAATTGTTGGCGGCACGCTCGGTTTTCGGACCGTTCCGGTCTTTGTGCTTGCGCCACTGCTATTGGTCCTCTTTGTCCTCGTGCTCGACATTATGAGGGTGCCGCGCGGCTGGGACGGCCTCTTCCAGTCGAAGGTGTTACTCCCGGTCTTCATTCTTGCATTGGGACCCTTGCCGGTCGTTGTCCGGCAGACGCGCGCTGCCGTGCTGGAAGTTTTTTCAATGGACTATGTTCGGACAGCCAAGATGAAGGGGCTGCATATGTGGCGCATTATTATTCGCCACATCCTGCGCAACGCGCTGATTCCGGTGGTCACGACGCTGGGTTTCATCGCCGAGGGACTCATTGTCGGCAGCATTTTCCTAGACAGCATTTTCGCCATTCCCGGTTTTGGGGGTGTGGCGGAAGCCGGTTTTCGCGGTTTCGACTACCCGGTCATAATGGGCGTTACCATGGTCAGCGCCGTCATGATTATTCTTACAAACCTTATCGTCGACCTGGTGTATCCCTTCCTCGACCCTCGGATTAAGATCGAGTAATCTAAATGTCGGGTCTTGAAACGTGGGCAGCCAGACAAACGAACTGCCTCCGCCAATTTGACCGGCATATCAGGAAAATCATTAGATGAGCGAAAGCAGCGAGAGAGTATCGAACGAGAGCTTGGGAGAAGTGCTTGCCGGGGATGGCGCTCTCAGGACGCGGTCGCTCTGGAAGGATGCAATAGGACGGCTGCTGCGCAATCGTCTTTCCATAATTGGTCTCATCATCACTGTTTTGTTGCTAATCTCCGCTCTCTTCGGCCCCTACATCGCCCCCTACTCCTATACTGAGCAGGACCTGCTAAATGTAGCCAAAATGCCCAGCCCCGATCACTGGCTGGGCACGGATGAGATTGGTAGAGACCTGTTCAGCCGGGTGCTGTGGGGTGCGCGCACGGCGACGCTCGTCGCGATCTTTACCACCTTTATCAGTGTTATCATCGGCGTCATTGTGGGCGCCATCGCCGGCTACGGCGGCGCGCTGGCAGACAACATCACCGGACGCATCATCGACATAGTAATGTCCGTACCAGGGCTGCTCCTGGCGGCGTTGATCGCCGTATCGATCAAGGAGCCGGTTGTATCGTGGGCCGAAAACGTTTACGATACGACCGGCTTTCCTCTGTTCGCAGACACAACCTGGCTCGACCTACTGGTCGTTTTTGGGGGGCTGGCGTTTGTCTCCTGGCCCGGCTACGCCCGTTTGATCCGAGGACAGATCTTTTCTCTGCGCGAGGAACAGTACATTGAGGCAGCAAAGTCTGTCGGTGTCTCAGAACTCAAGATCGCACTGCGTCACCTTTTGCCTAATGCCATCGGGCCGGTCATCGTTACCTTGACATTCAGCTTTTCCAGTGCGATGGTCCTCGAGTCTTCGCTCAGTTACCTGGGCATCGGCGTTCAGCCGCCCCAGGCGAGTTGGGGCAATATGATCGCTTCCAACATCGGCAGCTGGTCCTATCGCCCGTGGCTTGTGGCAGTGCCGGCATTGACCCTGGCCTTCGTAACGCTGGGCATCAATTTCCTGGGCGACGGTCTCAATGACGCCCTCAACCCCAGGTCGAAACGTTCGATCTGACGGACGTCTCACCGACCAGGACGGTTGCGAAGGACGCCGGGTCAAAGTGGCCAGACCCCTTTTCGCTGCGATAGTTCCCATTCTCCAAAGTTCAGAGCCAGCAAGATCCCCATAGTCAGACAAATATAGTGAGAGACTAAGGAGTTACCATGGCAGAGGAAAAGTTGCGCGCGGCCGTAATCGGCGGCGGACTGGGCGGTTCGCACGGATATGCTTATGCGCGTGCGCCGGAGTACGACCTGGTGGCGATCTGTGACATCAATCCCGAAGTGTTTCCGCGATTTTTTGAGCGGGCCGAACTTCCCCCCGGCAGCATCAAGCAGTATACCGACTACCATGAGATGTTTGCGGAGGAACAGCTGGACGTTGTCAGTGTAGCAACGCCGGACCATCTGCACACAGACCCGGTGTGTGATGCCTCGAACGCGGGCGTCGGCGGCGTTATCTGCGAGAAACCGCTGACGACAACGATCAAGGACGCCGACCGGATCATCGAAACGATCGAGGCCAACGGGACAAAGATGTCGGTAGACCACACGCGCAGCTGGATACCTTCTTATCAAGGCGTCAAGAAAGCAGTTTGGGACGGTGAGATTGGCGGGCTGACGCGAATTGTTGCGCACATGGGGGGCCGACGCTCGATGCTATTCCGCAACGGCACGCACCTGATCGACGGTGTCTGTTTTTTTGCCAATGCGTCGCCGGTCTGGGTAATCGCGGCGCACGAGCAAGGCTTCGAGGACTACGGCCCGGTCTACGACGGCAAGGGTGGGAAGGACCCGCAATATGATCCGGGCTCGACGATCATCATTGAGTTCGCGAATGGCGTGCGGGGGATCGTGAACAGCGCCAAGTTGACGCCCCAACTGTTCGAGTATGATCTGCAGGGCCCCAATGGACGCTACTGGCTGACCGACAAACACTGTACGGCCTGGAAGACGGAGGAGAAGGAGGGCACGCCAATTCAGGTGCCGCCGCCGCCGGGGAGGAGCTATATCGATCCTTTTGGCGCCAACCTGATCCCTGCCGTCCAAGAGATGGCCAATATGGTGCTGCATGACGCGTCCAGCAGCTCCTCGCCATACCGGGGCAGGGAGTCTCTGGAGATCATGCTGGCAGCACTTATTTCGCAGACCAAGGGCAGTGCCAAGATCGAGTTGCCGCTGCCGCGGGAATGAGGTAGAGCGCGATGGCAAGAGACAGACAACTGGTCGTGGGCGCGATTTCCTCCCACGGCCATGAACTCGGCCATGTCAGTGTCCTCGACCAGTTGGAGGAGGTCGGGGCGATTCACGTTTGTGCGGCCACTGACCTGGTCGACGTGGAGGAGTTGGCGGGCGAGTCGGCGCGAGTGGCAGGCAAGTATTCCAGCGTGGATGCGCTGCTGGAACGAACCGACCTTGACGCTGTGATCATGTGTGCACGCCCCGATCACGCGCCTCCGATCATGGAAAAGGTTGTAAGCGCCGGCCTGCCGGTCCTCTACGATAAGCCCGCCTCGACCCTGTCTTCCGACTTGCGCAGGGTCGCCGACCTTGCTCGACGTAAGGGCCTCACTGCCGGGGCCATGCTCCAGTGGCGTTATCACCCGATGACGCTCAGCCTCAAGCGCGCTCTGGCCGAAGGCGCCCTGGGAGATGTAATGACCATCGAAGGTAAGATGCTGAACGGCTTGCTACAGTACCGGGACACCTCTACCTATTCATTCGATCCGGAGAAGGCGGGACATGGAATCCTTTCCTGGCTTGGCTGCCACTGTCTCGATCTCGTCCTCTATTTGATGGAGGAGAGAGTGGTCGAGGTTATGGCCATGGTAGGCAACCTCAACCCGGAGAAAGTCGCCGTAGAGGACACAGGATTCCTGATTCTAAAGTTCGAGAGCGGGCGCATGGGTACCTTCCAGGCCGGCTACCATCTGCTGGGCGGAAGGGCCACCTACGACTTCTACATTGGCATGCGCGGGACAGAAGGATTCGCGATTCTGCCGTATCTTGAACCCCAGGAGGAAACGTCGGGAGGCAGCGAAGTCGAGCATACGGCAACCTACTCACTCTTCAGTGAGGCGCGTGGTTGGAATACAGGCGGGGTGCGCAAGGAACGCTTTACAATACCTCATTCGCCTGTCTACGGGGGCGTCATGGCGGAGGAACTCTTCCGCGATTTCTTCGACGCCGCGCAGAGGGGCGCGCCGGCGCCGGCGCCAATTGAGGACTCGGTTCATATGCTGGAGATTATCGAGGCGGCCAAAGAGTCTTCGGCTACGGGCCGCGCGGTGGGAATCCCCAACTGACCATTGAAAGGCTGGGAACGATGGACAACATGACCTATCGCGAGACGTTCGAAGATGGTGCGGGCGGCTGGATAGCCTGGTTGGGACCCGGCCAGCCGGCGCCGGCGGTCATCGAGGACGGGGCGCTGGTCGCGCGCAGCCCGTGGGGTATCGATTCCAACCACGCTCCGCCGGGGGGCGGCTACCTCCATCTTCTGTTCATCCTACACACTGCTCACCAAGACGATCCCAGCGGTAGTTATGCACCTCTCCTGGGCGGGAACCGCTTTATCGACGGCGGCTATCCGCGGGATTTCCGCAATGCGCGCCTTACGGTGCGACTGAAGGGTGAAGTTGATCTGCAGGGAGCTGAGCTGCGGCTGCACTGCCAGTCGCAGGTGGGGGACAAGGCGATCAACTTTGTACTGACTTCGCAGTCCTTCGAGGTGACGCCGGAGTGGTCGGAGCAGACGGTCACGTTGACGCCCGACCCGGAGCAGTGGCTTTGCCTAGGGGCCCGCCACGATCTAATGGAAGTGTATGACTGGGACGACATTGACAGGGTGCTGCGGGATGTCGATATTGACATCATCCTCCTTTTGCATCCTCTGCAGATTGTGCCGCTGAGCCCGCAGCCGGGGGGCCCACACATTGGAAGGGCAGAAGTAGACTATGAGGTAAACAGGACCTTGCTTCCTGCAGGAGAGATCAGGTTAGGGGAAGTGCAAATTGAATTCAGCGACTCCAGTCTGAGGTGAGTCGATATCTCAGACAGACCGACCCTCCCGGGGAATCTGCGGTTCGTTGACACGACTTCATCTACGTGCTAAACTGCCGCCAACATCAGCCATGGTGAGCGCTCTCCCGTGCAAGCCTCACCGGTAGTTCAGTGACGCACCAGGGCATTGAAACAGTAACAGTTTCAATTGCGTCCAGGGCTTTTCGGGGAAGGCGTACGAAGCCAGAGGAATTTCGACGCCCCGCCACCGTTATTTCACACAGATGGGAAGACACCGATTCAAGCGATCGTTGTTATGGGGAGAGCAGTGAACCCGAATTACCTGTGCGGCGGGGCAAACGAAACGAAAACGAGCCTAACACAATAACTGGCAAAGGGGGGTAACCGCAGTTGACGGGAACGGGGGGCTGACTCACTCCCAGCGTGTGGTACTACGGCATTTTCCTATCGTCAGCAACACTTCTCATTCGATCCTCATGAACCCATTGGAGTCAAAACTATGAAAAAGTCGAGACTTTCTCGCCGTGATTTTCTGAGCGTATCCGCGACGACGGCTGCCGGCGTCATGCTGACAGCCTGCGTGCCAGCCGCCGTGCCGAGCGACGAGCCCGCGGCCATGGCTGAAGCCGAGGCTCCGGCCGAAGAAGCTGCCGCCATGGACGGCGGAACGATGACGTTTTCCACGGGTTCGCCGTGGGGGACTTTCAGCCCGTTCCGACCGACCTACCAGTACGGCTACAGCAGCAACACGCCGGCTATGCTGACGCACAGCCGCCTGTTTGACCTAGACCGCAACAACGACACGCACCCGAACCTGGCATTGGAGTGGGAGATTTCCGACGACGCCACCGTTTACTCATTCAGACTGCGCGAGGACGCTAAGTGGCATGATGGCGAGCCGGTCACGGCAAACGATGTGGTTAGCACGGTCCGGTTCATCTTGACGCAGGCCACGAATATCAATCCCCGGCGTTGGATCAGCGCGCTCAAGGGTGGACAGGACTTCTATGATGGGGTAACCGATGAGTTGCCGGGCGTTTACGCACCAGATGACTTCAATGTCGTCTTCGAACTGGAGGAGACAAACGTCGGATGGCACCTGTCGGCGACGACGGACCTTCAGATTTTGCCGGCGCACATTTTCGACGGTGTGGCGCCAGAAGACATCGTAGAGCACCACGCGCCTGCGTGGTACACACCCGAACTGAACATCGGCTCCGGACCTTTCAAGTTCGTACGCGCAGAGCGGGACCAGTTTGTGGAGTTGGTCCGCAACGATGATTACTACGGCGGCACGCCCAAACTTGAGCGCATCATCTTCAAGAACTTCGGTGCGGCCGACACCCAGTTCATTGCTCTGCAGAAGGGCGAACTGGATGTATGGAACGTCCCACAGGACTTCTACGAGCAGTCCCTGGGACTGGACAATGTGGACGTCCACCTGGTAAACCGCAACTATATTCGCGTCTTCCTCCTGAACTACGAGTCACCAGTGCTTGCCGACAAGCGCGTGCGGCAGGCCCTTGCTTACGCAATTGACCGCGAGGGGATTTGCGAAGGTCTGTATTCCGGTCTCTGCGTACCCTACAATTCTTACATGGAGATGCGGCCCTGGTTGGCTGACGGCCTCAACGAGTACGAGTACAATCCTGAGAAGGCAAAGGAACTGCTGGCAGCGGCCGAAGCCGACGGCAACTGGGACCCGAGCAACGTGCTGCGAGTCAACTGGTATTACAGCGATGCCTTGCACCAAGACATCATGGCCGCGATTCAGCAGAATCTGAAGGCTGTCGGAGTGGAGACACAACTCCAGTACCTGGAAGGCACTTCGGCCGTTGAGACACAGAGTGCCTGTGAATTCGAGATGTACTATCAGGGTTGGGGTTTCTCATTCCCCGAGCAGTACAACTCATTCTTCACCGATGCGGAGCGCTGCCGCACGCCTTGGGGCGATCCGGATGCCCAAGCCCTCTTCAATCAGACAGCGACCACGGTCGATCTGGAAGAGCGGATGGCGATTCACGAGCAGATCCAGAGGCGTTTGAATGATGAACTGCCGATGATGCCGTTCCTGCAGTTTATCGGCCCGGTGGCGGTCAACAAGCGGGTACAGGGCTTTAACGAGGACGCCCTCTGGAACCGCTACTATCCGTGGAGTAACGGCTTCGCCAACGCAGTAAACTGGTCTGTTTCGGGCTAACGAGTTCGCGGAGAGTAAGAGGAGAGTAGAGAGGCAATTCCCGCCTTTCTACTCCTCTCTTTCTTTCCTCCGTTTGTGAGAGTATAGCTTTGCGAACCTACATTTTGCGCCGCCTGGCGATCTCAGCACCCATCCTCCTGGGATTGACCATGGTGACATTCATATTCACCGAGCTGATGCCGGGCGACTTTGTCGACGCTTTGATTCCACCTCTGGCGATTGTCAACTACACGGAGGAACAGTTGGAGTCGATGCGCGAGAACTACGGCCTCAATAAACCACCCCATATACGCTACTTGATCTGGTTGCGCGAGTTGGCGAAGGGCAATATGGGGAAATCGCTCATATCGGGGGCGCCGGTGCGGGACGAAATCCTGCAGAGGATGCCGGCTACGCTTCAGCTGACCGCGACTTCGCTATTGTTTGGCATTGCTTTTGGCGCGGCCCTTGGGATTCTTTCCGCGGTAAAGCAGTACACCTGGATAGACCAGAGTCTAACGCTGCTTGGCTTCATCTGGATATCCACACCAGGATTCGTTTTTGCGATCGGGGCGATCTTTCTATTTTCTTTGAAGATAAGTCTTTTCCCTACTTCCGGTATTACAAACTATGGCGAAGAAGCATCGATTCTGACGCGCGTCCACCACATGTTTCTGCCGGCACTGGTCCTGGGATTGGGAAGTATGGCCGGCTTCATGCGTTATTCACGCAGTAGCCTGCTTGATGTAATTCGTCAGGACTATATTACGGTCGCGCGCGCCAAGGGGCTGGCCGAGAAGGCTGTTCTGCTGGGGCACGCCCTGCGGAACGCGCTCATCCCTCTGATCACGATTGTTAGTCTTGACATCCCATTCCTTATCGGCGGCACAGTCATCATTGAACACATTTTTGCCTGGCCCGGTATGGGAACATACAGCCTGACGGCCATTTACTCACGCGACTATCCGGTTATCATGGGTGTGAACTTCATGGTTGCCCTCGTGGTTCTGATGAGCAACCTTCTGGCTGACATAACCTATGCGTTTGCCGATCCGCGCATTCGGTACGAGTAAGAAGAGGTGCAGCCTCGATGCGAGGAATCGCTGAGAATCCAATTGTAGTCCTTCTAATCTGTAGTCAATGTCCTGGGCAGGGGCGATCAAAATTGGAGAGCTCGGGCGATGTCCGTTTCTGAACTTTCTGATACGCTGGACGCGCCGCAGAGGGACTCGGTACAGCAGCGATTCTGGCGCCGACTCTTCCGGCATAAGCTGGGAATGGTCGGCCTTGTCATGTTGGTGCTCCTGGTAATCGCTGCGATCTTCGCGCCCCTGTTGGCCGGTATCGACCCGGCGACCATGGACCTGAAGATGAAGAATAAGCCGCCCAGCGCCGAGCACATCCTTGGCACGGACGCCATAGGAAGGGACGTATGGGCCCGCCTGGTATTCGGCGCGCGCGTCTCGCTCTCGGTCGGTCTTGTGGCAGTGGGTATCTATACCTCGATCGCTCTCATTCTTGGCAGCATCTCCGGATATGCCGGGGGCCACGTCGACAACGTCATCATGCGATTCACCGACATCATCATGTGCTTCCCCACGTTTCTGCTGATCATAACCGTGGCTTCGGTGCTGCCCCCTAACATCTTCAATATCATGGTGATCATCGGCATCTTTGGCTGGCCTGGCATGACGCGCCTGATACGCGGCCAGTTTCTCAGCCTGCGCGGCCAGGACTTCGTAATCGCTGCGGTTGCGGTTGGCGTCCCGACCCGGCGGATCATCTTTCGGCACATTCTGCCGAACGTGGTTGGGCCGGTTGTGGTGGCCGCCACGCTGGGGCTGGCAGGCGCAATCCTGACAGAGTCGAGTCTGAGCTTTCTTGGGCTGGGCGTACAGCAACCGACGCCAAGTTGGGGTCAGACCTTGACGACGGCCCTGCAGCTACCGATTCTGGAGAACATGCCCTGGCGCTGGCTTCCTTCGGCGACAGCGATTGCCTTCGCGGTGTTGTCGATGAATTTTTTCGGCGACGCCTTGCGCGACGCTTTCGACCCGCGCCAGCATCTGGATTAACCTCTTCCTGGACTTGGTCTGCCTATTCGATGGACACGCCCATCAGACCAATTCCCCCTCAAAGAAAAAGCAATCGTCTCGCATGGAATTGAGCGATGACCAGTGATGGTGAAAGGCAGTTTCCAGCGGGAGAACGGCAGCTCTTCCTAGATGGAGACGACATCGCGCGCATAGAGGGTCTGCGACGCGTGTTCCATCAGCCGCAGAAGCGAGGCGCGGTCATCCGGCGCGAGCCTGCGCTTGGCGGCAATCCGGAGATACGGTGTGCGCCGGTGTGGGATCCGGAGGCGCGGGTGTGGAAGCTGTGGACAATCTGTATTACGCCGGAGGCGCTGCACGGTATAGCAGGCCTGTCGGGCTACCACGAAAGCCGAGACGGGGTCCACTGGTATCAGCCGATTCTGAGGGAGGCGGAGTACCAGGGAACGCGAGAGAACAATCTCGTCTACATTCCGATGGGTGACGGGTGCACGGCAGAAATTCTGGGGGCAGTCTACGACGGGAGCGACCCGGACCCAGACCGGCGATACAAGGCGCTGAGCTTTACGATGGCACCTGAGTTGGCGATCCTGTTCGCAACTTCGCCTGACGGAATCCACTGGACGCGAGTTGACATTCCGCCGATTGCTTCGGGCGATGAGCCGAATTTCAGTTTCGATGAAGGCAGACATCTCTTTATCGCCACCGTGAAGGTTCCCGGTCCGTTCGGCCGGTCCCATGCATTGACGGTCAGCAAGGATTTCGAGAGTTGGAGCGAACCGGAGCTGGTCTTTCATGCGGACGAAGAGGATCAGGAGCAGGCTCGGCGGATAATCGCTGACCGTCTGGCCGATTCGACGCTGCAGCAGCCAGTGTTCAACCATCCGGAGGAGCACGGGGTTGACGTCTACAACTTCGCCATTTCACGCTACGAGAGCCGGTACATAGGCTTTGCTTCTATGTTCTACCATACGGGGCGGGCTTGGAATGACCGCAACCATGACGGCTTTCATCACGTCCAGATGGCGTGCAGCCGGGACATGCGCAGCTGGCAGCGGCTCGGTGAGCGGGCGCCATTTATTGGACCCTCCCCTCTTGGGAGCGGGGCGTATGACACGATGCAGATTCTGGGACCCTCCTTTCCGGTTGTGCGGGGCGACGAACTCTGGTTCTATTATTCCGGCATCCGGCATCGTTGGCATCCGCCTAAGGTCAGCCCTGAACGGGCGGCCATCTGTCTGGCTACCATGCGTCGAGACGGCTTTGTTTCGCTGGATGCCGATGAAGACGGCGGCGCGGTCACGACGGCGCCCCTTCGCTGGGAGGGGGAGCGGCTCTATCTGAATGCAGAGGCGGAGGACGGGGAGGTTCGGTGCGAGCTTATCGGTTCAGACGGACGGCCGTTAGAAGGGTACGAGAGGAGCAGTTCCATACCTTTGACCGCGGACGGTGCTTGTCAGCCAGTGGAATGGCGCCAGAAGGAATTCATGCCCGCTGAGAGCGAGGGCCCAGTGCAGTTGCGAATCTGGCTAAGGGAAGCGCGTCTTTACAGTTACTGGTTCGAATAGAGGGAGAGCGAAATGGCATCAGACTCGAATCGCAAGTTCGCACGCATGGAGAGGCAGCTATTTTTCGACGACGCGGATATTGCCCGAATCGACGGGCTGGATAGGACCTTGCACCAGCCCAACAAGAAGGGCGCGGTTATCCGTTCGGACCCGCACATGGCGCTGCGAGCCGGTCCTGACGGCGGTCCCGCCTTCCGGCCGCAGACGCGGACGTCGCCGGTATGGGATGCCGAGGCGAAACTGTGGAAGTTCTGGACGATCGGTGCAAAGATAGACTGGAACCACGGACGCTCCTCCTACCACGAGAGCCGCGACGGGTTGCACTGGTACCAGCCATCGATAGGCCAGCTGGAGTACGAGGGGTCCCGTGACAACAACCATGTCGCCATCCCACTCGACGAGACGCGCACTTCAGAAGTCTTGGGGGTGATCTACGACGCCAGCGACCCCGACCCGAACCGCCGCTTCAAGGCGATCAGCTTCATCATGGAGCCGGATTTGTCGATCATCTTTGCGGTATCTGCGGACGGGATCGTATGGAAGAAACATGATGCGCCGGCTATCCTGTCCGGCGATGAACCGAATTTCAGCTTTGATGCCGCAGGCCACCGTTATATCGCTACGGTCAAGGTGCGGGGAAAGTGGGGCCGCTCTCATGCCGTGACCACGAGCCAGGATTTCGATAAGTGGAGCGAACCGGAGCTGGTATTCCAGGCGGATGACGAAGACCAGGAGCTGGCGCGGGAGGTGATCGCGCGGCGGCTCACCAACCCTGCACTGCAGCAGACGGTCGTCAACCACCCGGAAGAGCACGGCGTGGATGTCTATAATTTCAGCATCTCCCGCTACGAGAGCCGGTATATCGGATTTGCATCCATGTTCCACCACGTGGGACGTTCGGTTGACGGCCGCAATCACGACGGGTTCCATCACGTGCAGTTTGCGAGCAGCCGGGACATGTACACGTGGGAGCGGCAGGGCAACAGGCAGCCGTTCATTGACTCTTCACCGCTGGGGGGAGGTGCTTACGACACGCTGCAGATACTGGGGCCTTCGTCGCCGGTCCGACGCGATGACGAGCTCTGGTTCTACTACACTGGCGGCAAGTTCCGGCGACTTCCACCGAAATGGGACTTGGACCACGCGGCCATCTGTCTGGCTGTATTGCGGCGGGACGGGTTTGTCTCGCTGAGTGCTGGTGAGGAGGTTGGGTCGCTGGTGACGGAGCCTTTCGAGTGGGCGGGTGAGCGGCTGTATGTCAACGCAGCGGCGGACGAGGGTACGGTCACAGTTGAACTGCTGGATGCCGACGGCCGGCCGTTGCCCGGTTATGGTGGGGAGGTCGCGACCAGCTTGAATGAAGACAGTGTTCGGCAAGCGGTTGTCTGGGGCGAGAACGGCCAGATGCCTGATCCCGCCAACGGGCCGGTCCGACTGCGCATCAGTCTGACGAATGCAGAGATCTACAGCTATTGGTTCGAGTAATCCCTGTTGAAACGTGAAGCTGGACATAGGAACCTGGTCATTAACGCGACTTAGTCACAGAATTGCTATAGAAACGTTTGTGCACCTACGAGGAACGGACAATGGGCCAGACTGCGACTGCCGTAGAGACAACCTACGCCTCGGAAACTCCAAGCTCGCGCGAGCAGTTTGAAAGGGACCGCAAGTCGATGCCGGGCGGGGCAAAGGGCGCCTACTTTTACGCACCCTATCCCATCACCATGCAGCGGGGTGAGGGCTGCTATCTGTATGACATTGACGAACGGAGACGGGTGGATTTTGCCAACCACCACACCGGACAGATCCTGGGTCACAACAATGCCGCTGTACATGCGGCGGTCGAGGCACAACTCACGAGGGGCATCGCGCTGGGCGCGCCGACGGGTGCAGAAGGGGCGCTGGCGGAGGAGATGTGCAGCCGCGTGGCGTCGCTGGAGAAAGTGCGCTTTTGCAACTCGGGAACGGAGGCATCACTACACGCGATCCGGCTGGCGCGGGGGTTCAGCGGCCGTTCGAAGATTGCCAAGATGGAGGGCGGGTACCACGGCAGCCATGACCTGGTGGAGGTAAGCGTTGCGCCGCCGGTGGACAAGGCGGGCCCTGCCGACGAGCCTCATTCAGTGCCGACGGCAGGCGGCATGTCTCCCAATGCGCCCTCGGAGGTGATCGTCCTGCCCTTCAACAATGAGGAAGCGCTGGAGCGGCTGGTGCACCGCCACCGCGACGAGCTGGCCTGTGTGATTCTGGACCCCAAGACAGGTATCCTGCCGGTGCGCAAGGAGTACGTACAGGCTGTGCGGCGAGTGACCGAGGAGAACGACGTGCTGCTCGTTCTCGACGAGGTGGTGGCATTTCGCGTAGCCCACGGCGGGGCACAGGCGTACTACGGCATCAGCCCGGACTTGACGACGTTCGGTAAATTGGTGGGAGGCGGGTTCCCTGTGGGTGCGTTTGGGGGCCGGGCGGACATCATGAATCTGTTCGACAGCAGCAGCGAGCCGACCGGCTTCTTCCAGAGCGGCACTTTCAGCGCGCATGCGGTGGTGATGGCGGCGGGTCTTGCCACTTTACAGCAGTTGACACCGAGTGCGTTCGAGCACCTGAACGGATTGGGGGAACGACTGCGGGCGGGGCTGGAGGCGCTCAGCGCTCGCATCAGTACGCCTCTGCAGTCGGTGGTGCTCGGTTCTCTTTTCAGTGTCTACTTTACGGATGAGCCGCTGGTCGATTACCGAAGTCTGGCCGGCAACGACGGTGCGATGGCCCACCGTGTGTTCCTTTCTCTCCTTAACCAAGGTTATTTCCTGAGCCAGGGTCTGTCGATGAACGCGCTCTCCTTGCCGATGGAGGATGAGCATATCGACGGACTCGTGTCAGCGTTTGAAAATGCAATTGAAGAGAGCAAGCTGTAGCAGTACTTTTTTCAGGATTCTCTGAGGCTTGGGGCCGGCAGGGACAGAGATCGCGGGTGACACGCCTCATACCAGTTCGGCTGAAAGGACCAACCATGTACGCTATCGACGTTATTTCTGAATTCAGTGTCAATCCAATCCCTGAGCCGGATACGACGCTGGCGGCGCTGCTGCGTCAGACGGAGGAGCACGACACGACGCTGACGCTGACCACATCGCGGCGGGGCCTGGTCAACCAGATCAACCCGGAGGCTGTGGCTGAAACTCTCGAAATCACGGCACAACATCCCCGTCTCTTGGCCGTGGGCACGCTCGATCCCAGGTACTTTCTGAACTGGCGGGACGATCTGAAGGCCTGCGTGGACGGGGGCTGTGTGGCGATTCGTTTCGCGCCGGGGCCGCAGAATTGGAGCCCCGAGACTCTCGTCTTCGAGCATATGGTGGAGGCGGTCGGTGCGGCTGGCCTGCCGATCATCGTTGATTTCAAAGGATCGGACCAGGCGTTGAGCTGGATCCGGAAGGTGGCGGAGGTCTGCCACCGATATGATGTACAGGTGGTCATGAATGAGGTGAGCTACGCCCATATGGGCGAGCTGATCACGGTCATGCAGGTTTACGAGAACGTGTTTGCCGCGATTCGCTGGCTGTGTCTGGCGGACGGCATTGAGGTGATGGTCGAGGCGGGGATTGGGGACAGGCTGCTCTATGGCAGCAACTCGCCCAAGTATTCGATACGGTCTCTGCGCAACCAGATCTTTATGGCGAAGATTTCGGATGAGCAGAAGCAGGCGATCCTCGGGGGCAACGCCTTACGGTTGCTCGATATGGACATAGAAGAACTGCCCGCGGATCCCCTCATGATCAAGGCAGAGGCTGATCTGCCGGATGAGCCGATTATCGACATCCACGCCCATGTGTCCGGCTTCCACTGCGCGGAGCCGTTCAACACGCGCTTTGAGACGAATGTACCGGAGATGACTGAGCGGTGCAACATTCAGTACACATTTGTGTCCTCTTACAACGCTATCAACTATGACATGCGCGAGGGCAACGCGGACACGCAGGCCTTTCTCGATCGTTACCCCAACCTGCGGGGCTACATCGCAATTGACCCACGCGATCTGGCCGGATCGGTTGAGCAAATGGAGCGCTATTTTCAGGATCCCAGATTCGTGGGGGTAAAGCTTTACTGCCCCTTCGGCGGCAACATGGCGACGAAACGAATGCAGGACCTGTTGGACGAAATCGCGCGGTTTGGCCGGCCTACCAAGATTCACATGGATGAAGGCGGGTCACCTTATCCGGGTGTGCGGTCGGCGGCTGAGCGCAATCCGGACCTGGTTATCATCAAGGCCCATGGTGATGACGCTGAGGGCGCGCGTCAGGTCGTGGATCTACCAAACGTGTACTTTGAGTTCTGCAGCAGCGGCATCAACCCGGGTGTCATCCGCCGGTCGATGGACATTCTGGGGCCGGAGCGGATCTTGTTCGGCACCGACCAGCCGCTCTTTACGCCCTGGTTCGAGTACGGGGCCTATGCCGACGCGATTCAGACTCAGCGAGAGGCTGACCTGATATTCCGTGAGAACGCCAGACGTATCTTCCGCCTGGACTGATGCAATGCGCGGAAAGCGCGCTCTATTGTCACCATTTGCCGTACCGGTTCGCGCAGTTCGGAAATAGTCGGGAAGCCGCGGCCGAAACTTTACAAGGAGATTTCTAAAATGGCCATTGCAATCGAACGCAACTCGCCGCCTGTGCGGAGCGGATCGTTCGGGCCCCAGTGGGACATGGGCGAGGAGGAGATAAACGAACTGATCGAGGTGATCCGCT
Source organism: Caldilineaceae bacterium (assembly GCA_022821585.1). GTDB lineage: Bacteria > Chloroflexota > Anaerolineae > Caldilineales > Caldilineaceae > Bin5. Next base: position 56,565 of record JAJEDI010000026.1, read on the forward strand.
CCGGGAAGCTGAACCGGCTGAGCGGCACCAAGGTCGACCAGTTTGAGCGGGATTTCGCGGAGATGAACGGCGTCAAGTATGCGCAGGCGGTTACGTCGGGCACGGCCGCGGTGCATACGGCGGTCGGCACAATCGACCCCAACCCGGGCGATGAGATCATTACAACGAGTATTACCGATATGGGCACGATAATCGGCATACTATACCAGAACGCGGTGCCCGTGTTTGCCGATATCGATCCGCGGACGGGTAATCTCGACATTGCGGATGTTGAGGCCAAGATCACGGAACGCACCAAGGCGATCATCGTGGTGCATCTGTTTGGCAATCCTGCACCGATGGAGGCCTATGTTGAACTGGCGCGAAAGTATAACCTCTATTTAATCGAGGACTGCGCGCAGGCTCAGTTGGCCGAGTATGGCGGACGTCCGGTCGGTACGTGGGGCGACTTCGGCTGCTACAGTTTCGGCGGCAAGCACATGACGACGGGCGACGGCGGGATGGTGATCAGCAACCGAGACGATTTGGCCGAACGGCTGAAATGGTTTGCGGACAAAGGCAATCCCCGACATCCCATTTACGAACATTATTATCTGGCCCCGAACTATCGCATGACTGACCTACAAGGCGCAGTCGGGGTCGCCCAACTCAAGAAGGTAACGGACGCGGTGCGGCGGAAGCAGTGGGTCGCGAACCATTTGAACGAGGTCGTCGACGGGGAGGCGGGTCTATCATTGCAGCCGGTCCTGCCGGAGGCGACGCACTCGTACTGGGTCTACGGTTTCCATGTGGACGCGGCGGAAATGGGGGCGACGGCAGAACAGTTTGCGGAGGCGCTGCAGGCGGAGGGCGTGCCGGCCAACTCGCCATACATGGTCTATCCGGTCTACAAGTACCCGGTGATGGCGCAGCAGCGCGCCTACGGGACGGCAGATTTCTCCTATGCCGGCGAGAAGGCGGCGGCCATGGACTATGGCTCGATGTCGTTGCCGGGCGGGGAGAGGTTCCTGGAGACTGCGGTGGTTATGCCGATGAGCCCCTCGTATACGGACCAGGACGTAGACGATTTCAGTACGGCGATCAAGAAGGTCGGCGACTACTACCGTTCGAAACTTTCAAGCCAGGGCTAGAGCAAATGTCTATTCAGTTTACGTTCCGGCCGCGGGTGCCCGTTTTTGACGCCAATGTGCGGGTTGGCGATCTTCACTATCAGCCATCTCCCTGCCGCAACCAGGACCAGTTGCTGGCGGAGATGGACCGGCACGGGGTTGACAAGGCGCTGATTTACCACGCGCAGACGGAGGAAGTCAGCCCACTAGATGGTAATGGATTTCTGGAAGAATGGCTGGACAGTAGCAGGCTCTTTCCCCAGTGGTCGATGACGCCTACGCCAGATTCCCTGGCGCAGATACAGGGATTGCACGAGCAGGGGCGCGTGCACAGTGTTCGGTTGCACAATGCGCGTAAGGTTGGGCTACCCTTCAGGCCATGGGCATGCGGGACAATGCTTTCATGGCTGAGCGAGAACCGGATCCCGTTGTGGATTCCGTTGCCTGATGCCGATGCGGACGAGCTGGCAATGACGCTGAGCGCCTTTCCGGAGCTGGTAACGGTACTAGTGGGCGCCCATTACAGCCACGCGCTGTGGGTGCGGCCGCTGATGACGACGCTGCCCAATGCGTACCTGGAGTTGAGTCGCATCGAGCCGTTGGGTGAGGTGGAGGCGCTGTGCGAGGCGTATGGGGCGGAGAGGTTTGTCTACGGCTCCTGGTATGACCGATTGGCGATGGGGTCGATGCTCTTTTATCTTCACCATACGGACATCAGCGACTCGGAGTTGGAGCTTATTTGCGCGGGGAATCTGTTACGCATTCTGCAGGGGGAGGGCCGGCATGATTGAAGAGCAGAGAGTGATCGACTTTCACGGCCATACCGGCCGCCTGGACCTCTACAACGGCGTCGACGATCCCGATCTAATCCTGCATGCGATGGATAAGGTTGGGATCGATGTCTCTTGCGTTTTCAACATATTTCACCCGGACGGCACAACCGGGAATGACATCACGGCCCGGTTTGTGGCAGAGCATCCGGACCGCTTTGTCGGGTTCGCATACGTGTCACCGATGATGGCGGAAGGGATGGTTGACGAACTGACGCGGGCGATTGATGAGCTGGGGCTGGTTGCCATAAAGCTCTACCCGCCATATACGCAGTGGGACCTGAACGAACCGATCTGGCATCCGATCTATGAGTTTGCGAATGAGCGCGGCCTGGCGATCATCTTCCACACGGGTTCGGACCCGCACTCCCATCCCGGGCTGCTGGCTGACTGTGCGGCCAAGTTCCCCAACGCCAACTTCGTGTCCGGCCACGCGGGCAACGTCGCGGAGCCGCGGGCGGCCGCGATCAGGGCGGCGCAGGACTATCCCAATATCTTTCTGGAGACGTGCTCGACCTTTCGGACGCCGGGCGTAATCGAGCAACTGGTGAACGAGGCCGGGGCTGACCGAGTCCTGTTTGGATCGGACATTGCGCTGATGGATTCGCGGCCGCAGCTGGGCAAGATCATTACGGCCGATATTTCCGATGAGGCCAAGCGGCTGGTGTGCGGCGGGAATGCAGCGCGGCTGTTGGGAATCTGACGAGCGTTGAGGTGGAGAAACTGGTTCAACTGAGGAACCTACAGCGAAACAGGCTGGGGCAATCAAGATGATCGTGTCTTGATCACGTCGCCCGTGGGAGGTCAGTTCATGGATTACAGTGAATCCGATCGCGAGTTCTGGGAAGAGGAGCTGGCCGACTTCGTACCGCAGAGAGTATTCGATGCCCATTGTCATCTGTTCGATGCGGCGGATATGCGGCCGGACGCGCCGGCGACGACGCGATCGTATGCCGACCTGGAAACGCTGCGGGCCTGGGGCCGGCTCATGTTCCCGGGCCGGCGGATGAACTTCCTTCTGCTGGGAATGCCCAAAGTCGGCATTGACGTTGAAAAGCATACCGACATGCTTGCCGGGCAGGTCGCCCTGGACCCCTCTTCACGGGCCAATCGGCTGGTCACTCCATCCTGTGACATCTCCGGCATTGAAGAAGATATCAAGCGCACGGGCTTCATTGGACTGAAGCCCTACCGGGTCTTTTCTTCGACCGGAGATACGGACTATTGCAGGATTCACGAGTTTCTGACGCACGAACAGATGGAGCTTGCCAACGACCGCGGTCTCTGGGTCACGATGCATCTGTCGCGTCCGGGAGGCTGCGCCGATGAGGAGAACCTGGCGGACCTGGAAGAGTACACGACGCGCCGCTACCCCCGGATCAGATGGATCCTCGCCCATTGCGCGCGCAGCTTTACCTACTGGCCGATCCGGGAGGCGATTGATCGATTGCGCGACATGCCAAATATTTGGTACGATCTGTCGGCGGTTACGACCATGCCTCCCTTTTTGACGTTGTTCCGAGAGGAAGATCTGAAGCGGATCTTCTACGGTTCGGATGGTGTCGATTCAGCGTTCTTTCACGGCAAATATGTTCCATTCGGGCGATACTGGTATCAGGTGGAGCCGAATGAAGAACAGTTCAGTTTTGCGCACACGGACGCTCGTCCGGTCCTCTGCATTTACGAACAGATCATGGCCATGAAACAGGCAGCTGAGATCGCAGAACTGTCCAGGGACGACATTGAAGGCATCTTCTGGCGCAATGCCATCGAGGCGTTTCAGATCGACCCTCAGGACGAGATTGCGGCTGCATAGAAGTTGTATCGTCGCTTGTCGGTGATGTAACAATCAATCAGTTCAGTGTGGATACCAAACCTTACTAAGCATACAGGAGGCACTAACAGAGAGTAGCGACTATCCAAACTGATAGCCCAGATAGGATAAGCCTATGAGTCACATGCATCAGCGTCCAGAGTTGGGTCCAACACCTGGCCCGAGTATAGCGGAGATGGAGCAGGGTCTGAGACGATGGGCGGCTGCCCGGCCTGGAATGATGCAGGTCGAGACAGTAGGCCGAACACCGAAGGGGCTGCCTGTGCTACTTTGTCGCATCAGCGAGACTGATGTTCCCGACGAAGACAAGCAGGTGGCCCTTTTTACTTCGACGCACAGCGGCGTTGAGAGGGTAACGACGGCCGGGCTGCTGCAGTTGATCAAGTGGCTCATCGGCGACGACTCACTGGCAGAGGAGATTCGGCGGCGTCAGATTGTCCTCATCATGCCGGCCTGCGAACCGGAGAGCTATGATCGAAAGCTGATCGACGTTGCCGAGTTTTTCGCCGGCCGCAGCCGCTGGGTCTATGAAGGTTGGGGGTGGGACGGCCCACTGGATCCGGAGAATCAGCCTGAGGCGATGGCGGTCAAGGAGGTGGTGGACCGGTACCAGCCGGACATCCATCAGGACGTGCATGGCATCTGGTTTGAGCAGTCGACGATGACTGAAAGCACGGGGATTTCCTGGGCTTCGAACCTGTACCGCGGCTACTGGCGGGGGATCCCCGATCTGATGAACCAAGCGGCTGAGGATGCCGGCTACCTGACGACGCGAGGCGAGGAGAGCGCGGGGCAGATGCTGTCCACGGTGCCGGTCGAGGGCGTCGAGCGCTGGTTCTATGGAAGCACTTCGACGCCGAAGGTCGTTTGCGGGCTTTACTCCTATATTCAATACCATAGCATTATACAGACTATGGAGGTGGGTTGGGAGGAAAGCACGGTGCTGCGCCTGCGGCGGCTGCTGCAGGTCGGCAATGAGGTGTGGCGCGAGGAGCCCTATGCCGGTTATCCGGCCAACCAGGTCAGTTGCCGGTCGTCTGTGGCCATCGCAGGGTGGGGCAGGACAGCGGCGCAACGGCGGGCAAGCCGGGTTGAGTTGTGGCGCAAGTTGCCCCAGATCTCGCATACGTGCGGGTGGCCCGAGGCCCGTGACGGCGTGGTTGCCTTTGTCTCAACGACACCGGAAAGCCGAAACCACTATGCGCCGGGGGACGCATCGTCGGCGCCAAATCTAAACGAACCGAATCTGGAGCCGATGTTTGACAAGCTCAAGCAGGATCCTCGCTTTGACGGCGATGCCCTGGATGAGTTTCTCGGCCTGTCGGTGTCGCGTCAGGTAACGTGGCCGCAAGTTGAGTACGAAGGGCCGGCAGAGCCGATCCAGAACGGTCTTGCGATCCGTCTTCGCCTTCCCCATCCGGACGTGACATTCAAACATCTCAGATTAGATGGGCACATTATGGAACCGTCGGACATAGACGGCTACTTTGTGTATCACAATCCCGGCACCATCGTACAGATAAACATTCCGCCGGATAAGGTGGAGGACTTTCACGTCGTGACCGCTGTATTCGATTCCGCTGCGGAGCGCAAATCAGGATTTCATCCTCGGGACTGGGATCTGAACGGTTGAAGAGTAGATGCCGTGATTCGTTGAGGTGACCGCTTCGCTTGGAGATAGGAAGTCAGGAGGTGTCAAGCCGGTAAGATGCGTACGTTATGAATCGTGTATTGGGTCTGGGCAGCCTTCGGTCTCTGCGATTCAGTGTGTCGGCAGCAAGCGTGTGATTACATCGGGAGATCCTTCGAGAGATAGACATAGAAATGGGGGAGATATCCAAGATGAAACGCTATCCTTTGCCTATACTAATTGTCATTTTGGGACTGTTGATTTCAGCCTGTGTGGCGCCGATGCCGGCCGCAGGGGGAGCGGGCGCAGCGGACGCTGAGGACGAGGCTGAGCCTGCAGTTGAGCAGGTCATTCGCTACGGCATGATTCAGAGTATGAAGACTTTTGACCCGGCCCGGGAGGGAGGGTTTGGCCGCTTTATCATGCAGCACGTTTGGTTGCCGCCGTTTGTCGCCGACCCGGGTGCGAATCTGACGCCGGGAACATGCACGTCGTTCGACGTCAGTGACGACGGGACTACATATACACTGCATGTAAATCCGGATGTCAAATGGTCGGATGGGAGCCAGTTCACCGCCGGGGATATCAAAGCCTGGTTCGAGTATGTGGTGAATCCTGAGAACCCGTCCGGTTGGGTGCCGCCGAACTATGCCGGCATCGTGGGCTATGATGCGGTGCGCGATGGCAGCGCCACCGAGATGGAAGGTCTGGTCGTCGTTGACGAATTCACTCTGGAGATCAATCTGAAAGAGGCCGACCCTCTCTTCGTATTCAAGGTGCTTGCCAACTACAACTCGGCCACAGCCAAAGCTGAACAGGCGTGGGCGGACTTGAATGGTGAGTGGTGGACCAATGATGCGCTGGTCACCGGGCCGTATACGATCGAGTCCTGGGATGACGACGTGATGAGCTACGTCTACGTGCCCAACGCGAACTACTGGGGAGAGAACAAGGCATCGATTCGGATCGAGGTTACATCGGTGCTCGCCGAGGAAACGCTGAGCCTGATGTATGAGAACGACCAGTTCGACATCGTCATATTTACGGGCGCGGCTGGCGATGCGCTGTCGCTAAAGTATCCCGAGGATGTTGTGCCAATGAACTACCGGTACAGCAACATCTGGGGATTCAATCCCAATCTGCCGCCGATGGACGATCCGTTGGTGAGGCGGGCGTTGATCCATGCCATCGATCACGAGCGTATCGTGCAGGTCATCTACGGTGATACGAAGGACCCAGCGGCCGGTCCCATCTACCCGGGCCTATCGGGCCACCGTCCCGAGATATTCGAAGAGGCGGGTGCGCTGCAGTACGATCCCGAACTGGCGAAGGAGGAGCTGGCCCAGTCCACCTACGGTTCGGCCGAGAACCTGCCCAAGCTCAATTTGGCGCTGGGAACACCGGATGCCGAGTGGGTGCGGGGCATGGAGATGATCCTGGAGATGTGGCGGGACACCCTGGGCATCACGAATGTCGAAACCAAGCCGTGGTGGAATGACTGGGCACGGGGCGATGCCAGGGCCGACGTCGTGCACATGGGCGGTTTTGGCTGGGGCACCTTGCCGGACCCGGGACATGCCGTGTGGCGGGCCGCTTACACCGGGAACGCCATGAGCAGAATCAGATACAGCAATCCCGAGGTGGACGCCCTGCTTGATGAGGCGATGTCTCTGAGTCGAGATGACCCTCGATTCCTTGAGTTGGTACACGAGGCGGAGCGGATTTACCTGGAAGACTACGTTTGGAAGCCGTTCTTCGTGGTCTCCTATTCGTGGCACGCGAAGCCTTGGGTTCAGGGTCTGCAGGGCACCTGGTACAACAACTGGTACAACATTGAAGAGGTAACCGTGACGGAACGCTAGAATCAGGTCTGACAGGTTTGGCGCTATGGGAAGCTGGCTTGCGGCAGGAGCCAGCTTCCCTGTTGCCCAGCATTGGTGTTTGGCAAGCACAGATTCCTGCCAGAGGCCTCCAATGAAGCAGGACATGGGTTTCGCACACAAATCTCGCGGTTGCCAGCGCGAGATTTTTCATTGGTTCCGCTTTCGTATTTCGTCAGTCAGGGTGAGGAGAGGCTTCTAGGAACGCATAGGGTGATGGCATCAGTTCGTTACCTTCTGAGAGAGTGACGAGGAGAGTACAGATTGCTCAAGTATCTGATTATGCGCGTGCTCGGCATCATCCCGTTGCTGCTGGTGGTTCTTGTTATCATCTTCACTTTGGGCCACATGGCGCCCGGCGATCCGATTGAGATGATGTATGAAAGTATGGAAACGGTGGTGGCTACGGAAGAGATGGTGGCACGGGAGCGAGCGCGGCTTGGTCTTGATCAGCCGCTGCACGTGCAGTTCGTGAGATATGTGCGCAATGTTTTTCAGGGCAACCTGGGCGATTCGATTGTACGCAGCCGCCCCGTGTTGGGCATGATCCTAAAGGTTTTCCCTATTTCTGCCCAGGTGGGGCTGCTGGCGTTCGTCGTCCTGGTTGTTACCGGCGTACCGTTGGGGGTTTTGGCGGCGGTCAAGCAGAACACCGCGGTGGACTATTTCATCGTGGGAGGAAGTCTTTTCCTGCGCACTGTTCCCGTATATGTTCTGGCCCCCCTGCTGTTCATCATCCTGGTGCTCAGGCTTGACATGATGAATGTTCCTTACGGTTGGAAGGGTATCACGCACCCGAATGTGATCATGCCGACACTGATGTTGATCCTGTTTCCCCTGGCAGTCGTGATTCGGCAGATGCGAGTTGGCATCCTGGAAGTGGCAGAGAACGATTACGTGCGCACTGCACGGGCAAAGGGGCTAAGGGAGCGCCAAGTCATTCTGGGGCATGTCATGCGCAACGCGATTACACCGGTGGTGACATCGCTGGGGTTGATCGTGACGGGGTTGATCACGGGGTCAGTATTTGTCGAGCAAATTTTTGGCATTCCCGGGTATGGAAATCTTTTCGTTACCTCGCTCATTCAACGCGACTATCCGCTGATGATGGGCTGCACGCTCTTTGGGGCGTTTCTCATCATGATGAGCAACCTCATCGTCGACTTTGTCTACCCGTTCCTGGATCCCAGGGTGACGCTGTGACAGATCAACCCTCAAAGCAGGAGGCAGCGCAGTCGTCTTCCAGGGCCAGGCAGGAGATTCTTGCCGGTGAACTCGACAAGCCTGAATCAGGTAAGAGAGGGCTGTGGAGCGATGCGTTCAGGCGATTGCTGCGCAACCGTTTGTCCCTGATCGGCCTGATCATCGTTCTCCTGACCTATGCTACAGCGCTTGCCGGTCCGTACCTGGCTCCCTACGATTACCTGGACCAGAATCTTGAAGAGATCGGTATGCCCCCCAATGCGGAGCACTGGCTGGGCACTGACGACGTCGGCCGAGACTATTTCAGCCGCCTGCTGCATGCCATGCGGACGGCGGTGTTGATATCGATACTAGTGCCGCTCCTGACTCTTGTCATAGGGGTGACCCTGGGCACGGTCAGCGCGTATTCGGGCCGGGCGGTGGACAACACTATCATGCGCCTGGCCGATGTCGTTATGACGATCCCGACAATACTCTTCGCCGCCCTGATCAATGCTTCGATTGCCGAACCTCTGGAAGCTGTCCTGGCGGCGCTGCAGGACCAGACGGGGTGGAGATTCCTGACCAACACCGTCTATGTGGACTATCTGATCGTTTTCAGCGCTCTTTCGCTTATCTCATGGCCCGGTGAGGCGCGGCTGATACGGGGCCAGATTCTTTCGCTGCGGGAGCAGGACTATGTACTGGCGGCGCGTGCGGTGGGGGCGACCAACAAGCAGATCATGCTCAGGCACCTGGTGCCGAATTCTCTGGGCCCTGTCATTGTAAGTTTTACTTTCAGCATGTCGAGCGCCATGATTCTGGAGGCTTCGCTCAGCTATCTCGGCATCGGCATACAGCCGCCCGGGGCCAGTTTGGGATCGATGATCAACAGGTCGATGCCGTCGTGGCGGACATGGCCACATCTGATCGCAATCCCGGCCATCGTGTTGGGGATCGTGACGCTGGCGATCAACTTTTTGGGCGACGGCCTAAACGACGCGCTGAATCCACGACAGTCGGGCAATTGACGAGGGCGCATTGTGAACGCAAATTGGAGTCCTCGAGTGTGGTCACAAGGATCTGATGACAGTGGTGAACTGCTCTCATACCCGTCGCTGCCGGAACTGGAATCCTTTTACAGGGAATTGCAGAGCGAGTTTCCGGGAACTGTTGCCGTGGAGAAGGCCGGACGCTCGGTGCAGGGGCGACCGATCTGGCTGTTGACCGTCACTGACCTGGACACCAGCGAAGATGACAAACAGCGCGTCGTGATGGTTGGACAGGAACACGGGCAGGAGCGCAGCGCAAGCCTGGTTTTGCTGGAGCTGGCGCGCTGGCTGGTTACGCCTGCTGCGGCCGAAATTCGCCGCAAGCAGCGCATCGGCCTGATGCCGGTGGTCAATCCTGATTCGTGGGAGGATCTACGGTTCAACAATGTGAATGACGTGAACCTCTATGCCGATTACTCCCTTGATGGCGAGCCGACCCAACCGGAGTCCCGGGCGGTCGCAGACGTTCTGGCGCGAATGCAGCCGGAACTGTTCTGCTCGCTTCACGGGACCGAATTTGGCTGGAAATACAGGATGGGAGAGAGCAACGGGTTTTCGTGGACGACCAGCCAGTTCGATCGCGCGCACTCGCGTCTCTTTATCGAGGAGATCAATCGGGCTGCGGAGTCAGCAGGGTTTCCGCAGGACCGCGGCGAAGAGGAGGCCGAGCGAATTCTGCCCTGGTTGCCAAGCAACATCCACCACTCGTACTACTCAGGCCAGCGCATAACATCCTGCGTGCATGCTTATCACCGCTATCATACGCTGGCCAATACGATGGAGGTACATCATCCACTCAGCGGACTGATTCGGTGCAAGAGAATGCTGGAACTTGGCAATAAACGGTGGCGGACTGAAGCGGTCGGGGGCTATCCGGTGCGGGTTATGTTTCAGCAGGACGAGACGTTCGTCGCGGCATACGGGCAGACTGCGGCTGAGCGTCGCGCCAGCAGGGCGGAACTGTGGGCACATACGAACCAGTTTGTGGTCGCGAGAGGGGTAAATGAGCCGGTAGGCATGGCCCTCAGTGCCTTTTCTCTGGATCCTGAAGACTATGATCGCTGGCGCTCACTGGAAATCGACAGTTTTCTGCAGCAGAAAGGGGACGAACTGGAGACAGATCTGACCGAGATCCGCGCTCTGTGCCGGCGGCACTCTCGCTTCCAGAGTCTGCGCTGTGATCAGATAAAGCCGACCGCGAGCGCGAAGGGGGGCCGATTATTGCGGACGGCAGGCCACGGTCTTGCGTTACGCTTGCGGTTACCGAATCGTTCGACCATAGGGAGAGTGTGGCTCGACGGGCAGCCGATTACGACCTCCTCAAGCGACGGGTACGAAAGCTGGCCGACTGCCAACGGTTTTACAGTGCTTCAGATCAACGTTCCACCGCGGACCGATTCCGGCAGGTTTCAGCGTCACTTTGTGGTTACTACGTATGAGGCACCACGCACTGACCTGGGAAACCAGGGATGACAGGCAGTTCTTCTTGCGGAACCAAAAAAAAAGGGATTACTGCATCGGGATTGGCCGTAGTTCAGCAGTAAGGTCCACTTCAGCGGGCGCCGGGCAGCGGGAGCTGCATCAGGGCCCGTTGATCGCGTCTGAGACTGCCGCGATCAACTCATTTTCCTGCCATGTTACGGCGATGGCCTGGTAGTCCTCGTGCTGGTAGAGGGGATTGCTTGCGCGCTGGCGGGCATCGGCGGCGCGGCGCATCGAGGGGTTGTAGTAGTACATGGTGATGCCCTGGCCGTTTCGGAAGATGACGCTTGAAGGATAGCCCAGATCGGTGCGGCGAGACTCCTCCCTGGTGTAGCCGTAGAGATGCCCTGAGAAGGTGAGCAGAATATCGAGCCAGTAGCGGCCGCCGTCGCGGCTGATGCGTCCTTCGATGCGGTAGGGCGGCGTGCGGTTGCCGTAGGTAAGCAGGATGTCTCCATTGGAGAGGAGGACAAGATCGGCGGGGTGCTGGCGGGCCTGGGTGATTTGGGTGGTGGGGGACCAGGTGCGGCCACCGTCCTGTGATCGAGTGCTATGCAGCGCCTGGGCGGTGTCGTCGCGCTGCACAGCGAGGAGATCACCTCCGGATAAGACGATTAGAGCGGTCTCATTCCTATGCGGTGCGATCTGCGAAACACTTTCCCATGTCCGGCCGTCATCCTGGGAACGTAGGAGATAGGCGATGTCAGACATCTGCCCGCTCTGCTCGTCTGCGAAGGACCGACTGTTGTAAATGGATGCGAGCAGTGTCCCATCGTCGAGCGAGACTACTTTGCCGAAGAACGACGCGGTCGCCAGGGATTCAAACGACAGAGGATATGGTTCTTCCCAGGTGAGGCCACTATCGAGGGAGCGCGTAGCCATCAACGCAATCGGTTTGGGGTCGGCGATGCGGAGCCCGCCCAGGTAGTTGCCGTCGGCGTCGTATCTGTGTTCACGCTGGTAGAGGAGGACAAGGGTTCCCTGGGATGAGACACCGAAGGCCGCATCACGGTCGTCGTCCTCACCGTCGGCGACTGGATTCGGGGGCGTCCAGGTTTGGCCGGCATCGGATGAGCGCACAACCTCCATGCGCGCCTGGCGGCCGAGATGGCCGGCGCCGCCGCGAAGGGCGGCGACCACGTCACCGTTGGGGGCCAGTGCCAAAATGGGGAAGAGGCCGCCACCCTGATAAGCAGTGGTTTCCCTGGTGCCGGGGAGAGTACGTATGTCTACGATGCGGCCGGGGGCCATGGTGGTCACTGCAAAGTCTCCTTTGGTGCGAGTTGCGGCAACAGTTGGCGAGGGTGTACGGAATCTGCGCTGTACTCTGCAGGTCCGCCACTTTCTGTCAGGAGCGATTGGCAGACGGCGCTGATCTATTGCTCGCTGATCGCGTCTTCGACGGCCGCAATCAGTTGATTCTCCTGCCATGTTACGGCGATGGCGTAGTAGTTTTCGTGCTGGTAGAGGGAATTGCCTGCGCGCCGGCGGGAATCGGTAGCAAGCCGCATGGAGGGATTGTAGTAGTACATGGTGATGCCCTGACCGTTTCCGCAGACGACGCTTGAAGGATAGCCCAGATCGGTGCGGCGGGACTCCTCCTTGGTGTAGCCGTAGAGATGCCCTGAGAAGGTAAGCAGAATATCGAGCCAAGAGCGGCCGCCGTCGCGGCTGACGCGGCCTTCGATGCGGAAAGGCGGGCTGCGGTTGCCGTAGGTGAGGAGGATGTCGCCATTGGAGAGAAGCACCAAGTCAGCGGGATGCTGACTCGCTTGCGTTATCTGCCCCGGGACAGTCCAGGAGCGGCCACCATCGTTTGAACGGGCGCTGTGGAGGGCCTGGGCACTGTCGGCGCCGCGCAACAGGGCGAGCAGGTCGCCATCGGGCAGGGCGATCAGCGCGGTCTCGTTCATATTGAGGGCGATGAGGGAGACGTCGCCCCAGGTTTGCCCATCGTCCAGCGAGCGGGCCACATAGGCGTTGTCATTCTTGGCGGGGCTCAAGTGGTCTTCATATTCCTGGGCGCTGTAGATGGGGGCGAGCAGCGTAGAGTCGGCGAGGGCGACGATTTTGCCAAAGGGGGAACCGGTGCGCAGGGTATCCATTGACAGGGGATACGGCTCTTCCCAGGTGATGCCGCTATCGAAAGAGCGAGTCGCCAGGATGACCACCGGCTTGCGGCCGCGGGAGCGCGTGTTTCCATCGTAGTTGCCGTAGGCGTCGTAGTAGTGCTGGCGGTGGTAGAGAAGGATGAGCGTCCCTTCTGCTGAGATGCCGAAGGCCGGGTTGCGGTCGTCGTCTTCGCTGTCGGCGACAACATTGGGCGGGGTCCAGGAAAGGCCGTCATCGAAGGAGCGCACGACTTCGATCCGTCCTTCGCGTCCGTTGTGGCCGGCGCCGCCGCGCAGGGCTGCGACAATGGTGCCGTCATTGGAGAGAGCGAGGACGGGAAAGAGGCCGCCATCCTTGTAGGCGATGGTTTCGCGTGTCCCGGGTAAGGTGCGTACGTCAAGGATACGATCTGGAGTCAGTTTCGTCACTTCAGTGTCTCCTCACTTCTTGATTGTTGGCACCTTAATTGGGGATAAACGGGACTATCTTCTGTCCCGATAGTTTGAGGGTTGCCCCTGACAGCCGCATGCTCTTGGAATCGTCCAGATTTGCAGAGATGCGGCTACAGCCTATGAGAGTCCGTGCGTGCAACTGATGCAGAGTCTCCTTGTGGGCTTGTCAACTGATGTGATGGGTGGGGCGTCGACAATCTGACAGTCCTGCCCACTCCCGTTTGCATTGGACCACAATTCCGGTCCCCGGGGAGCGCTTCTGAGCCTTGTTGGATTGGGGTCAGGATCTACTGCACGGAAGAGACGCCCGGCCCAGGTACCGACTGAGGATGCTGACCTACTGCCCGCTCGTCGCGCGCGCCACGGCCGAGAGCAGCTCGTCCTCCTTCCAGGTTACGGCGACGGCGCGGTAGTTCTGATGCTGATAGAAGGAATTGCCGGCGCGCTGGCGAGAATCATCAGCAAGCCGCATGGAGGGGTTGTAGTAGTACATGGTGACACCTTGACCGTTGCCGCGAACTACGCTGGAGGGATAGCCGAGATCGGTGCGGCGGGACTCTTCGGTGGTGTAGCCGTAAAGGTGGCCGGAGAAGGTCAGGAGACAGTCGAGCCAGGAGCGGCCGCGGTCGCGGCTGATGCGGCCTTCGATGCGGTAGGGGGGATTGCGGTTGCCGTAGGTGAGGAGGATGTCGCCATTGGAGAGGAGAACGAGGTCTGCGGGATGCTGGCGGGCCTGGGTTATTTGGATTGGATCCGACCAGGTGAAGCCGCCGTCGTGAGAATGGACGCAGTGCAGTCCCTGGACGCCGTCATCGCGCATGACGGCGAGGAGGTCGCCGCCGGGCAGCGCGATGAGAGCGGTCTCGTTTTTGTGGTGGGCGATGAGGGAGGGTTCTCCCCAGGTCAGACCATCGTCAAGGGAACGGACGAGGTAGGAGGAGTCAAAACTCCGGCCACTGCGCTCGTCTTCCCAGGCCTGGCTGTTGTAGATGGGCGCGAGCAGCGTTCCGTCGGCGAGCGAGACGATTTTGCCGTAGGGTGAGCCTGACGGCAGGCCGTCTATCGACAGCGGGTAGGGCTCTTCCCAGTTCAGGCCGCCGTCGAGGGAGCGAGTAGCCATGATGACAACCGGTCTGCGGTGGGCTACCTCGACGCGGCCCTGGTAGTTGCCTTCGTCGTCGTAGTTGTGCTGGCGGTGGTAGAGCAGGACGAGTGTTCCCTGGGTCGACACGCCGAAGGCAGGGTTGCGGTCGTCGTCCTCGCTGTCGGCAAGAACGTTGGGCGGCGTCCAGGTCCGACCTCCATCGAGTGAGCGCACAGTTTCCATGCGCCCTTCGCGGCCGATGTGGCCGGCCCCGCCTCGCAGAGCGGCGACGGCGACGCGGTCGGCGGTCATAGCCAAAACGGGAAAGAGGCCGCCGTCCTGATAGGCGAGTGTCTCGCGGGTGCCGGGCAGAGAACGGATGTCGAGGACAGGTTCAGGCGCCAAGATGGTCACTCCAGTTTTTCTTTTTGTTCTACTGGTTACTTGGAGAGTCTGGTGTTTTCGGGTTTCCCAATTCCTTTTACTGCTCCACTGTTGCCCTCACCAGCCAGACACTATTGGTGTCATCCATGTCTTCGGGGATGCGGCGCCAGCCGTTTGGCACGCGGTCGTAGGTGTAGAGCAGTGTGCTGTCATCGACCGCCACCACTTCGGTGTAGGAGGTACTTTTCTGGCGGGAGAGGTCTTCCGAGTAGATGATCTGCTCCCGGGGATGGCAGCTGTTGTGGTGGGCGAGGATGTCGATCTGTTGCCAGTCCTGCCCGGTGCCGTCGGCGTTGAGCCAGAGGTAGAGGCCGGGGCGGCCGCCGGAGAGGGCGATAGCGCCGCCGGTCATCACGGCGAGGCTGGGCTGGACGGAGAAGGGGCCTGCCATGGTGACGGCGGTGGACCAGGTGCGGCCTTCGTCGCTGCTCCAGGTCTGGCCGAAGGGCAATTTGCTTTCGACGCGGAAGACGCACATGATGCGCCCGTCGTGGAGGCGGCAGATGGCAGACTCGCTGGGGCCGCCATCGCCGGGGACCGGGCAGTCGGCGCCGGCGACGACTGAGCGCACCGACCAGTTGGTGCCGTCGGTGGATTCCACGGCGACGATGGAGTCGCGTTCGTCGCCTTCGAAGTGGCCGTAGGCGGTGGCGAGGTAGGTACCGTCCTCCAGCCAGAGGGTCTGGCCGTTGAAGGAGAAGGTCACGACGTCGAGGCCGGGCAGGATGAGGGGTACGTGGGCGGGCATGCCGGTGATGACGACACCGGTGGGCACGTAGTCGAAGACGCGCTGGCCGGCGGGAACAGTGTTATGGGGGGCGCCGATCCCGTTGGGACGGGGGCGGAGATCGTAGGGGAGCATGATGCTGTCGCCGGAGTGGAGGTGGAGGAGGGTCTGGGCGCCGTCGCAGGAGACCTGCGGCTCGGTCCAGGTGAGGCCGCCGTCCCGGGACCAGAGTACCAGATAGGGGACACCGGAGAGGTGAATATCGGGCACGGGCGAGATTGTAGAAAGGAGTTCGCCGTTGGGCATTGTCCAGAGGTTGGGGAACCAGAAGTAGCCACGGCGCCGCCCAATCAGTATTGGTTCGGAGAGCGTGACGCGCATCCCATCCAAGTCCACTGTTGCACTGTCGGTCCAGGTCGCTGTCATATCAGCCATCGCTCCTTCCTTGGGCAATCCCTTGGGAGTTCGTAATTTCACTCAGCGGCTAGAGGGCTTTGAGTTCGTGCTCGCCGTGGAGGTCGGCGGTGACCTGGGCGAAGCGGTGGCCGTAGCGTTCAATGGCGGCGGCATCAGTGGCTTTGCCGTCGAGCGTGAAGGAAGACGGTGGGGATCCGCCGGCAGGCAGCAGGTAGAGCAGTGTTGCTCCGTTGAGATTGTCAGGCGATTGAACGCGGTATGTGCCTGTGGATGCGGCGGCGCCGTTGGCGGCGGAGGAGATGGAAACGCGGCGGCGGGCGCGCTCCCAGTTGTTGATCTCTTCGCTGGTCCACCATTCCATGCCGAGGCTGCGGGCGTAGGCGACGGTTTCGCGGATGGAACGCTCGCACTCGGGGTCTTCGACGTGGGAGGGGTGGTAGAGAACGTGGGCGCAGCCGTAGGTGGCGTGGCTCTGGTCGACGAGGGGGCGCATGAAGCCGTGGGGGCAGACGACGGTGAAGTCCTGAGTGAGGAAGGGGAGGGCGATCACGTCGAGGAAGTCGCCGTTGGGACGGTCGTCCTCCATGGGAAACCAGGGGTGGGAGGTGCCGAAGGTGAAGCCGCGGTCGCCGCGTGAATGTTCGAGCTGGATGCCCTTGTTCTGGCACCAGTAGTAGAACTCGAGGCGGCCCTGCCAGGCGATGCCGTGATTCTTGTTGGAGACGATGTTGTTGAGGCCGGTCTCGTAAGCGAGCGTGTCGTACTGCCAGTCGAAGTCCATCTGGCTCCAGCGGGGGGCTTCGCGCACAGGGGCGTTGCCGGTGGCGTAGTGGAGGGCGATTTCGGAGGTGGACTCGATGAGCGCCTGGTAGAAGGAGCGATCATAGCCGGTTACGGGCATGGTGCACCAGGTGGAGGGTACGTTGAGCTCCTGCAGAAGGTCGAAGAGGCACCAGCCGACGAGAGGACGGTTGCCGTCGGAATCGTGGGACATGTGGGCCATCGAGGTCATCCCGCGGGGCCAGTACCAGAGGAGAGGCAGGGGCTCGCCGGCGCTGCTGAGTAGGTGGAAGATGGCACGCAGCAGGAGCTCCTTGAGGACGTCGGCCATAGGCGAAAGGATGATGCGCTGGTGGTAGTAGGTGCGACCATCCTGGAGGGGGATGCCGCCGGAGTAGTAGAGATCGTCGACGTCGTCGATTTCGACCAGATCGCCATCCCGTTCGGGGTCGAGGATGGAACCAGAGGGGGTGCCTGAGGACTCACGCGGGGGGATGGGCACGACCGGCTTGCCCTGATGGATGTGGAGTACGGACGTTATCAGGTCGAGTGCAAAGAGGAGAGTGCGGCCGCGACCGCGGGCGTGTGCTACGACGGCATCGGCTGCGGGTCCGCCTGCCTGCGGCGGAGGCAGGATAGACTCGACCTGGGCGAGTGCAGTGCCGGCCACGGCCTTGACCAAGGCGCCGCCGAACACGTGGGTTTCCCTGCTCAGGCTGCCGGTCACAGGATGGGTCGCGGCGGGTGGCTGCAGGTAGCCCTCTTCGAGGAGACGGATAGTCTGCACGCCGAAGAGGTCGTCCATGCCAGAGGTACCGGCGTTGCCGATGAGGAGGCCGCCGGCGTGAACGAATTCGGCCAAGCCTGCCTTCTGTTCGGAACTCAGCTCGAAGTCCTGCGCCAGAATGAGGAGGCGGGGCAAGGGTGCGTCACCGGCCAGGGCTTCCTGGGGCAGCAGCGAAAAGGGGATGCCGGCATGGTGCAATATCTCGCTGATATAGGCGGCGGCGTATGGGGGAAGCTCGCCTGTTCCCTTGCGAGGCTGTTCCGGATTGAGGATGACTCCGATCATTTGGACTTTCTCCTTACACCAGCGTTTGGCAGCTCGTTAAAGCGAATTCGTCTGGCCAGAGTTCAGGCGTCGCGAGCGCAGCGGAAGCCGATGTGGCGGCGCATCATTTGGGGAAAGCGATCGTAGCGGGCGGCGCAGCGGGCGCGCTCGGAGATGTTGTACCAGGAGCCGCCGCGCAGCACGTTGTGGGCGTCGTAGTGGACGGTTGGCTTTGTGCAGATGGGGTTGGACTGCGGGCTGAATGAGTAGAAGTCATCAGAGTAGCGGTCCTGGCACCATTCCCAGACGTTGCCGACCATGTCGCAGACGCCGTAGGGGCTGACGTTGCCGGCATCTGTGTAGCGGTCGACGGGGGTGGGACAGCCGACGCCGACGTCGCGAGTGTTGGCGCGGTCGGGGTCCCATTCGTTTCCCCAGGGCCAGGGGCGTCCGTCGGTGCCGCGGGCGGCGAATTCCCATTCGGCTTCGGTGGGCAGGCGGAGTCCGGCCCAGGTTGCGTAGGCTTGCGCATCCCAGTGGGCAACGCCGATGACCGGCTGGTCGGGCCCGGTGAAGCGGGGGTCGTCCCAGCATTGGGGCGGCGTTGCGCCGGTGTCCTGGAGATAGCGGTCGTACTGGGCGACGGTGACCGGGTACTGGCAGATGTAGAAGGGGTCGAGGCGGACGGTGTGCTGGGGGCTTTCGTCCCGGAAGCGGGTAAGGCGCCAGCCGTAGCGGTCGGCAATTTTCTGCGCGTCGGCCGGGTCGGTGCCCATCTGGAATGTGCCGCCGGGGATGGGAATGAGCGTCGAGCCGTCCTGGTTTTCGATATTATCCACGGCCTTTTTCCTTCGGTTCTATTGCGCGGCCTGTTCGGCGTAGTGCAGGGCAACTTTGCGCATGGCGGCGGCGATGTCTTTGGCGTCCTGTTCGGTGTAGGAGTTGCGGAAGAGGATAAAGCCGGTCTTGGGCAGCTCGCGCTCGGTGTGGGGGAGGTGAAGCGTGCTGTAGTCGATGCGGCGATTGCCCTGCTCGTCAACGAAGGGATAGCGGGACTGACCGTAGGTGTCTTCGTCGGTGAAAATTGGATAGCGGTAGAGGGGGCGACCCTGGATGTAGGGGCCGTAGCAGTCCGGGATGCCTTCGGCGCGGACGGCTGCGGAGAAGTCATCGGAGGCGATGCCGGCCTTGGATTCGTCAATGGTGTAGGCGTAGGTGTAGTAGGCGCTGCGATCTTCGGGGTGGACCTTCTGGATCTTGAAGCCGGGCAACTGGGGCACGACTTCGTCGAGAATGGCGGCGGTCATGCGGCGCACGCGTGTGGCCTCGTGCCAGCGGTCGAACTGGGCGAGGCCGACGGCGGCGTGGAGGTCGGTCATGGGATGGAAGTCGCCGAGGAAGGCGTAGCCCTTGTTGCCGCCGCGGCGGAAGGAGGTGGGGGCGAGGGAGCTGCGGAGGGCGCTGTCCATCTCGGAGCCTTTGCGGGAGAAGCCCATAGCGCGGCGGGCGAGAGGTTCGTCGTTGGTGATGACCATGCCGCCCTGGTCGGTTGTGAGGGTCTTGCCGCCAAGCGAGAAGCAGCCGATGTCGCCGATAGTGCCGACGAGCTGGCCGCGGTATTCGGCGAGGTGGGCCTGTGAGCAGTCCTCGATGACGGGGATGTTGTGGGCGCGGCCGATTTCGAGGATGGGTCCCATGTCGCAGGGGTTGCCGTAGAGGTGGACGGCGAGGATGGCACGGGTACGGGGGGTGATGCGGCGCTCAATGTCGACGGGATCGGTGTTGAGAGTCTCCGGGTCCCAGTCGGCGAAGACGGGAATGGCGTTGTGGAGGATGATGCCGAGAACGGAGCCGATGTCGGTGGTGGGGGTGGTGATAATTTCGTCGCCGGGTTCGGGGTTCACGGCGGCGACGGCGGCATGGATGGCGCCGGTGCCGGTCGTGGTGGCGACGGCGTACTGGGCGCCGTGGAGGGTGGCGAAGGCGTCGGCGAAGGCCCTCACTTTGAAGCCGGAGCGCCAGGCGTCGGTGGCGTTGTCCATGACCTCCATGAGGTGGCGGCGTTCTTCGTCGCCGAAGATCCACTTGGGGCCGAAGGGCTGGCTGCGCAGGGGCTCGCCGCCGTCAATTGCCAGTTTTGCGCTGGTCATGGGGTTGTTCCTTGTCTGAATCAGGATTTGCTGGATTTTAATGGATATTCACGATAACTGTTGTGCGCATTGGCTGGCGTTGCGGCACCTGTGGGCCGGTCGGGGAGCCGGTCCAGATGGCTGGTAGGGCGCTGGCTGATGGTGGAAGCCAGCCGGGGCCGGGGACGGGGTGGGTGTGGAAAAAGGGTCGCTATGGGACCTGCTCGATTGAAGGCACCAGGTGGGCGAGGCATGTTGTAGGAGAGGGGGCGTTGCGGGGGCGGAGCCCCCCCACAAAGGAGGGCCGCAAAGTCCCCACCCCCCCGAACAGGAGGAGGGCGTGGTGCGTGGGGAGTGGTCACGGGTAGCACA
>JAJEDI010000021.1 GCA_022821585.1 Caldilineaceae bacterium
GGGGGCGGTGGTTGGTCTAAACACATTCTAATTGGCACCCGTCACAATTGTCGACACCGGGTCGAGTTGTCTTTTTTTTGGGGGGGGGGTTGGGGGGGCGGAGCCCCCGCACAAGGGAGGGCCGAATAGGCCCGACCGCCCAGAAGGGCAGTTTTTAGTAGACAGTTTTTAGTTTTTAGTGGACTGCTGGGGGAGGTGGGGTTATGGGTGGGGGGTATGTTGAGCTGGGGGTGAAGAGCTTTTTTTCGTTTGGGGAGGGGGCGTCGCATGCGCATGAGCTGCTGGCGCAGGCGAAGGCGTATGGGTATGGGGCGCTGGCGCTGACGGATACGAATCTGTGCGGGGCGCTGGAGTTTGCGCGGCTGGCGAACAGTCTGGGGGTGCGGCCGATTACGGGCGGGACGCTGACGCTGACGGACGGGTCGCGGGTGACGCTGCTGGCGAAGACGCGGGAGGGGTATTCGAACATTGCGCGGCTGTTTACGCTGGCGAACGGGGTGGACCGGCGGGCGCCGCGGCTGGACCCGAGGCATCTGGCGGGGCATGCGGAGGGCACGGTGCTGCTGACGGGGGGGCGTGACAGCTGTGTGACGCGGCTGGCGCTGGCGGGGCGAAGGCAGGAGGCGGCGGTGCTGCTGCGGGCGTATGCGGGGTGGTACGGCGCGGACTCGGTCTATGCGGCGTTGCAGCAGAATTTTCTGCAGGGGGACACGGTGCGGAACCGCAAGCTGGCGGGGATAGCGGAGGAGGCGGGCGTGCGGCTGGCGGTCACGAACGACGTGCATTACCACGCGGCGGAGCGGTACCGGCTGCAGAATGCGCTGGTGGCGATCCGGTTGAACACGACTGTGGACCAGGCGCTGCCGCATCTGCTGCCCAACGATCAGTTTTATCTGAAGCCGGCGGAGGAGATGGCGCGTCTTTTCACGGCGTACCCGGAGGCGGTGGCGAACACGGCGGCGATTGCGGAGCGGTGCGCTTTCGATTTGGGCACGGATTTGGGGTATACGCTGCCGAAGCCGGCCCTGCCGGAGGGGTATACGGCGGAGGGCTATCTGCGGGAGCTGTGCTACGAGGCGGCGGTACGGCGCTATGGCGGGGTGACGAAGCGGATTACGGAGCGGCTGGAGGAGGAGTTCAGTTTGATCGGGCGGCATGGGCTGGCGGGTTTTCTGTTGCTGTACCGGGAGATTGTGCTGATCGCGCAGGAGATCATGGTAGAGAGAGGAAGGCCTGCGGAGCTGGAGGGGCGGGAGCCGCCGGGGCGCGGGCGGGGGTCGTCGGTGGCGCTGCTGGTGGGGTATCTGATCGGGATCAGTCATATCGATCCGCTGAAGTGGAATCTGACGCTGGAGCGTTTTCTGTCGACGGAGATGACGGTGCTGCCGGACATAGACCTGGACTTTCCGCGGGCGCTGCGGGACGAGTTGATCGAGCGGGTGCACCGGCGGTTCGGGCCGGAGTATGCGGTGCTGGCGGGGGCGATCGCGACGTACAAGATCAAGGGGGTGTTGCAGGATCTGGGCAAGGCGCTGGGGCTGCCGCAGGAGGAGTTGCGGTTGCTTTCGAAGCAGATGCGTTCGCATGATGCGGGGCGTTTGCGGGAGGAGATGGAGCAGCTGCCGGCGTTCAGCCAGCGGGTGGGTGCGTGCGGGTGGCGGGAGCTGATCGAGCTGGCGCCGCAGTTGATGGGGGCGCCGAAGCTGCTGAGCCAGCACGTGGGAGGGATGATCCTGAGCAGCTCGCCGATTCCGGAGATGGTGCCGGTGCGGGAGGGGGCGATGGCGGGGCGGTTCATCATGGACTGGGACAAGGACAGCGTGGCGGACGCGGGTTTTGCGAAGATCGATATTCTGTCGCTGCCGGTGCTGGACCAGTTGGAGGAGGCGCTGGATTTGGTGGAGGTGCGGGAGGGGAAGCGGCCGGACGTGAGCCGGATCGATCCGGAGGACGAGAAGGTGTACGACATGATCAATGCGGGGCTGTCGAAGGGGATCTTTCTGCTGCAGTCGCCGGCGCAGCTGAAGATGGGGCAGCGGCTGCTGTCGCGCAATCTGCTGGATTTGGCGTACCAGGTGGCGCTGATCCGGCCGGGGGTGGGGGTGCAGGGGAGTGCGGTGTCGCAGTTTGTGGAGAGGTACAGGCACGGGGCGGAGTGGGAGTACGACCATCCGCTGGAGGAGCGGGCGCTGGCGCGGGGATACGGCATCATCGTGTGGCAGGAGCAGGTTGTGCAGCTGATCACGGATGTGACGGGTTTGACGGCGACGCAGGCGGACGAGATCCGGCGGGCGTTTGCGCGGTCGAACAACGAGCATCTGATCGCGTTGCACTGGGAGCAGTTTCGCGAGGGGGCGCGCGGCAAGGGGGTGCCCGAGGAGACGGCGCGCACAGTTTTTGCGAAGATCAACGGGCATTACATGTTTCCCGAGAGTCATTCGCATGCGTTTGCGATCACGGCGTACCAGGCGGCGTGGCTGAAGTGCTATTACCCGCTGGAGTTTTTTGTGGCGCTGATGAACAACCAGCCGATGGGTTTCTATCCACTGGAGACGCTGAAGCAGGATGCGCGGCGGTTCGGGATCCCGTTCCGCAATCCGTGCGTGAACCGGAGCGAGGTGCGGTGCAGGCCGGAGGAGGGGGCTGTGCGGATGGGGCTGGTGTTCACGAAGGACGTGGGGGAGGCGTGGGCGAGGCGGATTGTGGAGGAGAGGGAGCGGAATGGGCGGTATACAGACACGGGGGACCTGGTGCGGCGCACGGGGCTGACGGAGCAGGCGGTGCTTTCGCTGGCGCTGGCGGGGGCGTTTGACGGTATTGCGAGCAACCGAAGGCAGGCGCTGTGGGAGGCGGGACTGACGGTGCGGCCCGGGGGGAACGGGCAGCGGGCGCTGTCGCTGTTGCGGCCGGAGAGTGCGGCGGCGTTGACGGATTTTGATGCGCGCGAGCAGATGATCGGGGAGTACGAGGTGCTGGAGGTCTTTCCGAAGGGGCATTTGATGGAGTTTGTGCGGCCGACGCTGGCGGGGCACGTTCGCTCTTCGGTTGAGGTGGAGAAGCTGGACGATGGGGCGGCGGTGACGGTGGCGGGGTGGCCGGTGGCAAGGCAGCATCCGCGGGGGCGGGATGGGACGGTGTTTGTGACGATTGAGGATGAGTACGGCGACGTGCAGATTATCTTATGGGGGGATGTGTTTGCGCGGTATAGCCGGGAGCTGGACAGCCAGGTGATTGAGGTGAATGGGACGGTCTCAAAGTGGGATGGGACGACGAATGTGATTGTGACGTCGTTGCGGGCGATACGGGTGGGGGTGCGGATGCCGAAGGCGCATGATTGGCATTGAACTGCAGTAGTCAGTAGTCAGTAGTCAGTAGTCAGTAGTCAGTAACTGCAGTGATCGGTAGTTAGTGGTCAGAGATGAAGGAATTGAGGAGGCGATTGAAAGTATGGAAGAGGGTCAGAGGGCGCGTATGAGGTCTTATCGGGATTTGAAGGTTTGGCAGAGGTCGATGGACTTGACGGTGAGGACGTATGAGATTACGAGGCAGTTTCCTTCAGAGGAGAAGTATGGGCTTGTTTCGCAGATGCGACGGGCGGCAGCTTCGGTGCCGGCGAACATTGCAGAGGGGCAGGCGAGACGTTCAGATAGGAAGTTTCTTCAGATGCTAGGCATCGCGCGTGGATCTTTGGCCGAGTTGGCAACTTTCGTGACATTGTCCAATAGGCTAGAGCTGATCCAGAGCGAGACCGGCGACAGTTTGTTGGAAGAGTGCGCTGAGATTCACAGGATGATGAACGGTCTGATGCGCGCGCTGTCGAGGCGGGGATGAACTGCAGTGGTTAATGGTCAGGGGGTGTTGACATTAGTCCGATCGGTGTTTTCCCCTTGCCTATTGCAGCAAACAGGCGAAAAGCCGCCCATTCAGGCAAAGAGGACCCGAAGCGCGAATCGACTGAACGAGAGCGTTCCCGCCCACTGAGGCGCGGCACGATTCCAGACCGGCCGGCCCCTTGTGCGCATCGTGCGCAAATCCCCAAGACTGATCCAATGGTGAAAGGGAAACACGTGTGGGACGAAGGGCGGCCCAGGCTACCGGCGCGGCACGATTCGATATAATCCCCATTCATTACTCCTATGCGTTCTATTGCTTGCGTACTGATTTTCTGACTACCCTTCAGGATTGCCGTCATTTTCATTCTGTTTGGAGTCATCGATTCATTTTTCAGAGTCATTCCAGCTAGCCCGCTGAGCGTGTGAGCGCCGACTCTGGGGTAGAGGCTTGCGACAGGACGCCAGGCATCGGCACAACCATTGGAACCGCCGGCGGCCGGATTCCGTTAGCCGAAAGGAAATGGTCAGTCATGGCAAACGAGTACGACAAAACCAGGATTCCTGGCTTAAGTCATTCGTTCAAGAGACTGATTGAAAGGCTTCCAGAAGAGGACCCGAACGCCAGTCGGAAAGAGTTGAAGCGGAGAATCAGGAATATGATAGGACTTCCTCAAGAACAAGACGACCCGTTTGGGGATGAGCTAGAGACTTTCTATCTGGGCGGAAGGCGGACGCGCCGGCAGCCCTGGAAAGACAGAACCGGAACGCGAATTGGAACCAATCAAACAACCACAGGGAAGAGGAACACATGAGACGAGCGCTTATCGTCACGATAATGGTGGTAATGATGATAACAGTTCCGGCGGTCTTGCTAGGGCAATCGACGTTGGCAAAACCAGTGTTGAGAGCAGAACGAACGGATGAAGGCGTCACCGTGACGTGGGAGGCCGTCGAGAACGCTGTCCGCTATCAGTTCTATGTGCATCACGCAAGCACGGGGTGGGTTCAGCTGGGTGGAAACAATCTCACGGAAACAAGAGTAGTGCATGAGATTCCTACAGAAGGATTTAGCTATTACTACACAGGAATTGCTGTAGGAGCTGACGGGAGTTTCAGCCCTTGGGCGGACTACGTGCAGGTCTCAATTCCCCTGAACCCAACTCCGACCCCCACACAAATGCCGTCTGACGCTTCCCCTTGTAGCATCGTTCACACCATAAACGGAGACGAAATTCAGTTGCAGGCACAGACGTTGTCTGCCTTTGCCTCACAGTTCGGAGAGTCTGCAGATGATCCCAAGATGCATGCTGCCCTCCTGTATCCATCCACCGGCATATTAGAGGTTGGGTATCTTGAATCCATATCAGGATCAGGATATGGCGACTACGTGATAATTTGGGAGAAGTGGAGCGGGTGTCAGTTCCTTGGCGTGGAATTTGAGCTTGACGAACCGACGCCCCATGCGGCAGCGGCAAACATATGGTCGTGAACGACAATCCGTCGTTTTTGACAGTGTGAGGCCCGCCCTTGCGCCTAACCGGACAGAACCGAAGCAGAAGGGATGACCTGTAGTCCCGGTGTCAGCCGATAAACTGTGGAACGGGGAGCGAGGTGTAGTAACAGCCCCGGCCGGACGTAGATGCAGTTGCCCTGCCCCTAGTCTTCCAAACAGATTTCATTCATCGCTTCCAGAACAGAAATATATGATGGATCTATGCCTTCAATTGGTTCCTCGAGTAACCCCTCAATGAAGGCATTTGTCCATATTGAAATCGTCCACCACTGAGACGCCGCCACTTCTCCAGGGGGTAACTCTTGTTGTCCTGTATCATCGCCCGGACCTTCTCCTAAGCAAGTAGAGAAGGTCAATAGAGCATCCACGTATCGGTCAAGACCGATTGATTCGTCTCCGTGTATGTCCGTTCTTGCTAACCAACTTGCAAAGTCATACACGTCCATCTGCATCGGATTGCGATCTGCAGTCGTTGGTATAGGCGTTGGTGTTGGCTTCTCAGGAATGGGGTTGCAAGCCGCAACCAACAAGACAGCAGCCATTACCAACTTGACAAGTATGATTCGTTTAAGCAAATCCAGTCCTCCGATTTGAAGCAGCCCCATAAGACTGGACCGAAAGCCATCTACAGTTCGTAGTTACGCCCCTTGCGGGCGATCCCGGCGTACGCCCAAAGGCACCGGAAGAAGAGGCTGCTCAGCCACGACTACCCATCTCAGTCCAGGCTGGGATGGGGCCAGGGAGCGAGCGACAGCGCCTGACCGCCCTTGCCTGCCAGTTTCTGAAAGAGAACGGTCGTGACGCGGTCCTGGGGCACAAAGGTGGAGAGATACAACTCGCCATAGGCGCTGACGCTGGTGTTGGTAAAGACAGTGTACGCCACCGGCCCGTGCGCTCCGTGCAAGTAGGAATAGCTGCGCAAGCGGCTGTAATCGTCGTAGCCGTCCTCGTGGCTATCCGCCCACAGCCCGTAAAAGTCGGGAAAGGCGGACAGGGCGCTGAAAAGCTGCCGGAAGCGCGCAGTGTGCCGGTAACGCAGAGTCATGGCCCGCCATTGGAGCATATTGGCCAGGGCGATGGGCCGCCATCCGCGCCCCAGCATCTGGCGCAGACGCCCGCCCGGAGCCAGCAGCAAGACGATGTTGTTCGCGCCCGCAGCAGTCGTCCGCGACGCTTTGAGCTGGGCCAAGTTCAAGTCGTGAAAGGCGAGCAGCGCGTGGTTGACGCCGATGATGTCGGCGAAGGGGTCCATGAGGAACGCGGGCGCGCAGAGAGTGTCCAACAAGGCCCAGACCTGCGCGAAAACATCCTCGCTGCGGAGAGCGCCGCGCACGAGCGACGCGTCGGTCACCTCGCTGGCCATCGCAAAAAACTCGCGGCGTTCAAAAGGTGTGAGTTGGAAGGCCTGCGCCAGCCCCTCCAGGATTGCCCCGTCCAGCCGCGCCTGCTCGCCGCGTTCGATCTTGCCCACAATCCGCACGGTCAACCCCGTCTCTTCGGCCAGCTGCCGCTGACTCCAGCTGTGACCGCTGGCAAAATCGATCTGCTCGCGGCGCAGCGCGGCGACGACCCTGCCGAAATTCCTGTGTTCCACCGCTTCCTCCTCGTTGCCGGCGGTCAGTGGTCAGGTGGGCACTACGCGCCGCTTACATCTCCACTAAAAGATATTGTATCAACCAACGTACCGAATTCGGAACCTCGTTGTACCGGAATCGGTATATCTGGACACGACAAACCCTTTTGAGAGCGCGTATTCTATTCCTGGAACTGCACATTACCTTTAAACCGGCGCCGTTTCCATAACACGAAATAACAGTTCGCCGTCTGCTGTTCTCGTCGAGGGACGACCTGTCTGCGGAGACCGCCGGACAGGTCAAAATGAGAAAGCGGCGGCGTTCTCATCAGTGAGTGATGACGGCCGCGACGAGGAGGCACGCAATGCCGCAAACGAATCCATTCAGAATGGCAGTTGACATCGGCATGATACTGGCATTCACTTTGACCGCGATTTTCGCCCTGATTTCTGCACCGACACGTGCATTGACAGATGCGGTGTCTCTGGCCCCGGCAGGTCCGCATCCCGTGACAGTTGCGGGCAAAGACGTCGTCGGCACCGAACCCGGTTTGGCAACGGCTGTCATCGGGATGGAAGTTCTGCGTCCAACCGTGAAGGAAGCCGTTTCAGCCGCCCAGGACGTGATGACGGATGTATGGGCCGCGCTTCGCGCCCGCAACATCGCCGCAGCGGACATCCGGACCAGTCACTTCAGCATCTATGCCGAAAGCTTCAGCCCGGACGGCCTGCGGAATGAAGATGGGATGCGTTACCACGCCAGCAACACTATCTTCATCACCATTCGGGATCTGGAAAGCATCGACGCCGTGCTGGACGCGGCCATTGACGCCGGCGCCAGCAACATATATAGCGTCGATTTCACCCTGCCCGACCCGGCCGCGGTCGAATCCGAAACGCACGCGGGCGCCGGCCCGCGCCCGCACCAGAACTGACCTACCGGCGCAGCAGCTCGGATTCAGCACCGCCGGTAGGTTGGACAACCCTATGACCCAGTACATCCCGCACTTCATTGCTCTGCTCGCCGGCGGGCTGGTCGCCTTTGCGACGGGCAGCTATATTTTCGTCATGCTGGATGGTGAGAGGATATCCTGGCGAGTCAAGATAGCTGTTGCCGTTTTTGTGATGGCCGGCAGTTCGGGGTTGATTGCATTCCTGTTTCGGGAACTGGCACTCGAGATTGCGATGTTCTACGCGCTCGGCTTCACCTTCATGCTGGCCCTGTTCAGCATGGGAGATCGCTTCTCTGGCGGCGACAGGTGAATTCGGCTGCCAATGCGGGAGAATCTGATGAACAGACCCGTTGTGCTCGTGTTCGTGTTGGTCCTTGCGGCTTGCAATCCGATTCCGCCTCTCGATCCGGATCGATTTGTGGAATGCACGAGACACTATACGGCTTGCAATCCAGGTTGTACCTCCATGGATGCGGTTGACAACCTGCCAGGGCACATCAATATCATCAAGACAAGATCGAACCGGGTTGGCGAGACGATTCATGCCACGTTCTTTCTTCGAGAGATTCCCGAAATGATGACGTTCAACAGAGACGGCGTTGGCGACACTGTCCTGGAGTATATGTGGACAGTGTCGGTTGACGTTGATGGGCGTATTGAGCCTTGGCTGGGGCATGAGTATGATTTCATGATGGCGGCCTTCACAAAGGCGTCAGTGGTTTCAGAGCAAGGTCGGAACCTAGTCCGCCCGCTTGAGAACGTGATTGAAGTAGAGCTGTATGAGCGGCTGTTTGACGAGTCTTTGGAGGCGTATACCTGGGTGAAAGTGGAGGGCAGCAATCCTGGCGTAACAATCTCCCGTGAGGATCAAACCATTAAGCTGACCAGTGGGATTCCTGGCTGACGCCAGGAATCGCTGTTGCATTTCCGTACTTTCGACGCTCTTTTTGGCGAAGATTGCATTTCGCCGGAATGAGTGCAGCCGATAGCTCAGTCACGGAACCTGGCGACGCTGCTTTAGCCGACGCAAAGGGAACTGCGGTCACCATGCCCCGATTCACTGTCAGCCGGGGAGCGCATTCTCGAAGGAGACGGAATATGCAATCCAGAATGATTGTCGTGTTATTCCTGCTTGCGCTCATGGTTGTGCCCGCAATTGGTTACAGCGCATCGCCCGTTGAGGAAGGCGCAACCGGTATCGCGCCGGGGTACGGCGCCTTCAGCATCGGGGAGCTCACGCTGGCGATGCAACTCCAGGTTACCTACGTGCTCCAGTAAAGATCAGACACCAGAGGGGGTCGCATTCGCCCCTTGACGGCCTGATTTCACCCGGTGCGAAGTGTAGTCGAAGGCAGATGCGTTCGCCTGAACGAAACATGAATCCTACCCGGACAGTTCGCACCGCGGCAGGTTAAATCACTGGTAGGTATAGCTGACAGAACGCAAAGGAGAGACATCGAAAGTGTATCCCTTACCTTACGGACTTCTAAGCTATGACGATGGATTTAACGACGAAAATAGACCATCGCGGCAACCCAGCCGGAAAACGATCAAGAGCCTGATCACCGATTTTCAGACGAACCCGCTGCCATTGCCTGTCTGGATCTGGAACTGCCTCGTCATCTACATCATGATCAGCGTGGTCTGGTTTTTGATAAAGATTGGGCTCATAATCCTGACCGGGCTCTCCTTCTTTCTCTGGGGAACTTTCGGATAACGGTGAGCCCAAATGGAGCAATTCGCATGTCTTCTCTTAACATCCTCTTCTTCTTGAGCGACCAGATGCAGACCCGCGTCCTCGGGCCGGGCAACCCGTGCCAGACGCTCCACGCTCCCGCAAGAATAGTGATATGCCGCAGCCTGGACTGACTTGCTCAGATCATGAAAAATGGAGACAGGTATCAAGTAGATGCCGTCCAGGAAATCAAGCGCAGTTTCCGGATCGCAAAGGAGACACGAAATGACAGTAGAACGAGTAGGTTCTGATATTCCCCGTGCCCTTGAAGAACTGCCCGAAAGATTCGACGACTTCAAAACGGAGTTTAATGAGTTCAAGTATAAGCTTCTGGCCGACTATGAACGCATGAGTGGAGAGGTAAGAAGCTACCGTGCGAGTCTTCTTTTCTTTTGGATTGGACTCGCAGTGGGAGCGCTGTTGATGCTGTCGACGATTTTTGCACTGTCGGTGTATCTGGAATGGTAGCGGTCCTGGCCGGCTCTCTGTGTGCGCGGGCGTTAGCCGGGGCAATGCACCGCATTACCTCCCTTCCGAAATCATGTAACGGGAGGCGGACAGGGCAAACAGAGCAAAGGGCCGTATCGACAGTCAGGCAGCCTATCAAAAGGCATCAGCGCAACCCGGAACTTGCAGGCAGTTGTGTGTCGCCGTCGTTTCTTGACAGTCGCTCCGCCCGTCCACAGGCAGGGTGAACTGCTCCATTGATACACCTTAGCT
Organism: Caldilineaceae bacterium; assembly: GCA_022821585.1. GTDB lineage: Bacteria > Chloroflexota > Anaerolineae > Caldilineales > Caldilineaceae > Bin5. The sequence continues at coordinate 10,328 of JAJEDI010000021.1, forward strand.
TGTGGTCCGGTTTTTGGGGCCCACTTCAGCTTTCGAGGAAGCGATTCCCGAACTAACTGTAGAGGGTCTGAAGATAGAATAGGCTGTCTGTCTTACAGGACTCGTTGACTTTTGTCTGAACAACGACTTGACAGTGCAGTTTGGGGTTGGTCACCGAAGGCGCGGCGCAGTTACGCAAAGATATTCCGTTACGCCATTGGTGTTCTCCGCGTCCTCCGCGGACAAAAGGATGTTCTTCGCGATCCTTCGTGTAAATTCGCGGATCAGTTGGTTTTGTCTATTTCAAAACCAGGATTTGCGGGAGATTGATTGATTTTCGGGATGGAAGGTGGGAGAGGCGGGGTTTGTTCAGGGGATCCTCCCGATCGGAGGCTGACAGGGCAGCGTGCGGCGGGCTGTCGTCCAGGATGCGCACTACTTAATCGGGCAGCTCGGCCAGGAGTGATCTTACGGTAGGGACTAACTCGGTGGGTATGTCCATTGCTGTTATTGTGGGGTCCTCGAAGGCGGCCTCGTCTTCGGCTATGGCCTCTTCGTCGGATTGGGATTCGTAATGTTGGATAAGGCGGCGGACGCGGTCCAGGTCCCAGCCTGGGGGGTATCTGTTACGGTCGTTCATTTTCCTCTCTTTCGTAGGCGCTGTTTATAGCCTGCAAGCTGCTCGATTCAACTAGATGCGTTCGAAGTAGCGGGTGCGTTCCCAGTCGGTGACGGCGTTGCGGAAGGCCTGGGCTTCGGTGTTGAAGAAGTGGGTGTAGTGTTCGACGACGTCGGCGCCGAAGGCGACGCGGGCGAGGTCGCTGGTTGTAAAGTTACTGACGGCTTCTTCGAGGGTGGCGGGCAGCATCTGCATGCCGGCGGCGGCGTAGACGTCGCCGATGTGTGGGGGCGGGGGCTCGATCTGTTGCTCGATGCCGGCGAGGCCGGAGGCGATGACGGCTGCGTAGGCGAGGTAGGGGTTGACGTCGGCGCCGGGAATGCGGCATTCGATGCGGAGGCTGGGTCCTGTGCCGACGATGCGGAAGCCGGCGGTGCGGTTGTCGGGGGACCAGGCGAGTGCGGTCGGGGCCCAGCTGCCGGCTTCGAAGCGCTTGTAGGAATTGACGGTTGGGGCGTAGCAGACCATGAGCTCGGGCACGTAGTGCATCCAGCCGCCGAGGAACCAGCGGAAGAGGTCGGAGCAGGCGATGCCGGAGAGGTCACCGCTGCCGGGGAAGGCGTTGGTGAGCTCTGCGCCGGTGGTCGACCAGAGGCTGACGTGGAGGTGGGCGCTGGAACCGGCTTCGGCGGCGTCGGGCTTGGCCATGAAGGTGGCGCTGCAGCCGAGCTGGTCTGAAATTTCCTTGACTGCCTGCTTGAGCAGGAGGTGGCGGTCGGCCATTTCGAGGATTGGCGCGTAGCGGATGTTGAGCTCATGCTGGTTTTTGCCGAACTCACCCTTTGTGGACTCGACGGGGACGCCGGAGGCGGCGAGGTGGCGGCGGAATGCGCCGTTGAGGTCCTCGGTGCGCGCGGCCTGGAGGAGGTGGTAGTCTTCGCGGTACCATCCGACTTGGGCCAGATTGCGGTAGCCGTTGCGGGCGGCGTCGAGGTATGAGGTGCGATAGAGAAAATACTCCAGTTCTGAGCCGGCCATGGCTGCATAATCAAGGTCGTGCAGGTGGTCGAGCTGTTTGCGCAGGATCGACCGGGGGGCTACGGCAACGGGCTCGTGGGTTGGATCGAGTTGGGCGTCGCAGAGGACAATGGCGGTGCGGTCGAGCCAGGAGAGCTTGCGGAGGGTGGCGAGATCGGGGACCAGGTGGACGTCGCCGTAGCCCGATTCCCAGTTGGAGAACCGGTATCCGGGGACGGGTTCCATCTCCATGTCTACGGTGAAGAGGTAGTCGCAGGCGTGTGTGCCGCTGGCGACGTCGGAGAGGAAGAAGGAGGCGTCGAGACGCTTGCCCACGGGCTTGCCGTAGGGGTCGGGGAAGGCGAGGATGACGGTGTCGATGGCGCCGTCGTCGACGGCGGAGCGCAGGTCATCGACGGTGAGCATTCCCGGGACTGTTGTGTGATTGGGCGACACGTTCTTTGCCTCCGGCGTGAATGAAGCCTGCGCGGGCCGAACAGGAATCTGCTACCGATTGCGGGCGCAGGTCAGGTTGGGGGAATTATAAACGAGTCTTGAGGGAAAAACCCATCCGTGAAACTTTCTGCACTGGAGCGAAACGACAGGTTCCGGCCTGCCTCTTCCATTCTCGTGCGGGCCACTGCCATGATTGCCGTCGCAGGTCGACACTGATGGAGCCCTCTGCGGTCCGGTTCGGGCGTCTCGGTTCGCTTTGCGGACTTCATGTGCGACGCGGGCTGGCCTCACGTTTTTCTCACTGGAGGCACCTTTATATCGACCTGTTCAGCTTGGGAGACCGACTGAGGCGAGTGCAGGGTGAGTTGATGTCTCTACTCATCGTGTGCAGTTTGCCAATCTCTCCATGCTTCAATCCTATTTTTCCACTAGGAGGAATATGCGCCAGGTAGGCGACTCAATACGATTATAATGCTGACGGTTCAAGTTTCAACTTGACAAAGCTTGACAGTTCTCAGGTTTCCAGCGAGAATCGTAACCGGTAAGCAAGTACCATCATGCGGTCTGTCCAGATCAGGTTGGAGGGGTGTCACGGGTCCAGTATTCCGTTCCTGGCGCTGCCGACACAGGCGGGGCCGATTTGGGAGTGGGCCGGCTGCCTGGCGGGACATCCGAACGGCTGGGGGCGAGGAGAGAAGCGGGAGGAGAGAAGCGGCTTCTCGGCCCTTTATGGGAGGACGGATAGCGTTTCGAAACCTGCGGCAGTAGAGAGAGCAGGTAGGGGGATTACGGGATGGGTATGCAGAAAGTCAAGTTTTCGAGCCAGGCTTCGCCGGAGGTGTTGTCGGCGCTGCGAGAGATTGCGCGGGGTGAGGGGCGTCACTTTCAGGCTGTCTTGCAGGAGGCGATGGAGGAGTATATTGCGAACAGGAGTCAGGAGACGCCGCGCGCGGAAGTCATGGCGCACTTCCGGGCCAGCGTGGAGCGAAACCGGCTGCTGGGTGAGTTACTGGCCAGATGAGCCATAACTTCCCCACGATCCTGGAAGTTGTGACCATACACAGTGTCCTTATCGAAGAATTTGGGGGAACGCCGGGGATTCGAGATCAGGGCGCGCTGGCCTCGGCACTCATGCGCCCCCAACTTGGTTACTATGACGGCCTGATCGAAGAGGCCGCGGCGCCGATGGAGAGCCTTGCAAATAATCATCCCTTTGTGGACGGCAACAAGCGGGTGGCATTCTTCGTCACTGACGCTTTTTTGCGGCTGAACGGCCAGTACATCGACTGTGACAGTCTCGAAGCCTTCGAATTCTTCATGCGCTCATTTGAGACAAATTCGTTTCGGTATGCGGCTTTGCTTCCGTGGCTTGAAGACAGGGTCCAACCTCTATCGGGGCGTTGACTGTCCAGACACCTTGCGGCTTTGACCGCCAAACAGTTTCTCCTTCAGTTTGGAATCCCCAATATTCACCGATTCTCCTCTTGCCCCGCTTCCTGCGTTCGCGTGCCGACCTAGAGCAAAAGGTTGGTATCGCGGCACCCTCTACGCCAAGACCAGATGCGAAAATGAAGAGCCGGAACGCTGGCGGCGTCCCGGCTCCGGGTCTGTGGATGACCCTGTGCAAGGCGACAGTCGGCCGGACACTTACCATTCAGGCCTGTCATTTGGTTGAAACCGCGATGCCGGCGTCCTTGAGGCGTGCTGAGAATCCTGGTTTCTCTCGCGGGTCATTTAGAATCGAGCCGTTCATGAGTAGAGCACCTGCAACGACTGGCCGGCCTGGATTTCGGTTCTGGCCACACTGATGGCGCCGTTCTGTTTTTGGAAGGCGACCGGTTCGCCGTCAATGGTGATGGCGGATACGGTAACATCTGCGAGGAAGGGCAGCTGGAGGCTGCGGAGGGCGAGGGAGCCGTAGAGGACTTCGAGGGAAGACTGCTGCGGGGTCATGCGGAACTGACCCCAGCCGGAGTCGAGGGACCAGAAGGTGCGGAATTCTCCGTTGTGGGGCTGGACGGGCTGGAAGCCGACGGAGCCGTTGACCATGTCGAACTGGAAGCCGGAGAAGGCGTTGAGGAGGGCGTAGGAGGCCATGCTGCGGGCGTAGTTGTTGCCGCACTCGAACTCGTTCCAGGGGTTGCGGCGTTCGCCGTCGTAGCGGTGGCGGATGGCCTCGACGCAGCGCATGCCTTCGTCGACGAGGCCAACCATGATCATGTGGCTGGCGGCGGCGTATTCGAAGCCGTTCATGGTCTCCTGCGAGTAGGGGGCGGGGATGAGCGGCTTTTCGACGTCGTCGGGCCAGGCGCAGATGACGAGGCCGCCTTCGTCGTTGAGGGCGTAGATGCGGCAAGGGTTGTAGACCTGGGCCATTTCGGGAACGAAGTTGTACTTGTAGATGGCGGCGCAGGCCTGCTTGACCTGAACGGGGTCGTGGAGGTCGCCGAGGCCGTAGAGAGAGGCGTGCCACTGGGCGAGGACCTGGTCGATGCTGCTGCCCTCGCCGATCTGATATTTGATCTCGTTGTGTTCGGCGTTCCAGTAGGCGTCGAGAGCGGAGCCGCCCTTGAGGGCGTCGTCCTGGGGGCCGTAGGACTCGACGAGGGCGCGGTCGCCGAGGTCTACGCGCTGGACGTAGTATTCGCCATTGAAGAGGTTGGCGTCGACCCAGGCTTTGCCGCGTTCGAAGATGGCATGGTATTGGGAGGCGGTTGACACATCGCCTATGGATTCGGCCATTTCGGAGGCGGCCTTGAGCGCGCCGAGGTAGAAGCCGGTCAACCAGGAGTTGGGGCCGAAGAGCTCCATGTCGAGGGTATGGTGCTGGCGGCCGGTGAGCACGCCGGACTTGTCGGGGTCCCAGCGGTCGATGTTATCGGGATTCCAGGCGTATTCGAGGGATTTCTTCACGCCGGGCCAGATGGAGCGCAGCCATTCGTGATCGCCGCTGATCTTCCAGTCGCGATAGGTCTTCATGACGCCGCCGAACTGGCCGTCGCAGCAGGGGCGGAAGGCCGAGGGGTCGGAGCCGAGGGGGAGCTGGATGCGGAAGGGCATGGCACCGTTTTCGAGGAGGTTGTAGCGGTAGTCGGCGGTGCGCATGGTGCGCTCGAGGGCGGGGAAGAGGAAGGGTAGCGCCTGCTGGTAGTTCCAGACGTGTGTGCAGCTGCCTTCGCAGCAGCCTTCATCGGGGTGGAGCCCCTCCCAGCCGTAGAAGGTGCCGTCTTCGAGGCGGAGGACTGTGGGCGATTTGAGGATGGAAATGTTGGCCGAGACGGCGTCGAGGGCAGCGGCGGGGATGGTTGAGGCGAAGAGGGCATCCTGGAAGCGTTTGGTCTCGTCGTAGAGGCGGGGCCAGTGTTCGATGGCGTACTGGGCGCTGGCGCCGGAATCCTGCCAGCAGGTGGCGTAGTAGTTTTTCCAGTTTGGCGCGCCGGCCTGCTCTTCTTTCCAGTAGTTCTCGCAGTTGGGGAAGCTCCAGCTGATGAGGAAGCGGACGCGGCGGGTCTCGCCGGCGGCGACGGGCAGGTGGACGGCGAGCAGGCCTGTGTCCTGTTCGGTGAAGCGGGCGCCGCCGGCCCTCTGTTCGCTGGTGTCGTACGCACGGTTCTGGAATGGCCCGGGTGTATTGAGGTCTTTCCAGTAGACTTCGAGGTTGTCGAACCAGGCGCCGCGGAACCAGTTCTGCTGCCAGCTGACGTCGACATCGCCGGCGAGTCCGGCGTCGGTGGCGAGGGTCAGGTTGCCGTAGGCGGGGTCGTCGGGCCGGAGGCCGTCGGTGGAGAGGTGCAGGGTATGGCCCCACGGGCTGGCTTCAACCGTGTTGAGGTTGGCGGCGGGCAGGGGGTTGGTGAGCACGCCGGCGATGGTGTAGGTGTGATCGGCGGCGGTGGTATTGGTGACGCTGAATTCGAAGAAGGCGGCGGGGATGCCGGAGTCGTCCTCGTTGGTGGGGATGAAGGGGTTAAAGGCGGTTAGCTGGACCTGGCCGGGGAAGGTTTCGTCGCGGTACGTGAGCTCGGCGATGGGGAACTGGCCGCGGAAGTCGACGCGTTGGAAGTGGGGGAGGCCGGTCAGGTATTCGCGGCGGGGGCCCCAGCCGAAGGTGCTGAAGGTGGGCGCGACGAGCTCTCCCTGGTAGGGAGAGTGCAGGTCGCCGTGGAGGATGCGGGCGTCGGTGACTTCGCCGTCGTTTTCGGCGCGGATGGCAAAGTGGGAGAAGCCGTTGACGCTGCCCTTGTTGGGGCGGTTGAAGATTTCCCAGTCGATGAGGCGTCCGTTGCCGGCGAGGCCGATGCAGCCGGTGCCGATGCCGCCGAGGGGGAAGCTGATCTGGTTGGTTTTTTCGTTGCGGTAGACGAAGTGGTCCATGTGAATCTCCGGAAGGGCAGTAGTTAGTAGTCAGCAGATAGTAGTCAGCGGTTAGTGGTCGGTGAAGTGCGGTTTGGGGGACTGACTTATGGTGGCGCCTCTTTTTGGAGGACGAGGAGGTGGTTGGCGGCGATGAAGAGGGCGTAGACGGTTGGCAGGAGGAGGAGCAGAGCCGGGCTGATGTAGGCGATGCAGAAGCTGAAGAGGATGCCTATGGCGAGCAGGCCGAGGCTGTTAGCGGGATAGCGGCTGGCGAGGATCAGTGCGTCGCGTATGGAGGTACGGACGCCTTGGTCCGGGTGCTGGACCAGACTGGGGAAGGTGTAGAAGGAAAGTGTCGCCATGACTGCGCATCCCAAGAGATCGGCTCCCAAGCCGATCCAGACTATGGGGGCAACCGGGGTGGATTGGAGAGCCGGCAGGGTTGTCATCAAAGCGAGCAGAGGGAAAATCGTCAAGAGGCTTAGCAGGGCGCTTCGACGCCAGGACTGGCGAAAGTCGTAAAAGAGTGAAAATTGCCGCGGGACCCTTCCTTGAAGGAGGCGCATTTCGAAGGCCAGCAATGCGGTCCAGGCTGGGCCGATGGTGAAGGAAGCCGCGAGAAGTGTGGGAATGAACAGTCCCAGCGTGAAGAGAAAGGAGGCAGGTATGCAGGCAAGACTGAACAGGAAGGCTCCCCAAAGCAGTTGGGGCAGGTTTTCCCAAAATGTTTGCCCGACTTGAACGAGGTATGTGGTGGGGGTGATGCCTTGCTGCGTCGTCATCCCTTCAGACCGGTAATGGCCGCGCCCTGGACGATCCATCGCTGCGCCAGCAGGAAGAAGACAAGGAGTGGAAAGATTGAGATCATGATGCCGGCGAGAACCTCGGACTGGTTGCCGGAGCCCATGTAGCCGCGGATGGTGGCGATGGCGATGGGGAAGGTGAATTTGTCCCAGTCGCGCAGGAAGAGCAGGGGGCCGACAAAGTTATTCCATGAGGCGAGGAAGGTGAATATGCCGAGGGCGGAGAGGGCGGGACCGGTCAAGGGGAGCAGGATCTGCCAATAGATGCGGAAGTAGCCGGCGCCGTCAATCTTGGCGGCGTCGAGGAGCTCTTCGGGCAAGGATTTGAAGTGCTGGCGGAGGAGGAAGACGCCGAAGGCGCTGGTCACACTGGGGAGGATGAGAGCCCAGTGCGTGTTCATGAGGTCGAGGGAGCGGATGATGATGAAGGACGGGATGAGGGTGACGGTCGCGGGGACCATCAGGGAGGCGAGGAAAAGACCGAAGAGGATGTCGCGACCGAAGAAGCGCAGGCGGCCGAAGGCGTAGCCCGCCATTGAGCAGGTGAGAAGCTGGGCGGCGGTGACGATGAGTGCGATTTTGAGGCTGTTCCAGAAGAACAGCATGAACTCGATATCGGGAGAGTTGATGACGGCGAGGTAGTTCTGCCAGTGCAAGGCGGTGGGCCAGAAGTCGGGCGGGAGATCGAAGGAGTTCTTGGGATCGCGCAGCGAGGTTGAGAACATCCAGCTGATGGGAGCGATCTCGATGACGGCGATGCCGATCAGGAGCAGCCACAGGAGGGCCTCGCCGAGCCGGAGCCAGACGGACTTTCTATATCTTGTGCGAAGTGTAACAGGCTCGGTCGCGGTACCTGTTGTCGTTGCCATAGCCTGGCCTTGTTTTGAAAGTCGTCAGATGGGGCCGCGCCGAGCAGGGCGGCCCGTTATTCATAGTGAACCCAGCGCCGTGCGCCGAGGAATTGCAGCAGAGTGAGCGTGATCAGGATGACAAACAGGGTAAAGGAGACGGCGGAGGCGTAGCCCATCTCGAAGCCGCGGAATGCCTTTTCGTAGATATACATGGCGATAACACGGGAGGCGTCGCCCGGGCCGCCTTCGGTGAGTACATAGACGTTGTCGAAGATCTGAAATGCGCCTATGAGAGAGATGACAATGGCAAAGAAGGCTGTGGGCGAGATGAGAGGGAGCGTTACATTACGGAACTGTTGCCAGAATCCGGCGCCGTCGATGCGGGCGGCTTCGTAGTAGACGGCGGGAATGCCCTGGAGGCCGGCCAGGTAGATAACCATCAGATAGCCGCAGGCCTTCCAGACATCGTAGATCATGGCGGAGAAGAGAGCCCAGGCTGAGCTGCTGAGCCAGGGTACTGGGTCGAGACCGATCTGGCCGATAAGGAAGTTGACGACGCCGCGGTCCTGGGTGAGGAGGAAGCGCCAGACAACGGCCAGGGAAGCGGTCGTGGTCATGACGGGGAAGAAGATAGAGGTGCGGAGGAGATAGCGAAGGCCCCAGGGCATGGCGCGGTTGAGGCCCACGGCCAAGAGGAGGCCGAGGACGTTGTTGAGGAAGGTGGCGCCGACCGTGAGCCGCAGGGAGTTCCAGTAGATCTTGAACAATCTGGAATCGGACGTGAGGCGGGTAAGGTTTTCGACGCCGGCCCACTTGGGCGGCGTCAAGAGGTCGTAGTGCAGAAAGATGAGGACAAGGGAGGCGATGATAGGCAGGGCGGTGAATGCCAGGAGCCCGAGCAGGGCGGGGGTGGCGAAGAGATAGCCGGCCCATGCTTCGCGCCGCGCCAGAGTGGTCCCCTTTTGGGGGTTGGCCTGCCTGTCGATTCCGTCGTCAGGCAGCGCTGTTGAAGTCATGGGGCGTCCTATCTGGATAGGTCAGGATAAAGGGTTGCCGAGCGGCAGGGGGACCATGAATTCCTTGCCGCCGGCAACCTGACATACGTAAGTGGGGGCAGTTATGCCTGCTTAAGCTTGTCCATTTCTGGCTGCAGCTCGTCATGGGCAGCCTGCATCGCTTCTTCGACGGTGCGTTCGCCATTCCAGATGGTGGCGTAGTTGCGGTTGAGGATTGGTTCGACGATATTGAAGTTGGTGGGCGACGGCACGGTGGCGGCGAAGTCGAGCGATTCGTAGAAGAGTGCGGTGTTAGGCGGGCCGTACTCGGCGAAGACGGGCATTGCGGCGACCGAGCGCAGCGCGGGGATGCTACCTCCGACCTTGACCAAGTCGATGGAGGTGTCGGAGTGGGAAAGATGCTTGACGACCTCCCAGGCCTCTTGCGGGTTCTCACTGGAGGTGGAGACGCCCCAGCCTTCGGTGCCGGCCACGGTCTTGAGCGGACCGGCATTATGAGGCTGATACTGGATGTCGTAGGTATCAAATTCTGCTTCAAGGGTACCGGCGATGCACCAGCGGCCGCAGGTGCGCATGACAACGTTGCCGGCGTGGAACTGCGCCCATTCGTCCCAGCCTTCGGGGTTGGGGGCGACTTTGTGCTCCAGGATAAGATCGGCCAAGAACTGAAGTGTCTCGGCGACCTTGGGGTCGAGCAGGTTGGAGTCCAACCAGTCATCCGAAATTGGTGAGGCGTCATTGTTAAAGTACCAGGCGCACATGCCGAACATGCTTGCGCCCCAGAAGGAGTAGGCGAAGCGGTCATCGGCGCCGCCGGTGACGTTTGCGACCTGGAGACAGGTTTGGAGGAAATCGTCCCACGTCCAGTCGGTCGGGGGCGGATCCAGACCCTCTTCCTCGAAGACGGCGGTGTTGTAGTACATGACCATGTTGTTCCAGGAGAAGGGGAACAAGTATTGCTTGCTATCGACCTGGAGCATTTCGCGCAGGGTGACGTGGATGTCGTTGTGGAGGATGTCATTGGCGGGCTCATCTGCGGCGAAGAAGTCGTCCAGCACCTCGAGGACGTTCTTGGCAGTGAGGAGTCTGAGCCCTTCGATGGCGATCATGATGACGTCGATCTGTTCGCCGCCGGCGATGCGAGTCAGCATTGTATCGGAGTAGCCGTCCCATCCGCCTTCGCCCCAGCTGTTGGCGTTTACCTCCATGGCGATGTTGGGGAGGCTTTCAAGGGAGCGTTCCAAGGCATTGTCGAAGGTGTTGACGGGCATGCCGGAGGTGGCGATGATAGTGACCGGCTCCATGGCGGGGGCGGAGTCGCGGGCGTCAGGGGCGGCTGCGGGGACTGCACAGGCAGCCAGCGCGGCGCCGGCTGCGCCAACACCTGTAAGCCGCAGCATGTCACGGCGGCTCATGTTTTGATGGAAGGGTGTGGGTTGTCCGGACATGACTGTGTCTCCTTAAAAGGCTTGGTGGGCGAATTGGGGCAGGGGAGACTGCCCCTGTTCTACCAGTTGATGTGGGTCGCGTTCGCTGATTTCAAGGGGCCGTGATGGGTCCAGACACCCAGGTAACAGGACATACAGCATTTACTACTGCAAACCGATGGACAGCGCCACATTGGGTGCCGTCGTACGCGTGCGTTTCTCAACGGTTCTCAATCGGCGGTCGAACGGAACCTGGCGGGTTTGCGGAAAGAGAGTGGGACTCATTTTCTCGGATTGTGGGAAATAATAGAACAGGCTTGGCGCGTTGCCAAATCTCTTGGGGGCGTGGTTGTTTTTGCTTGTGGGTCGTAGTTGAGCAGAAGGAGGAAGTTTGAGTCCGAGACAGCCGCGTGACGAGAAGGCCGAGGGGGGCGGGTGTGGCAGAGAGAGAGCCGGACCATGCTGCGCGCCGCGCCAATGTGGTCGGCTCTTGGGGGTTGGCCTGTCTGCTGGTTTTCTCTTCAGACAGTGCAGTTCACGTCATGGCATGTCGTGTGCGGAAAGATCAGAAAGGTGGCAGGCTACCGAGAGATCGAGGCGTAAGGGGCGCCGTGCCTCCGGCAGCCTGCCGTTCCTGAATTGATCTGACTATGCCTGCTTGAGTTTGTCCATTTCGGGCTGCAGCTCGTCATGGGCAGCCTGCAGCGCCTCTTCGACCGATCGTTCGCCATTCCAGATTGTGGCGTAGTTCCGGTTGAGAATTGGTTCGACGATATTGAAGTTGGTGGGCGACGGCACGGTGGCGGCGAAGTCGAGCGATTCGTAGAAGAGCGCGGTGTTGGGCGGGCCGTACTCGGCGAAGACGGGCATTTCGGCGACCGAGCGCAGCGCGGGAATGTTGCCGCCGAGCAGCACCATGTCGATCGACGTTTCTGTGTCGGAAAGCAGTTTGACGACTTCCCATGCCTCTTGCGGATTCTCGCTGGAGCTGGAGATGCCCCAACCGTCGGTCCCAGCGACTGTCTTGAGGGGACCGGCCTGATGCGGCTGGTATTGCATGTCGTAGGTGTCGAATTCGGCTTCAAGGGAGCCGCCGATACACCAGCGGCCGCAGGTGCGCATGACGAGGTTGCCGGCGTGGAACTGTGCCCATTCATCCCAGCCTTCGGGGTTGGGGGCGACTTTGTGCTCCAGAATCAGGTCGGCCATGAACTGGACGGTCTCGGCTACCTTGGGGTCGAGCAGATTTGAGTCCAGCCAGTCATCCGACAGGGGTGAAACGTCATTGTTGAAGTACCAGGCGGCCATGCCGAACATGCCGGCGCCCCAGAAGGAGTAGGCGAAGCGGTCGTCGGCACCGCCGGTGACGTTGGCGACCTGCAGGCAAGTTTGCAGGAAATCGTCCCAGTTCCAATCCGTCGAGGGCGGATCCAGCCCCTCTTCCTCGAAGATGGCCGTGTTGTAATACATGACCATATTGTTCCAGGAGAAGGGGTACTCGTACTGCTTGCCGTCGACCTGCAGCATTTCGCGCAGCGTGACGTGGACATCATTCTGCAGGATCTCGTTGGCGGGTTGATCGGCGGCAAGGAAGTCCTCCATGGCTACGAGGATGTTCCTTGCCGTGAGCAGTCTAAGACCTTCGATGGCGATCATGATGACGTCGATCTGTTCGCCGCCGGCGATACGGGTCAGGAGCGTATCTGAGTAACCATCCCAACCACCTGCGCCGAAACTGTTTGCGTTTACCTCCAGGGCCACGCCGGGAAGCTGTTCTTTTGACCGCTCCAGAGCGTTGTCGAAGGTGTTGACCGGCATTTGCGTCGTAGCGATGATGGCGACCGGCTCCATGGCGGGGGCGGAGTCGCCGCCGGCTTCAGGGGCGGCTGCTGGGGCTGCACAGGCAGCGAGCGCGGCGCCGGCTGCGCCAACACTTGTAAGGCGCAGCATGTCGCGGCGGCTCATGTTTTGATGGGAGGGTGTGGGTTGTCTGGACATTCTTCGTCTCCTTTAAAGTGTCTTGATGAGTCAGGGGCAGGCGTGACTGCTCCTGTATTTCCAGATGGTGTTGATCACGTCAGTTGATTTCGGTGGGGGGCCGTCGTGCGTCCCGGCACCCAGGTAACACGTAATGCAGCAAATGCTATTGCAGGCGGATGTACAGCATCCAGGGCTGGTGCCTGCGCACCCGTAACGAATATTGACGGCTCCCATTCGGCGGGCGAACGGAACTAAGCGGCTTTGCGGAAAGAGAGTGGGACTCGATTGTTTCGGATTGGGGGAAATAATAGAACAGGCCTGGCGCGTTGCCAAATTTTTTGGGGGGCGTAGTCATCTTTTGGGAGTTGGTCGTGGTCTGAATGGAGGCTGAGGCTTGAGTCCGAGACAGCCGGGCGCGGGAGGGCTATCGACTAACCTGAACCGAGAATCTTGCATGGGGAACAATCTGGCGGGGAATCCATGCCAGGCCGTGGCTGAAATTGTTTACCGGCTTTTGGAGAGAGGAGAGGAGTGAGTGCCGAATATTCCTATGTCGAGAACTGGAACGGATACTGACCCTTGCTTGGTTGCTGCCAGAGATACACGAAAGATCGGCCCAGTTTTTGGGATGCACCCGATCCGGGTACCAGATTGACATTCGGTAGTCGCTTTGCTAGGATGGAGGCGTGTCGCGTCAGGAGTAGGGCGCCAACACTTTATCTTCTGGGAAGCGAAACAACGGTTCTGTCCGGCTTATGCGGCGCGTGTGGGCGGCGACGTCGACACGGTTGACGTTGGCGGGCAGACCGGAAATGGTGTGCCAGGGCTGGAGATTCATGGTACTCCAAGAGGGATCTACCTATACGTTTTCCCAGGTCCTCGAGCTGAACTTAGAGACTGAAGAGATACTTGCCGGTTTAGGCTACCGCTATCGCAGCGCCCCCTTGTCATTACAATCCAGGGAGGATCCGCGTTTTGCGCCGCAGGTTGAGCAGATGCGCGCGCAGATGCGGGAACGGTTACCCTTTGTGCCTATGACCAATTCAGCGACCGCGCGCGCGTTTTATGTGGTGCCGGTTCTGTTTACTGTGCTCGACCAAGTCAGGTTCAAGATGAACATCGAGCAGGCGGTTTCTGGCGGGCGGCTGCGCGGCACGGTGGACTTTTTGCTGCGGGGCAGGCATGACCTTGTAGTGGCTGGGGTGATGAACGAGGAGATGGAAGGCGGTTTCAGAAGGCTGGCGGTGCAGATGGTGGCTGTGAGTGAGCAGTTGGCATTGCCAACTGTCGAACCTGTTCATCCGCGGCGGGCGCGAAAGGCCAAGCGCGCCGGTCGCGCCTTGGGCGGCCCGAAGACGGCGGGTTTTGCCAAGGGCGTACAGACGCAGTTGTTCGGCGTGGTCACAGCCGGTCCAAACTGGCAGTTTGGACTCCTGGATAGAGGACAGAAGACAGTTACAAAGGACACTGAGGCGTACCAGTTGCCACGCGATCTGGGGAGGTTGGTGGGAATCATGGCGGGGCTGCTGGGCGAGAGGGAAACCGGGCAGGACGATTTCAAGCGCGAAGGAGAGAGGTTGTCATGGGCGAACAGTTAGCGATGAATGGCGGCACGCCGGTGCGTACACTGCCGTTTGGACCGAGTCATTACTTTGGGGACGGCGATATTGAGGCGGTCTCGGAGGTGATCCGGTCGGGTGCGCTGGGGAAGGGGCCGAAGGTCAGGCAGTTTGAGGAGGCGTTTGCGGCGAAACATGGGGTCGCCCACGTGGTGACGGTGACTTCGGGGACGGCGGCGATGCACACGTGTGTGGGGGCGATCAATCCGGATCCGGGGGATGAGATCATCGTTACGCCGTGGACGTCGGGGGGCAGCATAATCGGCACACTGCTGCACAACTGCGTGCCGGTGTTTGCCGACATTGACGACACTTTCACGCTGGACCCGGCGGACGTTGAGGCGAAGATCACGCCGAGGACGCGGGCGATTATCGCGGTGCATCTTTTTGGCAACCCGTGTGATATGGCGGCGCTGCGGGAGATTGCGGACCGGCATAGTCTTTTCCTTATAGAGGACTGCTGCCAGGCCCACTTTGCCGAATTCCAGGGGCAGGTTGTCGGCTCGATGGGTGACATAAACGGCTTCAGTTTTGGAGGGAAACATCTCTCGGCAGGTGGCGGCGGCGCAGTTATGTCGGACAACGAGACGTTGTGGGAGCGGGCGCTGATCTTCTCTGACTGCGCGCTGCCGCGGAATGGCGGGCCTTTCGAGGGGCGGCCGTACGCGAACTATTTTCTGGCGCCGAACTACAAGATGAACGATCTGATGGCGGCGGTTCTGATTGAGCAGTTGAATAAGGTGGACGGATACATCGAGAAGAAGATTCATGCGGCGCAGCAGATTATGGAGCATGTAGCTGACATCGATGAGATCAGGCCGCAGCGGGTGCGGGAGGGGGACCGGCACTCGCACTGGGTGCTGGGGATGACGTTGGACACGGACAGGATGGAATGCTACGCGTGGGAGTTTGCCGAGGCGCTCAACCACGAGGGGATACCGGCGGGCGGCCCGTACATCGGGTCGGGCAAGGAGGGGCCGCTGTATCGCAACGAGTTTCTGTCGGCGCCAAACTGTTACGGCCGCAGCCGGTTTCCTTTTGACTATGGGCGGGACAAGCCGGTGGAATACAAGCTAACTGAATGCCCGAATGGGGAGAAGTTGATGCGGCGCGGGTTCAGCTTTTCGATGCAGCCGAGTATGGACGATGAGGACGCGGCTGATATTGCGGCGGGGATTCGGAAGGTGTTTGGGCATTATCGGAAGCGGGTGACGGCAGTGGGGTAGTAGTTTTTAGTAGTCAGTTTTTAGTTTTTAGTGAACGGCTGCGCGCTCGGAAGGGCGCCTAATACGTTGTCGGAATCAGGATTTGCGGGATTTTGGTGGATTGTGGGTTGAAGTTTGGCACGAGGTCGGCTTGGGCGAAGTACCTTGGAACAGGCACTATGTTGGAATGAGGTCACCCGGTCGATGAGGCTGGTGTAGAGGAGGGGGGGCGTTGGGGGGGCCGCGCCCCCCCACAAGGGGGGGCGCGGGCGGGCGGCCGCCCACCGGGCGGGGGTTGGGGGGCGGGGTGAGAA
>JAJEDI010000049.1 GCA_022821585.1 Caldilineaceae bacterium
AATATCCACCCTTGTTGGAGGTGGTTTGTTGTGGTTGGGGGGGGGTGGGGGGGGGGTCCCCCCCCCACAAGGGAGGGCGCTTGCGCCCAACCGCCCAAATAAACGACGAAAGAGGGAAGAGGAGTGAGGAGAGAGAAAGACCTGCGCTCGGCTCGCTGAGGTTTGCGATTGCCGGGAGGACGGTGAAGGCCGGGCCAGCGCTCAAACGGGGCACGAAGTATATGCTCGAAGCTCCGTCAAAAACGGTGCTTTTGCGAAAGGTATATGTTGGGTATAATACCCCCGCCCTGCTCGATTTCCGGCAATCGCCCGGGGGAAATCCGGCAATCGAACCTACGGTTCAAAGGGCCATCGGACGAGTTATGGAAGAAACACCAACAATGGTGCTCTCCCTGCCGGAAGGCTATGGCGCGCGGCGGCGGAGTGCTACAGAGAGAAGAGTTCAGCAGATCGTTGAGCTGGTGGAGGGGAAGAACAACCTCCTGGTTCTGATGCACAACGATCCGGACCCGGACGCAATCGCGAGCGCGCGCGCGATGGAGGAGATGCTGCGCATTCATGCTCCAGGCACGCCGGTGACGCTGGGACACGGCGGCATTATCGGCCGGGCCGAGAACTATACGATGGCTCGGGAGATCGTGCCCCACAAGGTCCGCATTTCGCAGCGGGCGGCCGCGGAGGAGATGAGCGTATATGACGGTGTGATGCTGGTCGATACGCAGCCTGTGGCGGCCAACCATCTGCTGTGGAGCACGGACTACCCCGGTGAAGAGGTGTTGGCCGCGATTGATCATCATCCTCCGCGGCGCAGCCAGTTGCGAGCCAGAGTCCACGACGTGCGCCCGGAGGTGGGCGCCTCCTCGACTCTTCTGTGCGAATACCTGGCTGTGGCGGAAGTACCGATCGACACGCGACTGGCGACCGCCCTCTTCTACGGGATCAAGTCGGACACGATGGGCCTCAGCCGGCACACGTCGACTCTGGATATCTGGGCCTACTCGACCTTACGCCATCTTGTCGAGACGGACCTGCTGAACAAGATCGAACATGTGCAAGTTCCCCGCACGTATTTTCGAAGCATAAGCGATGCGTTAGCCAACACGACAATCTACACGGTCTCCCTGCCCAGCGCCGTCGACGAAGAAGACGAGGAGGAGGCGGAGGAGATCATGGACGAGGAAGAGGCGGAGGGTTACAGATCGGACCTTGAGCGATTCGACCTAGATATCATCGCGCTGTCGCGCATGCTCGCGCCCGGCAGTCCCGGTCCGCCGTCGAACCTGCAGGATGGGGGCGAGGATGCGTCCGAGGGTGATGTAGAGCCGGAGGACGATGCGGACAGGGCTGGCGATATTGCCATCAGCCTGCTTTTTGATATGCCGCGACCCGATATGGCGGCAGAGGTGGCAGACCTGTTGATGCGCATGGAAAATGTCGCCTGGGTCGTTTGCCTGGGAATTTTCGGGGACCAGGGTGTGATGTCTGTGCGGGCGGCGGATTCGAACGCCAAGGCCGGTCGCCTGGTACGTATCATCGCCGGCCGGAACGGCTCCGCCGGCGGTCACAACACAATGGCCGGCGGACGCATTCATCTTCCCAATAAGACGCCGGCAGAGCGGATTGCCGAGTTGCATGCGCTGGTGCCCCGTTTTCTCAAAGAGTTGGGCGCGGGCGACGACGTGGGCGTCGCGCTGCTGGAGGCGGAATAGAGTCAGATTGTTGTCTTACACGAAGAGGACTTGAAGGAGTTTCTCGATGCCGATCAGCGCCCCATCTCTGGGAGATGAGGAAGACCGCCGCGATCCTCGTTTTCAGGATGACGACTTGTACGAGTCTGAGAGCCTGGAGTTTCCGGGATTGACGCCTGTTCAGGCAGAAGCTGTACTCAAACGGCTGGGGGCGGGTGTGGTCGAGAAGTTGGCGCTGGTTGAGGGAATCGGCTGGCAGGCGCGAATCGAGCCGGTGCAAGGCGGCGTAGAGATCCATTTCCGCGCGCATGACGAACTGATCGACGATCTGCTGCGCCGTTGCGAACAGCAGGCAGAACGAGAAGCGTGATTGGCGGTCGCGCAACCGGTCCGCTGTCCGAACGCAAGGCCACTTGCCGTGCCGGCAGCAACATCGCCTTCATCAAGTACTGGGGCGTTGCCGGCGGCGCCGAAGATCTGAACATCCCACTCAACAATTCAATCAGCATGACCCTGGCGGACGCGCATACGACGACGACGGTCGCCTGGGACGACAGCGGCTGCCTGCCAGAGGATTCGATTGCTATTGACGGCGAGCAGCTTGTGGGGTCTTCTGCGGAGCGAACTGTCGCTCACCTCGACCGGTTGCGCGCCCTCGCCGGCGTCCCCTACAAGGCCAGTGTTGTCAGCACCAACAATTTCCCGATGGCGTCCGGTATCGCGAGCTCGGCCAGCGGGTTCGCCGCGCTGACAGTGGCTGGGGCTGCTGCGCTGGGTCTCCGGTTGGACGTTACGCGGCTTTCGGCGGTGGCCCGCCAGGGGAGCGGCTCGGCCAGCCGCAGCCTGTTCGGGGGGTTTGTGGAGTGGGAGCGGGGGTGGGGAGGAGGAGAGAGTGAAGGCAATTCCCTTCTCGATTCTCGGAGTGTCGCGCACCAGTTGCACAGTGAAGATCACTGGGCGCTGCGGGATGTAATCGCCATCGTCAGCACCAGTGCCAAGCGGGTCAGCAGCAGCAGCGGGCACCGGCTGGCGGCGACAAGCCCTCTTAACGCGGCGCGCACGGCGTGCGTCGGGGCGTGGCTGGAGACCGTGCGGCAGGCGATCGCGGATCGCGATATCGGTAAACTCGGCCCTATATTGGAGCTGGACGCGCTGGCGATGCACGGGGTGATGATGACGAGCACGCCGAGCCTGCTTTACTGGCAGCCGGGCACATTGGAGGTGCTGCAGGCGGTGCGGGCCTGGCGCGAGGATGACGGCGTGCCGGTCTACTTTACGATCGATGCGGGGCCGAACGTACATCTGATCTGTGAGGCGGACAGTGCGGCAGAGGTGGAGCGGCGTGTGGGTGCGCTGCCGGCGGTGGAGCGTGTGCTGGTGAGTGGTCCCGGGACTGGTCCAGAGTTGTCGGATGGGCATTTGATTTGAGGGACAAGGGGAGAAAACTCTTTCCTGTTCGAAGGAATTGTCTACGAACTCTAGTAAATCGGGGGCCGCAGTGGCGGTGGAATGACGTTGAAAGAGCTCGACTTACACAGTTATCGTCAATCCCATCACTGGCGGATTGTGGAAACAGCGGAGAGTTTGTTCTTCATTGATGTTGCCCTACCAGACTCGAACTCAGAACAGATTAAGAACCTGATTGAAATGACCGACCAGTGTCACCAACGCGTTCGTATGGCGCTAGACATTGGCTCAGAAGTAAAGGACAAGGAACGTCAGCGTCGGGTCAATACTTGGCTTTACGCTTCAGACCTTCTTGCGAGGTCTGACTTCGCTGACCCAGGTAAACCGCGTATGTTTTATGGAACCGTCAATCCTGCAGGCTTACACTTGATCACACGTGGATTGGACTGGGATAACCCAATTGTATCTCAAGGAGTGCTCCATGAAGTCGTTCATTTTTGGTGGGCTGACCAAATGGGCGAAGCGCCTTCTCTGTTGAACGAAGGTGTTGCTGTCTACTTCGAGCACATTTTGGGGATGGACGCCGCGAAGGGACGTGAAACGCTGAAGAACATCTGGCGAGAATATGCTGGTATGGCGAGACCCGGATTCCTGCGGCGGCTCTGCAAGAACAATATCTTTTGGACTGAAAAAGCCGCCGGTGAGCCCGTCTATGAGATCAGCGGATATTTCTTCTCTTTTCTTCTGAACAGTTGTGGATTGCCAGGAATAAAGCGCATCTTCCTCAGATCGTATTTTGATGACCCTGACCTTTCAGGGCACATCGAGGAGGTGATTGGAGAGCCTCTAGACTCTATAGAGAAAAGAATCGCTCACCAATAACGCACGAAGGCTGGCCCCAAAAAAGCAACTTTCATCCAGGAAGGGACAAACTTATCAAAGGTTTAATCAAATCCACCCATAATTTAGTGAATCCACTAGGGCACCCACAAGGGGCGCCCTACGGTGGGATGGCTGGTTGGCAGGAATTGCCAACGAAACCTAAGCTGTCAGCGAGTCGTAGGCACATATGCAAACGACCGAAAGCCAGACGGATCTCTATGCCGAAGGCGCCGTTATCAAACAGGCGATGGAGGGAAATTGCCACTTAAGTCAATTGAAAGCCCTCGCTGAAGTCCTTGAGCACGTACGCTGTGGGCTGGCGACCGCATCCTAGAGGGCATATGGTCGCGATACTTCCGCTGTTTTCACCGCAGGCGTGCACTGCCTGAATTCGGCCAAACTTCGACCTCTCCGATTCCGCCCCTCTTTAGCCTTTGTGCAGAAACTCATACTGGTAGAAGACAAGAAGACAGTGGACTATGTCAGTGCGTACCGTTCTCCAGGTCGTGAGGAATGAGCCGACTGCTTCGTCGGAGGCTCCGGGGCGCCACGGGCAACAGGCACTGACAATGACCTGGACTCCGTCTCGCTTCTTCCTTTGGCGCAGTCTTCACGCCATCTTCATCTCGGCGATTTCCCGGCGCAGGCCGGCGGCTATGGAAAGCAGGGCCATCATGGCTCCCGCGCCGACGAAGACCCAGCCCAGACTCAGCTTGATCAGCGCGCCGGAGACGGCGTTTGAAATTGGGGACAGGCCGATTGAGGCGATCATGAGGAGGCTCATGACGCGTCCCATCACGTTTTGGGGCGTCCGGGCCTGGAGCCAGGTCGTGAACATGATGTCTGTGTATCCGCCCATGACGCCGATTGCGACAACCAGGGCGGCGGCGAGCCAGGTCGCTGTCAGGAAGCCGAAAGGCATGATCAGCATGCCGCTGAGGACATAGGTGATGACGAAAAGGTGGCCCAGCCGCCTCTTGGGGGTAGGCAAGGCCCCCGCCAACACTGCGCCGAGCAAGGCGCCGCCGGCGTAAGCAGATGAGATAATGCCGACTGCCAATGCGCCCTGTGGGAGCCGGGTACTGGCTAAGACCGGAATGCCGACGATGACCGGTCCTTGTACGAAAAGCTCGATCGCCGCGATCAGAAGAAAGAGT
Source organism: Caldilineaceae bacterium (assembly GCA_022821585.1). GTDB lineage: Bacteria > Chloroflexota > Anaerolineae > Caldilineales > Caldilineaceae > Bin5. The sequence goes on from JAJEDI010000049.1 coordinate 5,135, forward strand.
GTAAACATGGCGGCGTCGGAACGCACAAAGCGAAAGCCTTCGGCGATTGAGGTCCAGATGCTGCCGCCGTCTTTGCCCTCGCCGGAGGGGCTCTTGCCGTTTTGCCCCGCTGATTTTTGCGCTTCCGGACTCAGCTGTATAAAGGCAAGCAGTAGGGAGGAGATGAGAAAGGCGCCGGCTACCACGGCGAATGCGAACCCCACGCCAGCCGTGTCCGCCGGCGCGGCTGCCGTTACGCGCTGCAGCGAGGGGAGCACGTTGTTCGTGCCGCTGAATGCGGCGATCAGCGCGCCGGCCAGCATAGGCCCGACAAATCCGCTCGATTCCGTGGTGGTCTGCGTAATGACATTGGCATGACGAAGCTGTTTTTCTGTGACGATACGCGGCAGAAGCGCTGCCTGAGCCGGATAGTAGAAGGCGTCAGCAATCCCTTTGGCCAAGGCAAAGAGGTAGAGCAGCCACAGATTCAACATGCCGGTCAGCACAAGCGCCGCCAGGACGGATCCTAAGAAGACACGAACGACATTGCTGGCCTGGAGAATCATGCGCGGGGACGAGCGATCCACAATCGACCCGCCGATGAGCATAAAGAAGACTGTGGGGACACTGCCGACGGCGACGACCGCACCGACGGCCAGCGGGTCGCCGGTCAGAAGCAGAACGAGCCAGGGAAATGCGATCAGATCGAACTGATCGCCGATTGCGGATAGGGTGCCGGCACCCCAAAGTAATCGGAAATTGCGCGTCTTGAGCAGTTCCCAGAATGAGCTGTTCCTGGCTTCCCCAGCCGTATCCTGGCCGTTGTTATCCAATCTATTCTCCTGCGTTCCGAATTTGAAAACCCTGCTATTCGGTTGGGAAGCCTATCTTCCCAGACCTCTCATGAGCGTGCGCGCGGCAAGTTGCGCTGCGTCATTGCGCGCTATTGAGCCGCTGTCCACGGCATACCACGCGCCCCAGATCAGCAGGTCGATCGTCTGAACGATCCAGGCTGTGGGTATGTCCGGTGAAAACAGTTCCTTCTGCTTAAGCTCCTGGACAAATGTGTTCAGTCTATCAAGCTGCCTGTCATAGGCACCGGCAACCTCGGCGAATTCCATCAGATCCGGGTACGTCACCAGGTAGGAGTACCGATCTCCGATAGGCGCCAGAAGCTCAAACATCAGTTGGAGACTCTCTTCCGGTCTCAAGTCCGTGCGCAAGACTTCGTCCAGCGCAATGTCGATCTCGCGCAGAGCACCCAGGGCGATTTCTCGAAGAAGGTCTTGCCGTTTCGGGAAGTAGCGTTGCAATGTGGCGCGCCCAACTCCTGTCTGTGCAGCGATTTCGCTAAGCGAAGCGCCGTGGTTTGTTGCCAGAACACGACTGGAGGCTATGATCAGTTGTTGTTTGCGTGAGTCATGTTTGGACATTGTGAGTCAATCTTGACTCATTTGGGTAAATATTTATGTAGGATACATTCCAGTATTGGACAGAGAATTGGGAATCATGACATGAGCGGGCCCTTTCTGGCTGCCTGTGCTGTGAGGGGCAACGGGGGCAGACCGATCAGGACTCTGAAGAATCATGCATGGCAGAGAACAGTCTCAACAGTTACGGCGACACTGCGACTCACCCCACGAAGCTGTGAAGTGGGCGTTTTTCCTTCATCTTGAATATGGATTGGCAAGTCACTGTCAGCTCGGTCCGGAGGCACTTTCCTCAGGCCCATACCGTCAACAGTCGCGCTGCAGGTGAGAGTGGGAGCGAGGGCGGGCACAGGGCCGGCGCCTACGGGGATTTGATGGGACTGGCGGGACGTGGTCTGGCGAAACTCCTTCGACTGGACACCTGTTACAGATATCGACACCAGGTCGACAAGGCATGTTGTTGGTGGGGGCGTTGGGGGGGCGGAGCCCCCGCACAAGGGAGGGCCGAATAGGCCCGACCGCACAACTGCAGTGGTCAGTGGTCAGTGGTTAGTGGTTAGTTGCGGCGATTCGCCTGCATCGTTGTTGATCGCGGAATGGCTATGGTTTAGTTGCCGCCAGAGGTGTAGGAGAACTCATCCCCGTTTTGGACTGCACGCGCAGGCTTCGGCGACGGGCGCGAAATGGCGAAATCGTGTACAATATGCGAATCTTGCGGGGCCTGGCTTGCCGCGGTTCTGCTCGCCGCCACTTTTGTCAGCAGCGCTCTCCTGGCCGAGCAACTTTGTGGAAGATGGCTTCACTGGCCGTGATCCCACAGACGGAGGCGCAGCAGATGCCCTCCACCGAACAGCTTGCATTTGCATTAGGAATTGTCGCCGATGGAAACCGTAAACGGATGGCGGCGACGGTTTCCGATTGGATCAGTTTCTCTGTAGTACAGCGTTAGCCTATCAGCGGGCACATTGAAATCCCCCCTATGGATGAACGCTGTGAAAGGCACAGTTAGTCGAATGTCAGAAAGTCAACACGAAAACCGTTCAGGCGGCCTTACGGCGGTCGACGACTTCACCGGCACAGGTGAAGGCAGCGTTTACGCAGTCGTGCGCGACGACCACGGCCTGATCCTGACCGACAAGCCGGAGGAGACGGCTGTTCTGGTCGGCGTAAGCCTTGCGGGTCAGCCCGGCATTCTCTCGATGGAGGACTCGCTCACCGAACTGGCCCTGCTGGCCGAGACCGCGGGGCTGGAAGTGGAGGGAGAGCTGACCCAGCGGCTGCAGCATCCCCATCCGGCTACCTTCATCGGCGCGGGCAAACTGGGCGAGTTGAAGACGCTGGTCCTGGAGTTGGGCGCGAATGTGGTGATCTTCGATGAAGAGCTTTCGCCGCGTCAACAGCGAGAGATCGAGCGTGTGCTGGGCCAAGAGGTGAAGGTGATCGACCGCACGGCCCTGATCCTGGATATCTTCGCCCGCCATGCCAAGACCAAAGAGGGTGCGGTGCAGGTGGAGCTGGCCCAATACGAGTACCGGCTTCCGCGGCTAACGCGGGCGTGGACTCATCTGGCGCGGCAGGCCGGCGGACGGGCGGGCGGCGCCAGCGGCGGAGTCGGTGTGCGCGGACCCGGTGAGACCCAGCTGGAGGTAGACCGGCGAGAGATAGGCCGCCGCATCGCCCATCTCAAGCGGGAGCTGGAGGAGGTGCGTAACCACCGCGAACGCTACCGGCAGCGCCGGCAGAAGTCGTCGACACCGGTCGTCGTTGTGGTTGGCTACACAAATGCGGGCAAGAGCACGTTGCTGAACGCTGTCAGCAATGCCGGCGTTCTGGCCCAGGACCAGCTGTTTGCCACCCTGGACCCGACCACCCGCCGCGTGGAGCTGCCGAGCGCGCGCACGGCCCTGTTCACCGACACGGTCGGTTTCATCCAGAAGCTGCCGACGGCGCTGGTGGCGGCGTTCCGGGCGACCCTGGAGGAGATCACCGAGGCGGACCTGCTGTTGCACGTGGTGGATATCTCGCACGCCAACGCCGATGAGCAGGTAACGGCGGTGGAAGAGATGTTGGAAGAGCTGGGCGCAGGCGATAAACCGCTTGTGACGGCGCTGAACAAGATCGACCTGGTCGAATCCGCAGGGCAGGAAGAGCCCGGCCTTGCGGCGCAGCTGCGACGGGCGCTGCAGGAGTACACATCGCCTGTGCAGATCAGCGCGCGCACAGGAGAAGGCATTCCGGAACTGCTGGCGGCGGTGGATGGGAAGCTGCGAGAAACGATGACGCCGCTGCGGCTGTTGCTGCCTTACAGCAAGGGCGACCTGGTCTCTCTGATCTATGAGCACGGCCGCGTGGAACGGGAGGAATTTACCGAGAAGGGGACGCTGATCGAGGGCAGGCTGCCCGCCCATCTGGTCAGCCGAGTACAGGCCTGGAGCGTGGCGGCAGCGGACAGCCTCCAGGCAGAATCACCATAGAAGACCGGAAAGTGCGCTGAAATTCAGTGGACAGCCGGCCACTATCAGTTCGCACAGCAACAGAAAGCCGTAGAAGAGATGAGCAAACCTACAGTTGTCGTAACCCGCCAGTTGCCGCAGGCGGCGATCGCGCCGATCCTGGAAAGATGTAACGCCCGTTACTGGGACAGCGAAGAGCCGATCGAGCGCAGCAGGCTGCTGGAGTGGGTACAGGGCGCAGACGGACTCTACTGTCTGCTGACCGAATCCGTTGACGATGAACTTCTGGACGCAGCCGGGCCCGGGCTGCGGGTTGTGGCCACGATGTCGGTTGGTTACGATCACGTGGACGTGGCTGCGCTGGGCAGACGGGGCATCCCCTTGGGGAATACACCGGGCGTGCTGACCGAAACGACGGCGGAGCTGGCGCTGGCCCTGCTGCTGGCCACGGCGCGGCGGCTGCCGGAGGGTACGCAGGCCGTGCAGAGCGGGACGTGGCCCACTTGGCGACCGATGTGGATGACGGGCCGCGACATACACGGAAGCACGGTGGGGCTGGTCGGCCTGGGGCGGATTGGCGCGGCGTTCGCGCGTATGCTCGGCGGTTTCGGCTGCCGTATTCTGTACACCGGGCCCAGGGAAAAGCCGGAGGCGGCGCGGGAGGTGGGCGCGACTTTTGTGCCGATGGACACACTGTTGGAAGAGAGCGATTTCGTGGCGGTCCACTGTCCGCTCAACGAACAGACGCGCTCGCTGTTCAGCGTCGAGGCCTTTCGCAAGATGAAACCGACGGCAGTCTTGATCAACACCAGCCGGGGCGGGGTCATTGATCAGGAAGCGCTCTACGATGCGCTGGTGAATGGCGAGATTGCCGCCGCCGGGTTGGACGTCACCGATCCAGAGCCCCTGCCGGCGGACCACCCGCTGGTCTCGCTGGACAACTGTGTCATACTGCCGCATATTGGCAGCGCCACCGTGGCCACGCGCACGAAGATGGCGGTGATGACGACCGAGAATCTGCTCGCCGGCGTCGAGGGCCGGCCTTTGCCGAATGGAGTCGAGTTGTCGTAGCAGCGCGGTCAGGCGCGAGCTGGCTGCAAACGGGGCGGGTGAAAGAGTGTTACAAAATTTGCCAAAATAGTATACAGTAACTGAAACGGACAGAAACGGTTTCACAACCGAACGGAAAGGGATGTTCCGGCAATGAGTGAGCAGACGCTAACTATCACCGACAATCGCACCGGCCAGACGATCGAGCTGCCGATCGAAAATGACACCATTCCGGCCATCGGCCTGCGCCAACTCAAGGTGCAGGCCGATGACTTTGGCATGATGGTCTACGACCCTGGCTATACGAATACAGCGTCCTGCAAGAGTCGTGTCACCTTTGTCGACGGGGACAGGGGGATACTTCGTTATCGGGGCTATCCCATTGAGCAGTTGGCGGAGAAAAGCACATTTCTGGAGGTGGCGCACCTGCTGCTCTTCGGCGTACTGCCGACGGCGAGCAAACTGACCGACTGGAATGCGCGCGTTATGGCGCAGACGCAGATCGACCGGGGCTTGAAGGCGTTGCTCAAGACCTTCGACGCGGACGCCCACCCAATGGGTATTCTCGTCAGCACAGTGGGAGCGATGTCCGCTCTCTACCCGGAGTCCAAGCAGGTCCATGACGGCCGGAACCGCTTGCAGCAGGCTGTGCGATTACTCGGTCAGCTACCCACGGCAATCGCTTTCGCTTACCGGAACCGGCTCGGTCTCCCGCCCACGGACCCCGACGGCGCCCTAGGCTACAGCGACAACTTTCTGCATATGATGGGTCTCTCCGGTGACGGCGAAGTCGACCCCGTTCTGGCACGAGCGATGGATGTGCTGTTCATCCTGCATGCCGATCATGAGCAGAACTGCTCGACCTCGGCGCTGCGCAACATCGCTTCCAGCGACGCCGATCCGTACTGTGCGGTCGCGGGCGCAATCGGGGCGCTGTACGGCCCTCTCCATGGAGGCGCGAACGAGGCGGTCCTGCGGATGCTTGCCGAAATCGGCAGCACGAAGAACATCCCGGCTTTTCTGGACAGGGTGAAAAACCGGGAGGTGCGTCTGATGGGATTCGGCCACCGGGTGTACAAGAACTACGATCCGCGCGCCCAGATCGTCAAGAAGATTGCCTACGAAGTCTTTGAGGTGACGGGCACCAACCCGTTGATCGATATCGCGGTCGAGTTGGAGGGGACTGCCCTGGAAGACGACTATTTCGTATCGCGGCGGCTTTACCCCAATGTGGACTTTTACAGCGGGATCATCTACCAGGCGATGGGTTTTCCGGTCGAGATATTCCCGGTGCTCTTTGCGCTGGGGCGGGCGCCGGGCTGGCTGGCGCAGTGGATGGAGCTGATGAGCGACGCGGAGCAACGCATCGCCCGGCCGCGGCAGATCTATCTTGGTGAGGCTGAACGTCCTTACTTGTCGATGGACGAGCGAGGTTAAGGAGGGTAGACGGCGGTCAGCGGCCACGCCCACAGGATCACGAAAGATCGCCGTGGCCGCGCCAGAAGCGCTCCACTTTCTCCCGCACCTGAGGATAGTTGCTGAGATCGGTGTCCTGGCGCAAAAGGTCTTGCGCGGCCTCCTGGGCCCGATGCAGTGTAGAGAGATCGCTGAGGTTCGCCAACTTCAGATCCGGCAGGCCGCTCTGACGGGTACCCAGAAAGTCCCCGGGGCCCCGCAGTTCCAGATCCTTTTCCGCCAGAATGAAACCGTCCGTCGTCTCCGCCAGGGCATTGAGCCGCTCGGCCTGGGCGCCGCCATTCACCCGGCTGATGAGCGCGCAATAGCTCTCGTGCCCACCCCGGCCCACGCGGCCCCGGAACTGGTGCAGTTGCGCCAAGCCGAAGCGCTCGGCGTCTTCGATCAGCATCAGGGTGGCGTTGGGAACGTCTACCCCGACCTCGACAACGCTGGTACTGACGAGAACGTCGAGAGCGCCGCCGGCAAAGGCGCGCATCACGTCATCCTTCTCAGCGCCTTTTAGACGGCCGTGGAGCAGGCCCACGCGCAGGTCGGGGAAGATCTCTTCGCTCAGGCGGGTGTGCGCCTCCACCGCCGCGCCAACATCCAGAAAGTCACTTTCCTCGACAAGAGGATAGATCACGTAGCCTTGACGACCGTCGCGAACCTGCCGGCGCATGAAGCTGTAGAGGCGTTCTCTGTCGGTGGGCAGAAAACGCTTCGTCTTGATCGGCGTCCGCCCCGGAGGCATCTCATCGATAACACTGACATCGAGGTCGCCGTAGATCGTGAGCGCGAGGCTGCGGGGGATGGGTGTTGCACTCATCACCAGCAGATGGGGCACGGCTGCCTCGCCCCCCTTGTCGCGTGCGGCTGCACGCTGTCCGACGCCAAAGCGGTGCTGCTCGTCCACGACGACAAATCCGAGGTTGGCGAAATCCACGTTTTCCTGAATGAGAGCGGTGGTACCGACCACGACGTGGATGCTTCCGTCGGCCAGTCCGGCGAGGGCGGCTTCGCGCTCCAGCCCGGTGACGCGACCGGTCAGGAGAGAGACGTTCGGTGTGACGCCGCCCGGCAGTTCGACGCCGGTCAGGAGTTGGCTCAGGCCGCGGAAGTGTTGTTCGGCGAGAATTTGCGTCGGTGCGAGCAGGGCGGCCTGAAAGCCGTTGGCTGCGGCGATCAACATGGCCCCGGCGGCCACCACGGTTTTGCCGCTGCCGACGTCGCCTTGGATCAGCCGGCTCATGGGCACGTGCCGGGTCATGTCCTGACGCATTTCGTCCAGCGTCCGCTGCTGTGCGCCGGTCAGGGCAAAGGGCAGCGACGAACTGTAAGCTGCCAACAGTTCGTCGTCGACGGCCATCGATGGGGCGTTGAAGTGTTGGATCTCCTGCCGACGACGCTGCACACCCAGCTGGAGATAGAAGAAATCGTCAAAGATTATGCGTTTGCGGGCATCGTCAAGCTGTTCGGACGTCTCCGGAGAGTGAATTTGCCGGAGTGCGTCGGTCAAATGAATCAAGCTGTAATGGCGGCGGAGCTGTTCCGGCAGGGGATCTTGCAGGGCTGGCAGGCCCAGTTTAAGGGCTTGCTGCGCCTGGCGGCTGACGTCGCTGTTGCGTAGACCGGCAGTCAGTCCGTACACAGGCATAATCGGTCCGTCTTTGATGGCGTGGGGACCGATCTCTTCAAAATAGGGATTCTCCAGGGTCTTGTTCCCCATGTACAGGCCGACGACGCCGCTCAGACGGTAGGTCTTTCCGACAGACAGGCGATTCTTCAACCACGACTGGTTCCACCAGTTGGCAAGGACCGTGCCGCTGCCGTCGCTGAAACGCGCCTCCAGGATCTCTTTTCTGTAGGCAAATTTACGTTCGCTGAACCCGCGCAGGTTGGCGACGACTGAAAGGCTCTCTCCGTTTTCGACATCGGCAATGGGGCGCACGCGGCTGAAATCATCGTAGCGATGGGGCAGATGCCAGATGAGGTCCTCAACGGTCTCGATTCCGAGGCGTGCGTACTGCTCTGCTCTCTTTGCGCCAACCCCTTTCAGGTAGGTAATCGGTCGTTCCAAGGTGTCGGACGGCTCCGGCGCTTGGGTTTCAGCCGTTTCGCTATGGGGCGAAGGCTGATGCGCCGACCTGGTCTCGGTCCGGTCACCGGAAGGCGAGGCCTCGGATTGGCCAGCCTGCCCCTGGCCGACCCGGTCTATATTTTCCAGAGCGGGATCCGGCGGCGGCAGTTCATCCAGCAGCTCGAGCAGGGAGTTGAGTAGCCGCTCCCGTTCATCGCTTTCTGCATCGGCATACTGTGACAGCCGATCGATGACTTCCTGCATCAGCCCCGGGTGAACCGCTTCGGCTTTGGCGTCCTCGGCCCAGCGTTCGCGAAAGGCGGCCACTCCGCCGGCGAATGCCCTCTCACGCCAGCGGGTCTGAATCTCCAGGTTCAATAGATTGCGCAACCGCGTCAGGGCTCTCTCAGCCATGGTCAACCAAGGCCCTCGTATACGATGACACCCATCACATTGGGTCCGAGATGGGCTGCCAGGCTAGGTGGGTAGCGCCACACATTGGCCGAAATGTCCGGGAGCCCTTCCCCCAGACGCTCCAGCAGGTGGTCCTGGGTCTGTTCATAGCGATGCTGCACGAGCCCGATCCGTTCGTTCTGGGCGAACTCTGCGGTATAGTCGTACAGTTTTTCGGCGACATCTTCCCGGGTCTGCACCTTTTCGAGGGGAATCAGCTGTCCGTCTTCCATCGTGACCATTGCTTTGATCCCGAGCATTGTCCCGAGCACACTCTGGGCTGCGCCGAGGCGTGCACTGCGTTCCAGGTAGTAGAGCGTTTCGGCGAAGAAAGTCACATAGATGTGGGGGATAGCCCCGTTGACGATGCGGGCGACTTCATAGAGGTCGGCGCCGTCTTCGGCGGCCTGACCGGCCAGTTCCGCCAGCATACCCAGTCCCATGGAAGTGGTCTGGCTGTCCATTACGCGGATACGATAGCGTCCCATCATCATGTCGGCCGCCTTGCGCGATTGACTCCACATCGGGCTGAGCGTGCTGCTCATGTGGATGGCCACGATCTCCTCGGCATCCTGTCCCAGCTTTTGATAGACTTCCATGAGGCGGCTCAACTCCGGGGCTTCCACCTCCGGCAGCAAAATGCGTCCTCCGGACTGGTTTTCGCGGATCAGTTGAAAGAGCCGGTCGGCGTTGAAGTCCTCGGTATCTTCGTAGCGGTCCCGCCCTATCCGCAGCACCTGGGGGATCACTTCAATCGAATATTTGTCCAGGACGTCGGCGGGAATGCTGGCGTCACTATCGGTAACGATACGAACCTTGCTCACAGAAGATGCTCCAACTTTTGACAACCTTTTGGCCGTATGATAATCTCTGACAATTCAGTGATACGTGATCATTGGTTGGGCGTTGGTGGAAATTCGCTGACCACGGGCCAATGAGGAACCGAAGGGAACATATCATGGCGAAATGCCAAAAGTGCGGTAAGAGTCCTCAGTTCGGAAACAACCGTCCCTGGTCCAGAAAGGCCACACGCCATAAGTGGAAGATCAACATTCAGAAGGTCAAGATCCTGGAAGACGACAGGCTGGTTTCCCGCCGCCTCTGCACCTCTTGCATCCGCACGCTTGCGAAGGCCTGAGATCCGCCGTTGTAGCAAATTAGTCAGACCTATAGAAGCGTTGAGCCATTGCGCTCAACGCTTTTTTGTGGCGCCGGCGACAGTTCTGTGACGAAAGACACCGGTCTAGGATTCCGCGGCATTGCGTAACTGACCGCAGCCGGCATCGATTTCAATGCCGCGGCGGATACGCACAGTTGTCGAGATGCCGCGTGCAAGCAGAATGTTGGCGAAGCGCTGCGTGTCTTTGTCGCTGGTCGGCTGAAATGGGCTGTCGGGAATCGGATTCAGAGGGATCAGATTGACATGGCACAGGATCCCCTGCAGCTTGTCAGCCAGGTCCTCGGCCAGGGCGGGGCTGTCATTCGTGCCTCGCATCAGGGCGTACTCAAAGGTCACACGGCGATTGGTCCTGGCAATATAGCGGCGAACCGAGGCCAGAAGGTCATCGACCGGATAGCGCCGGCTGGGAGGAACGAGCTTGCTGCGCAGGTCGTTGTTGGGTGCGTGGAGGCTGACGGCCAGATTCACCTGGAGCCCTTCGTCCGCCATGCGGTCGATCATCGGAATCAGGCCCACCGTACTGAGCGTAATATGACGTGCGCCGAGGGCGAAACCGTCGGCGGCGGTCAGGCGGCGGATGGCCGTCCACACATTCTTGTAGTTGTGCATGGGCTCGCCCATCCCCATCAACACGATATTTGTGACCGTGGTGGGCCGCGTCACCCGCATCTTTGGCCCTTCACCGGCATCACTCAGATAACGGGCGAAGAATAGGACCTGGGCCACGATTTCGCCTGCGGTCAGATTGCGGCGCAGGCCACCGCGAGCGGTCGCGCAGAAGGTGCAGCCCATGGCGCAGCCGGCCTGACTGCTGATACAGAGTGTACGCCGCCGGTTGTACAGCATCAGGACAGCCTCGACCGTCTCGCCATCCGGCATCTGAAACAGAACTTTCAGGGTGTCCCCGGCCTTGGAAACACGCTGCGTAACCGGCTGCAGGGGCGTGAGCGTTGCCGTCGCAGCCAGCCCATCGCGCAAGGCCAGCGGCAGATTCGTCATCTCGTCAAAGGAGCGTGCGTATCTCTTGTAGATCCACTCCTGAATCTGACGGATGCGATAGGCGGGGACTTTCGCAGCCTTTCCACTGGCGCGCTTTTGGCCAGCCGGCAGCGCGTTGACGACATCGGTAAGCTCTTGCGGAGAGCAGTCCAATAGGGAACGGCTGATCTGGGCGTCGCCGGGCAGGGTGAGTGGAATGGTCTTCATTTTTACAATTGTAGCGCAGCCATTTGGTTGCGGTCAAAAACTGCCCCGATCGCGCCCTCTCGCACTGAGGCCGGCGCCGGTCCGCGCGGTGGTGACGGACTAGCGGATGCGCTGCCTCACAAGGAAGGATCAGCTGTCGGCCTGCCGGAAAGCGTCGAGAAGCTCGGGCAGGCCGGGCAGAATCAGGTCCGGGCCGGGCACGACCGTACGGAACTCCTCCTCGGTCGTGATTCCGGTCAGCACGGCGGCGGTAGGCATTCCCAACTCGATGGCGCCGGCGATGTCGGTTTCGTAGCGGTCGCCGACCATCAGCGTCGAGCACGGGGTCGTGCCGAGTTTGTGCATGGCCTGTTCGAACATGCCGGCGTTTGGCTTGCCGATCACGGTGGGTGTGACGCCGGTGGCCGCCTCGAGCAGGGCCAGCAGCGCGCCGGCGCCGGGAATCTGGCCCCGTTCGCTGGGGAAGGAGGTATCGCTGTTGGTGCCGACAAAGCCGGCGCCGGCGCGTATGGCCAGGGTGGCGTCGGCCAGGCGCTCGTAGCGCACACTGAAATCGATGCCGGAAACGATGATGTCTGCCGATTGGGCGTCTTCGACCAAGGTGATTCCTTCCTGCTGCAACGCCCAGCGCAGGCCATCCTGGCCGATCATGAAGGCGCGAACGCCATTGGGATACTGCTCCGCCAGCCAGCTGGCGGTCGCCAGAGCGCTGCTGAGGATATGGGCTTCGTCGGCGCCAATGCCCATGCGGGCGATCTTTTCGACGAACTGGACCGGCGTACGCGAAGAGTTGTTGGTAACGAAGAGCCAGTTTCGATCGGTCGCTTTCAGGTAGTCCAGCAGTTCCTGAACGCCGGGCAGGGGTTCCTCCCCGACATAAACAACGCCGTCCATGTCCAGCAGAACGGCGCGTACCTCTCTCAGATTTGTTCTCTGTGCCATGAGTGGACTCTATGATCCTTTCAGCTGTTTGTCAGAGACCGGCTCCGACGGGCGGTGTGCGGCAACGGACAACGCCGCTGAATCCTTGATCAGTTCGCGCTGCTCCGCAGATCCTGCACATTGAGCTGCAGAGAGCGTTTACCCTGCCATTCGTTGACTTCAAGATGAAAGACGATATCGATCAGGCTGCCGATGCGCATGTCTGCGGCCTGACCGCCCAGGCCGAAGCCGATCCCGTCCAACACTTGAGAAAGATCGTGGCCGTCGATTGCTATTTTCAGGTGCTTACCCCCGCCGACGGTGCGTGCGCTGCGCACGCGGCAGCGGCGGCACAGGAAGAGACCGGGCTCATTCTGCTGGCCGACCGGCTCCATGCGGGCAAGCTGGCCCTGCAATGCCCAGTCGATCTGATCGACCGTCAACTCGGTGTCGATATACAGGCTCGGCCGCAGATCCTGAAGGGAGTCGAGCTCCTGGGCGGCCATCTCCTCGAGGGCGTCCCGCAGCGCCGGCAACTGCTCGGTGCGCACGGTGAAGCCGGCCGCGCGGCTGTGTCCGCCGTGGCGCACCAACAGAGAACTGACCCGGTCGAGTGCGGCTATGATGTTGAATTCGGCGATGCTGCGGGCACTACCGCGGCAGATCTCCTCTCCCTGTTCGATAACGATTGCCGGGCGATAGAACTGATCACTCAGCTTTCCCGCGGCCAGTCCCACAATCCCGGGTTGGAATTCTTCGCTGGCGACGATCAATATCGGCGCAGTAGACGGATCGAGGCCGGCGATCTCTCTTTCGGCGACTGCATAGGATTCGGCCGTAAGCGCCTGGCGTTGCTGGTTGAGGCGTTCCAAACCGGTTGCCATTTCGTAGGCCGCTTCGTAGTCCTGGCAGCGCAGGAGGTCATAGGCCATTTTGGCGCTGGCCAGACGACCGGCGGCGTTGATGCGGGGGGCGATACGAAAGCTGATTGCAGTGCTGTCGATCCCGCTCGGAGGAACCGAGGCCATTTCCATCAGCGCGAACAGCCCCACCCGTTTGCCCTGGCTCAGCTCCGACAGCCCCCGGCGCACCAGCGAACGGTTTTCACCCTGTAGGGGCATCAGGTCGGCCACGGTGCCGATTGCCACGAGGTCGAGGAGGGACTGTTCTTCGGCTGCTGCTTCGTCTTCTGAGAGCCGGCTCCAGGGCTGTTGCGAGACGGCGCGCAGGACGCCCTGCGCCAGCCGGTAGGCAACACCAACGCCTGCCAGCGGCTGAAACGTCCCTGCGCTGTCATCGCGTCGCGGATTGATCACTGCCAGCGCCGGCGGCAGGTCCGGTCCGATCGTGTGATGGTCGGTGAGAATGACTTCCATCCCCAACTCGACGGCTTGCGTCACTTCTGCGACGCTGCGAATGCCGCAGTCCACCGTAACCAACAGCTGGGCCCCCTTGCCGGCGATAGACTTGAGCGCTTCGACATTCAGGCCGTAGCCCTCGTCCACCCGGTTGGGGATGTAGGCGCCGACGAGCGCGCCGGCGCGTTGCAAGGCTGTGGTCATCAGGACTGTGGCTGTGACGCCGTCGGCGTCGAAATCTCCGTATACGCAGATCACCTCACGGGCCTCGATGGCGCGGACGATGCGCGCAACGGCAGCCGACATATCGGTCAGGCGGAAAGGATTCTCCCGGACCGCGTCCTCAGCCTGCAGGAAGGAATCCACAGCGGCGCCATCACGCAGACCGCGATTGTACAGCACCTGCAGCAGGGCGGGATGGACATGATTGCTTTCCAGGAAGCTATCCGGCGCAGGCGGATAGTGAATCCAGTGTTTGTCAGTTGCCGACAAAGTGGCTTCTCCACCAGGAGGTGATGGAAACGGTGCTCAGAGCCCAATTATAGTCGAGAGCGCAAAAAATGGGGAATTTCCCGCCTTAATCCGGCTGGGCTACAATAGGGATCCAGTCTGAACCGTTTGCTCTTCAAACCCTTACCGATGTCCTCCATTTCTGAACGATTGCGCCGCCTGCAGGGCCTGCGCGGCGGACGAACAGCCGCTGAAGCGGCCGGCATGAACACGCAGGAGCAGCCCGAGGCTTCAACGTCCGATTGGGAGACCGAGGCTATCCCGATTGAGATGCTGGAGGAGGGCGAAATCGTCGAGAACAGCGCCGGCGAGTGCTTTCTGGTGACGCGGCACTGCGCTCCGTTGGAACAGGAGAAGAACCAGCCGACTGCTCTGCGCGAACCGTCCGTGCTCGGTAACCTTCTGGAACGCGATCCATCGGTCCTGGCGCAGCTCTACCCCGCTTACCGGTTGGAGCAGTGCCCCGATTTTCACAGATCGGCATTTCTGGACATCGAGACCACCGGCCTGGGCGGCGGAGCCGGCATCTACGCCTTCATGGTGGGTGTCGGAACATTCGAGCCGCAGGAGAGGAGTGCAGACAGTTCAGAGGACCGTCTGCACTTTGTGGTGCGCCAGTTATTCATGCGCCATCCCGGTGAAGAACCGGCCCTGTTGACGGCGCTGGCGGACCTGTTGCAGGGGTGCGAGAGCCTGGTGACCTTCAACGGGCGATCTTTCGACGCCCCCTTTTTGCGCGGGCGATACCGGTACGCAGGACGCTTCCTGCCCGCGGCGGTTGGCCAGCCGCAAGCGCTGGACGATGGGACACCGCATCTGGACCTCCTGCACCCGGCGCGCAGGCTGTGGCGCAAACGCCTGGGCAGCTGCGCTCTCACCAATCTGGAACGGAGAGTTCTGGGCTATTCCCGCGCAGATGACGACGTGCCCGGCAGCCTCATCCCGCATTTGTACGCCGACTATCTGCACGACGGCGACGGCCGTATGATGCAACGCGTCTTCTACCACAACCGCGAGGATATTGTTTCGATGGCCGCGCTTACAGAGGTGGTCTGCGGCGTATTTTCCGATCCTGTTGCCACCGGCGCCGGTCATTTGCAGCCGCTCGATCTGCTCAGCATGGCACGGCTGCAGGCGGAACTGGAGCGCCTGGAGAGCGCGGAAATGTTGTTCCGCGCCGCGTTGGACCAACTCAGCGGCCGCGCGCACCTGGCCGAGTCGTTTGACGGATTGGGCCGCCTGCTGAAACGACAGCACCGCTGGGAAGAGGCGACGGCCGTATGGCAGCAGTGGCTGACGACTGTGGGGGGGCCGGACAGCCGTCCCTATGTGGAGCTGGCAAAGTTCTACGAATGGCAGAGCGGCGACTTGACGCAGGCGGCTATGTGGACGCAGTGGGCCTTGCACGAGCAGGAGAGGTCGCCGCCGCAAAACCGTTCGCATGAGGCCCAAAACGAACTTCGCCACCGGCTGGCCCGCCTGGAGCGCAAGCTGAGCGCCGGGGCGTGAACCGGCGGGCGCATGGCATCGAGCCGCCCCGAAACCGTGAGGCGGGCGGCGCATTTCTTCAGCTATCCGACAGAGGTGAGGAGGCGGCAGTCCGGAGGAAGGTGAGTTGTTTAAGCCTTATGAGAGCGTGTTGTAAGTACAGCGCGCGATCTTCGTTCACCGATGCATACGCAACCTGCGGAAGAAGGCCGTTTCGCCGCTTGGAATATCTGGCGAGGGTACGGGGGCCATTGGCTTTCTGCAAGCCCTGAATTTTGCAGGCAAGCAAAGACGCCGGGGGCACCGGATCACAGTCAATACCAGTTCAGGTTTCGCCGAACGGGCCGTCAGATGGAACTACCTCAGATGCTGCGGTGACGACCGCTCCCTGCATCTTCGAGTCCGCTGTCGATGGAGCTTGTACCGGTCCGGTTCGGGCGTCCTTCGGAACGTTTTGTCGACCACTGAGTAGACTCAACCGAAAGTCCAAGCCCTTCTGAAGTGGACCCGCTTCCGATGGTCGGCCACTCCGCCTGATCGGGGGCACCCATCTTCATCTCGCCTTCGAAATAGCCCCCTTCTTCGACGATAAACGATGCGGCATGGGACTGACCCCGCATTTCACCGGAAGAGCGCAAGTGCAGGCGTTCCTCGATGAAAACGTCACCGGTGACCGACCCGGCGATTTCGATGTTTCGGGCGCGCACTGTGGCCGAAAGCGTTGCATCTTTGGCAACGATAACCGTTCCGCGGCAGTCGATCTCTCCTTCCAGGGTTCCTTCGACACGCAGGTCTTTTTCTGAACGGAAGGTGCCGGTGAAGTAGGATTGAGGGCCCACAATCGTGTCGGCTGTTCCTTCGTCCGGCGGCGGCTCCTGCCGTTGCGGGCGAGACTGCGGCGGCTGCTGACCTCGGTTGGCGAACGGCGCGTTTTCTCGGCGGTTCCCACTCATCTGTCTACTTCTCCTCTCATACGATTCGTTCGTTTTGGCCGTAACGTCTTCCTGCGACAGCAGGGATTCTCTCGAAACCGGGGTTGGAACCTCTACGGGCGGAGGTTCGGGCGCCGTCGATTCCGGAGGGGACGGTTCCGGCAGGACAGGCGTCGGTGTTTCGTCCGAGGCAGGTTCCGGTGCAGTCATTTCATCCATTTCGGGTTCCGTTTCGCCCAAGACCGGCTCTGGCGTCGGTGGTTCCGATCGTTCGGGTTCAAGCGGCGATTCCATTGCAGTCTCCGCACTAAAGTCATCTTCATCGCTTGCAGCAGGCTCATCATCTACAGCGCCTTCGCCCTCAGCCTCGTCATCGTCCAATTCCTGGAGATTGCGGTAGAGCCACTGTAGATCTTCTTCATCCTGCTTCCTACCACGTTTGAAAAGCGGCATACATTGCTTCTCCTTTCTCGCCCAGCTTCCCTACAGGTTGGGTTCGATGTCGATGTAATCGAGGATGACACGCAGCGAAATCCCGGTATCATCCTATTATACAACGAAACGGCAAATGCACACTTCCCACTTTTTCACAAGCGGGATTGACGGGTATTTTCCATAGCCTGGCGTAGGGATCGCGGCGCGTTTGTCCTTGACACATATTCGACAGCAACCCTATACTACTTTTTGCATTCACATTCGATCAGTCCACCTTACATGCCATGCCCGTCTATGCCGATGCCGAACAACTCTATAGGGTCCTGGGGCGCGTTTTCGAAAAGGTGAAGGAGAGTCCTGGCGCGATTGAGTCGTTTACCAGCAGCAATCTGGTCATCCGCCTGCGACTGACCGATCCTGATGCGGAGGTGCTGTTGGACGGCCGCCAGCCTCCCCTGGAGGTTTTCTTTGGGGCACGACCAGGCAAGGCGGACCTTGAATTGACGATGGCAGCCGATCTTCTGCACGAAGTCTGGTGCGGCCGCCGCAAACTTAAGGATGCCTTTTTCGGGGGCCAGATCCAATCAAGCGGCAACATCTTTCTTGCCATGAACCTGACCGATCTGTTTCGCGAAGCGGAACGGGCCTACGCGCTCATGCAGCGAAACGAGAGCGCATCGCTCGGGGCGCAATCTGAAGAGGATTCCGCATTCTGAGAGCCGTTCTGCGGCCGCCATGGGCAGGGGTCGAGAGGGCCGGGCTGGCATAGACGTATTACACCCTTCTTTGACACCCGATTGGGGCACAGCTATAATTGGATACAGTATCAATTGACCGCCTGAAAGTCTGAACGCCGGACACGGATTTCCAACCACTGCAAATGAGCGTAACGGAAGAAATCAAAGCTCGGATCGATGCCGTAGACTTCATTTCCCGTTATGTACCCCTGCAACGCGCCGGCCGCTCATTCAAAGCCTGTTGCCCCTTTCATCAGGAACGTACGCCCAGTTTCGTCGTTTTCCCCGAAACCGGCACCTGGCGCTGTTTCGGCGCGTGCAGCACCGGCGGCGACGTATTTTCCTTCCTGATGCAGAAGGAAAATATGGATTTTCGGGAGGCTTTGCAGGCTCTGGCCCAGGAAGCCGGCATTCAGCTGCCCGAAGAGACCGACAAAGGCGGATTCCAGGGAAGGGATCTTTTATACGAACTGAACGACAAGGCAGTCCACTTTTTCAGGAACCAGCTTCACCGCAGCCAGGAGGCGCAGCCGGCGCGCGACTATCTGCAGCAGCGCGGCATCAATGCCGAGGTTGCCACCCGGTTCCAGCTCGGTTTTGCGCCGGACAGTTGGGATGCGCTGCGCGACCATCTGGTACAGTCCGGGTACACGCCTGATGCCCTGCACCGGGCCGACCTGGTCAAGCATAACCAGGAACGCGACTCCTTTTACGACTCTTTTCGCAACCGGCTGATTGTACCCATCCACGATCGTCAGGGCCGAGTAATCGGCTTCGGGGGACGGGTCCTGGACGGTTCGCTTCCCAAGTATCTGAATACGGCAGAAACGCCTCTTTTTCACAAATCACACGTGGTATACGGGCTGGACCGGGCCTACAGAGCTATCCGCCAGGCTGACAGCGTCGTGGTAGTCGAAGGCTATATGGACGTGATAGCGGCCCATCAGTTCGGCTTTGAAAATGTCGTGGCCTGTCTGGGCACAGCCTTAACGGAGGAGCAGTTGCGCCAGCTCCACCGCTATACTGACAACTTTGTTTTGGCGTTGGACGCGGACACAGCCGGCGAGCAGGCAACGCTGCGCGGTCTGAACCAGGCGCGACAGGCCTTGAAGAGGAAAGCCAAACCGGTACTGACCGCGACGGGGCGGATGCACGTCGAACACCGGCTCGGCGCCAATCTGCGCATCACCACACTGCCGGAGGGTCGCGATCCCGACGACATCATCCGCGCGAGTACCGGTTCCTGGCAGGAACTGATCGGCACGGCAACGCCCCTCGTCGACTATTATTTCGGGATTGTCACCAGGCAGTATGATCTGGACAGTGCCAGAGGCAAGGGAGAGGCCGTAGCCGAGTTGACGCCGCTCATCGCGGAGCTGGGCAATGAGGAGGAACAGCAGCATTACATCCAGCGCCTGAGCCGGCTTGTCCGGATTGAAGAACGGACGATCGAGCAGCGGGTGAAGGCCAGCGCCCGCGAGTTGCGGAAGCCACCGCAGGAGGGCCGACACCGGCGGCGGTTTACGCGGCCGCAAGGCGGACAGGCCACGACGGCAGAGGAACCACAGACGGATCCGGCGATTGCGCCACCGGAGGATGCCGCCGACCCAGGCCCGGCTGCAAACCACCAGGCCAACGGGGAGGCGCTGTCATCGCCGCCGCCAGACCTGGCAGCTATTGTGCCGGAGACGAAACTGGAGGTCTTTCTGCTGGCCCTTTTGATCGATGAGCCGGACCTGCTGATATGGCTGGCAGAGAAGTCGCAGGAGTTGGAGATCGCTCCCCTGAGAGGAAAAGATTTTCAACAGATCGAATACCGGGAGATCTTCGGAGCGTTGCGGCGCTTCATCGCCAGCGATGAACTCTGGGACACCAGAGCATTTCAGGAGACACTCAGCCCCAGCTATCACCCTGTTCTGGCGCAGTTGACGACGCAGGTCATAACGATGCCGGAGCGAGAGCAGGGGGAAATTCAGAATGCGCTGCTCAAATTGCTGATTCGTCTTCGGTATGCGCGGCTGCGAGAAAGTCTGTCGGCAATGCAGTTTCTGTTACACGATGCACAGGAAAACGAAAACCGTGAAGCAATTCTGGAGTTTTCATCGATCATAAACGCCAATCGACGCGACCGCCATCACCTGGAACACGTAATGGCGCGCAGTGTCCAGGTTTCTTACGGAGTTACACGAGTTGAATCAGGCATCGCTATCGCCTGAGTTCCCCCAATACAGGTGGAAAAATGGCACCCAAACGCAGTGCGTCAAAGACGAAGCCTGCCAGCGCCTCGGCCAACTATCCAAGTGCCGGCAGCGAGCTTGAAAATCAAGACAAACGGACCGAAGAATCGCTCGACCAGACAGAACTGTTTCCGGAGACGGGCGATAGTCAGGAGAACAGTTCCCTTCCCTCGATCGAACGCGATCTGAAGCTGGAAGAGGAGATTGAGCAGGAAACGCAGATCCCGGTAGAAAAGATAATAGAGGATGTGCAAGAGGTCGGCCAGGTCCTGGATCCGATGCGTATGTACCTGAGCGAGATCGGCCGCCACGACCTGCTGACCACCGAACAGCAGACCGCTCTGGCCATACGGATCCGGGCCGGTCTGCAGGCCGAGGAGGGCCTCCAACAGGCTACCACCGACGGCGATGAGCCCACCTCAGAGCTGACCCCGGAAGAAACTGAAGAGTTGAACGCAACGGTCGCGGATGGCAAACTTGCGCAGGGCAAGCTGGCCCAGAGCAACCTGCGCCTGGTCGTCAGCGTCGCCAAACGCTACATTGGCCGCGGGCTGAACTTTCAGGACCTCATTCAAGAGGGGAATGTCGGTCTGCTGCGTGCGGTGGAGAAGTTCGATCACACGCTTGGGTTCAAATTCAGCACGTACGCCACCTGGTGGATTCGCCAGGCTATCAGTCGGGCGATCGCTTACCAGGCGCGCACGATTCGCATTCCCGTGCATATGGTGGAAACGATCAACCGCCAGATGCGCGCCGAAAGAGAACTGCAACAGGAGTTGAAGGGCGGGGAGCCCACTCCGGAAAAGATAGCGCTGGAGATGGGTTATCTGGAACCGGATGTGGCTGCGGAGGTGCGCCAGGCGATGGAGGCGGAGCAGCCGATCACGGGTGATCTCAAGGTCATTCTCGACCAGGCTGTATCCAAGGTGCAGCGCATCCAGCGGCTCAGCCGGGAGCCAATCAGCCTGGACATGCCGGTTGGGGCCGAAGAGAACAGCTTCCTGGGCGATTTTATTGAAGACGAAAGCATTCCCGCTCCTGTAGATTCAGCCAGCCGCCTGTTGCTGCAGGAGCAGATGAGCGAGATTTTGAACGACCTGCCTGAGCGGGAACGCAAGGTGCTCAGCATGCGCTTCGGCCTGGAGGATGGGACAAGCCAGACACTGGAGGATGTGGGTAAGGAGTTCAATATCACCCGCGAACGTGTGCGCCAGATTGAGGCAAGGGCTTTGCGCAAGCTGCGCCATCCTCTGCAGAGTCGGAAGTTACGCGACTATCTGGGCTGATCGTCTGTATCAGAGCCGTTTCGGCGAGGTCGGGATTTTGAAGTTGACCGGCCAGATTGGTATACTGGCTACTTGTTGTCTTGGTGGATTCCGCCCTCTGCGGGCCCCAAGCGACTACAGAAAGAGTAACGTGATCCTCGGTAGCTCAATCGGCAGAGCATCCGGCTGTTAACCGGAGGGTTGTTGGTTCGAATCCAACCCGAGGAGCCAGCCTTTCGACCGCCAACCAAGACGACACGATAGCTAACGCGAGGTCCTGAAGGGATTACACTTCAGGACCTCGCCCTTTCGGGCGTTGTTCAGAGGACAAAGGCCTTCTCCCAGAGGCTCCCTAATCCGGTGCGCTAACTCCACTCCGGTTCCGTCAAGTGGCGAACCATCCGGACTGAAGCAAGGTCTGGATATGCGCGTTCCCGTGTCGGAGAAACGGCGGATGCGCCGCAATAGGATAAAGGCCCTGGGGAGAGACCAGGAAAGAAGGATTCCCAGCATGACCAAAGCGAAACTCGGAACATTCGAAGAGTTGCTGCAACTCTCTGAAGAGACCATTCGTCCTATCGTAGTAGCGCTTAGGGAAACCGTGTTCCAAGTCGACCAGAGTGCATGCGAGGTGGTTCGCCTTGGCGACCGAGCTGCGACCTATGGCGTGGGTCCACGGAAGATGCTCGATGGCTACGCTTATATTCTGCCGCATAAGAAGTGGGTCAATCTCGGTTTTTACCAAGGTGTAGATCTGGCAGATCCGGCGGGTCTGCTGGAGGGGACGGGCGCCAAAATGCGCCATGTGAAGATTCGCTCAGTTGATGACGCCGATCAACCTGAGGTCCAAGCTCTAATCAGGCGAGCAGTTGATAAGCGCAGAGAGACTCTTGGCGGCTGAATCCTTGACAAGGATGGATGCTTCCATGCGTTTCTCACGATCATAAGATCAGTGGTTTTCCCGGAGCTTGCCGGCAGCTAGCATCACTCGTCATTGCAGGCAACCCGGCAATGTGGGCGTAACCCCGGCAGGCGGTCCCCTCGCGGTATGGTTGTATCTGGTCCAAGTACAGACAGTGGCATCGACCCAGAAATGCTTGTGTTCACTCCAACTCGACTTTCGCCCGAATAGGAGAAAGGGTTATGAACTCGAACAAACTGTATGAAGCTGCTTTTCCCTATATGGAGGATGTTCTGGCACTGCCGGTGGAAGATATCGAACGAGCTTCCGCGTGGTACCGGGACGCGTTTGGACTCACAGAGGTCGAACGGAAGGATCAGCCTGTGCCGACGGTTATCCTTGAGCGCGACGGCGTTCGCATCGGGTTCGCCGTAAACGGCGGTGATGCCAGTATCGATGGCGCGGCCATTCGGGTGACCGATATCCACAGAGCTCGCCAGGAGCTGGAGAGCAGGGGGATCGAAGTCGGGAACTGGCGCGTGGACGAGAACGATGGGCAGAAGTTACAGGTCTTCTTCGTTATTGCTCCGGATGGGCTCTGCTACTACTTTCACCAGCCAATTGGGGACGGCGAAGAGGGCAAGACGAGCTGATCGAGGAGAGGAGATCGGATGTAGATCAGGTTCGGGGTGCAGTTGCGTTTCCATAGGCGGATTGCACTGCCTGTTCCATGGCTGCGATCTCTTCGTTTGTCAGAAATTCGAAGTGGCTGGCGTGTTTGCGTCTGGAGAGCCGGCCGTTGTCTTATCGTCGAGTTTGTCTTGTCGATCTGAAACACAAGAGCTTCCAAGCTAACGAATACAAAGCGAAACAGACTGTTACTAAGGGGGTTGTGCCAAGCAAAACAGTTACAACAGCAGCAAAACAGTTTCACTGCGCCGACCGGCAAGCAAAACAGTTACAAGCCCCTTATTCCGGCTGGATAGTTCAGCTGGCAAATGGCGCAACGGTGCCGGTCATTACGATAAACCCCAGCACGGCTAACGCGGTCATCATCAGGATGATCGTGTTGCTCCGCCGCGACGCGGCTCGCTCGGCAACCAATTCACACTCCAACTCGATCCGCGTCATCCTCTTGATGTCCTTCGCCATAGTTTTTCCTCTTTGGGCCCCCGCTCAGTTGGCTGGATTTCACTCTACAGATTCAATATAGCACATCTGTTCTGATTTGTCAATACCCAATTTCACTTTGGGTGTATCCCAGATTTGGGGTGGGAACAGTCTGGCGGGGAATCAGTGTCAGCGGTGGCTGAAATTGGTTGCCTCCAGAGCTATGCGACCGTTCACCCCCATTTTGGAATGCGCCCTTTCACTTTTGATTCCGACTGGATGGCGAAGGGGTACTGGGAATCATCACCTGAACAGCCATAATGGACCGCTTTCGCGTAAGCCACACTACAGCCCGGGGCCTCCTGTTGCGGCATAATTGTCCCATGTATGGCAAATGGGTTGCCTGCAGTCAAAGTGCAGACGAAGATACAGTACATTGGTGCAGCGGCTAGACCGCATCGCGGCTTATGGATGTCCGACCACTGACCACCAGTGTTTTCAACCATTAGGGGGGAATCCCATGTTGAGGAGTAGATGGATCCAGCTGGGCGGTCTGCTCATGATCGCGGCGTTCATTCTGCTGGCCTGCGTTCCGATCGGGTCGGAAGAGGCGCCGGCGCAGCCCGCAACGGCGACGGAAAGCGAAAGCGGCGAGGCGGTGACGGCCGACACGGGCGGCGACGAGGCAGACAGCAGCGACACCAGCGCTCCGGCGACGGCCAGCGTCAACGCGGGCGTGCCGCAACTGAGCGCCGACCTGATCACGGACGGTGTTCCGCCACCGTTCCGCACGCGCGGTTTTTCAACGGACTTCTCGAGGAGGACGGTTGAATGGGATTCGATCCTTTCCGGCGGCCCGCCCAAGGACGGTATTCCAGCGGTCGACAGCCCGGAGTTTGAGTCGATCGCAGCAGGGGATGAATGGTTGGAGGACCTGGAGCCGGTGATCCTGTACAGCCATGGCGAGTTGTCCCGCGCCTACCCTCTGAGTATCCTCATCTGGCACGAGATTGTGAACGACGAAGTCGACGGCCAGCCGGTCTCGATCACATTCTGCCCGCTGTGCAACGCCAGCATCGCCTTTGACCGCAACTTTGACGGTCAGGTCCTCGATTTCGGCACGACCGGGCGGTTGCGCAACAGTGATCTGATCATGTACGACCGCCAGACGGAGACCTGGTGGCAACAGTTCACGGGCGAAGGAATTGTAGGCAAGTATGCGGGGGAGCAGTTGAACTTCCTATCCACCCAGGTAGTTTCGTGGGGGGACTTCAAGGAGGCCCATCCGGATGGAGAGGTGCTGGCGCGGCCGAACATGCCTCGCAACTACGGGTACAACCCGTATGTGGGATACGACAGCACATCGCGGCCCTTCCTCTTCCTGGGCACGCCGGACTCGCGGCTGGAGCCGGCCGAGCGTGTACTCGGCCTGACGACAGAGACGGAGGCCATCGCCTATCCTTTCCCGGCCCTGGAGGAGGCGGGGGTAGTTCATGACTTGTTCGGCGGGGTTGAGCTTGCGATTTTCCACAAAGCCGGGCTGGCGAGCGCGTTAGACAGCTCGGTGATCAGTAAAGGCCGCGACATTGGCGCCGTGGCAGTCTACGAACGGCAGGTCGGTGATCAGCTTCTGACCTTTTCGCCCAATGACGATGGCACATTCAGCGACGCCGAGACGGGCAGCACCTGGGATATTCTGGGAGAGGCCGTTGACGGCCCCCTGGCGGGCGAGACGTTGACCCCAATCCTGCATTTCGATCACTTCTGGTTTGCGTGGGCGGCCTTCTTCCCGGATACGGAGCTTTACAACCCTAGCTAAGTTCAGAAGTCGGTGGTCAGTGGTCGGTGGTCAGAAGATTCACTGGCCGCCGGCTGCTATTTGTCATGGCTGCCAGCAGCTTCCGGCCAGGGGCATCTCCTCGAAATTCAGGGGGGTTACTCCCGTCTGATCGAGCCTGACCCGATAGCGGCGCCAGGGAAGGTAGAAGTAGGTATAGCCTCGCATGCAGACCTGTGCCTGCGGCTTGTCAATGTCGCCGAAGGCATCAGGGGCCTCTACCGGAACGTAACGAATATCCTCCAGGGCGAGGCGATGGACCCAGAAGCCTGTTACTCTGTAGGTTGATTCGGCGGCACGGCGGGCGTTGACCGAAAGCCGCAACTGGTCGCCTGTTACGTGTGCGGCCGGCGGGCCGATGTAGCGGGGCAGGAGACCCCAGGACAGGAGGACGAAGGTCACAAAAGTCAGCATCCGAAAACGAAGCCCCCTCTCGCTCAGCTGGATGGCCTCGCTCAGAATCCGCCAGAGAACCACACCCCCGAACAACAGCAACCACAACAGCAGCAGATTCAGAAGAAAGTCGCCGACATAGATCTGTACCGATCCCGCGGTGGAAAGTGTGGCGAAGGGGAGAGGGAAACCGATGCGACCGGGGCAGAGGTCAATGCATCCGGCGCTGTGAGGCGGGACGACGAACAGATAGTAGGCCGCCACGTTCAAGACCATGCTGAACAGAAGGGTGACGGCGAATACTGCGTACCAGCGGCCCGTATTCTGTGTCCACCAGATCAGCAGCAGGGCGCCCAGAATCAGACCGACGATCCCCAGGATCAGATGTGTGATGCCGGCGAAATGTACCAAGCCTTCGGGCCAGAATGTCGTTGCCAGCGGCCACTGTCCACGCATCACCGGCGAATCCGAACAGGACCGGTATAGCGCTGCCAGCAGAGGAAGACGCGGTCATAGTATCCCGGCAGCTGACCCCGCATCTCGGGCCGCCCTTCGCCTGTCCACTCCTCCAGTCGTGGAACCCTGTTCCCTGATCGAACGCTGATCAGTACCGACCCATCGGCGCAGGCGGCGTAATCCCCTACCACATCGCCCAGCGGGTAAAGATAGGAAGAACGGGCTGCGGCACCCGTTTTGCGCAGGTCCACTTCGGTGATGCCGAAGATCTCCAGCGAAAAGACACCTTGGGGCGAGAAACGGCTGCGGGCAAGGAGAATCCGATTATCGTCCCGCCAAGCCACCTGCGGGGCGAAGAACTCGAATCTTGTCTGGGTTTGGGCGCTCAAGCGGCCGCGGGCCCCCGCGCCGTTGGGAGCCATCTCCCGCACCCAGAGCTGGTTGGCGGGCCGCACAAAGCCGACGGTCAAGCTGGGATGCTGCGGGTCATAGGCCAGATGGGCCAAACGGCGGCTGCCGGGGCTGAGCTGGAACGGCCCGCGATAGATGCCCTCGGGCGCCAGCCGGCTCACGTCGATTTCTCCTTCCGGATGCAGATCAACGCGGTACAGTCCGGTATACTGACGCCCTGCATCCGGATTGGCGGTATCGATGACGAACGAACGTCCTTCTGCGGCACCGGCCAGGGCTGCGATCAGGGTTGGTTCGGCGGAAATGCCGGCACTTCCCCCCAACAGGGCGGTAGAGGCCTGCACGCGCAAGACAATCTCGCCGTCCTGGCTGTTGTAGTGCCATAACCGCCACTGACCCAGCCCGACCTGGGGCGTCTCGAGCCACCAGATATCGCCGCGCTCGTCGGCTACGATTCCGCGCACGCCGTTGAAGGGATAGGCCTGGAAGGAGAGTCCAATACCATCCCCGCGCACATACAGGAAGCCGTTTCGGTCGGCGGGGGTGTTGGCATCGGGGACGACGAAACCCCTGGCGCCTTCGAAGACTGGCAACACGCTCTGTCCCGATTCGCGAACTACGGTCACCACACCGTCCTGGTGCAAGAGGAAGACTCCAGGATCGCCGCGCCTCCCCAACAGTGCGACCGCTTTGCCGCTCTCAATAGCAGCGCCGAAGGTCGGCACATCCATGCGTTTGACGCGCTGGAACTCAGGGGGAACGACCACGCGCATGCTGGAGACGGTCACGACTCCACCCTCTTCTCTGCGCCCCGCCACATAAACCCTTGTACCCGGCCAGAGGAAGTCGGTTCCGGCGTCCAGCCATTCGCCTCTGGAGGCCCCGAAGATGCCGCTCCACATCATAATCTGCTCTGCAAGCGGGTCGACATCCAAGAGCAGGCGTTCACCGCCATCGGTGCGAACGGATAGAAGCTCGGTGGGATCGGCCGGGTCCGTCTCTTCGAGTACGGTCGCTACAATTTCGTCGGCCTGTGGTGGAGGGGCCTGCGCAGGTCGCAGGTCTATGGCGGACAGTTCTGTGGGTATGTGGTCCTCCGCTTGCGTCGAAGCAGCCCGGGAGGGCGTTGGCAGCGGCGCGAGTGTCGCCGTGGGCGTTGGCGTGGCTGTCGGCGTAAACGACGCAGTGGGTGTTGACGTCAGTGTCGACGTCAATGTGGGCGTCAGTGTTGGCGTCAGTGTTGGTGTGAAAGTCGCCGTAGGTGTGGCTGTCGGGGTCTCAGTCCCGGTCGGTGCGGGCGTCGCTGTTGCTGTTGGCGTTATTGTGGGCGGCGGCGTCGGCGTGGCAGCAAAGGCGGCGTTCGCCAACTGGGCTGCTGCAGTCGGCTGAGGCGTCACCTTGATCCCAATGCCGGGCGGGCGGGAGCCGAACGGCCGGATGCGGATGCCCTCGTCGGTATAGTTCAACAGAGTCGTCAGATCGCCGTCGATCTCCAGGAGTTCGACAGCCATCCAACCTTCCTTGCCGTACTGCTCCGTCCTCGTATCGGTTACTTTCAACAGGACCCAGGTACCGCTGGCGACGATGCCCCCTATGGTGACCTGGACATCCTGGCCCACGCGCGCCAGTACGTCATCCTGCGTGGAGGGCCCGGCCCGCAGACGGGCCGGGAACAGAACGACACGCCCCGTCACATTGTCAGGCGCGCCAATTTCGACTTCCGAAGGGAAGACACTGACCGGCACATAAAGTTCCGTCGCTGTCGGCGTTAGCGTGACAGTCGCTGTCCAGGTTGGCGAAGTGGTCGCGGCGTCGGTCGAAGTCGGCGCCGGAGTCGGGCTGCCGGTAGCCGTTCCTACTGAAACAGAGACGGCGGTTACCGCAGGGGGAGCAGTTGCGACATCGGCCTTGGCGGCCATCGCTGCGGGGGTGGCTGTAGCCGTGTTGGCCGACGGTTCCGATTGCAGCGCCGAAACATCGGTCGATCTACTGTCGGCCGCAGGTAAGGCGACCGGACCGACGTCGCGCAGCAGGAGGGACAAAAGCACAAGCAACGAAACGACGATGGCGAAAACAACGCCGGCCGCGAGTGGATTCCCCCATATCAGACTCCGGCCGGAGGCCAGAGCTTTTGCCAGACTCAGGAGTCTATTGTTCATCGGCCGCGCTCAGAACACGAAGCGGCAGCGCAATTCTCAGGACACGACGTCATCAGTTCTGTACTGTCACCGTCACGCTACAGGGTTGCGGATAGTTGCCAGTGACATCCACCACAACGACCCGAATGACATAGGTACCGTTCGCCATGGCAGTGCTGTTCAGATTACCGAGAAGCCCGCCGACCACGGTGTTTTCAGCGCCATCAAAGTAGTTGAAACTCTGATTTGCGCCGCTGGGTGCAAATTCCAGCTTGAAGAAGGAGAATTGATCGTGCTGGGCTGTACCCACAATTGGAACCTGTCCGCTTACGACCGCCCCGTTTCCCGGCGACAGAATGACTGCACGTCCGTCCGGACACAGTGCCGGCGAGACAGGAAGAGGATTGGGGGTGGGATCAAGCTGCTCCGGCTGTGTGTCATCCTCTTGGTTGTCGGGTACGGGTGTGGAGACAACGATGCGGGTCGGCAACGGGGTGGGGGTAGGTGGTTCCGGCGTGAATGTAGGCGTTGGAATCAGGGCAGACAGTGGCGAATCCGGGGAAGTTGAAGAGTCGTCTGGCGATAGGAGACCTGAGGATGACTCGACGGCGAGCATTGCCTCGCGCAGCGTTGTGCTGGCGAAATAGGTGAACCCCATCACCACAAGCATCAGCAAGGCTGAGATAAAGATGCGATACAGATCGTCTATTGCTTTGTCCCGCTCCAGGGAGAAGACTGCCTGTCGCCGCTCGGCGCGCACCTGCCACGTGCGATACAGTTGAAATAGAGCCAGCAGACCACACGTTGCATAGATATAAGGTGCAATGTTGGCAATGGCCTCAACCAGAAAACCCATTGGCAGTTACTGAACCGGGACGCCAAACAGACTAGCTGGTTGCCGCGGACAACAGATCCGGGAGCAAGATGGCAACCAGGTGGAGATGGAACAGACCCTATCCAGATAGTCTACCGTAGCCGCGTAGTTCCGCCAAAAGAATCTGAATTCTTACGAGGGGGACGCCCGTGCGTGATGGCTACGGCGCCGGTGCGATCCTTGACCGCTTTGCCTATTCCCTGACAATGGACTATCATGAATAGTCTATTCCATTTGCCCCTATCTGAAGGATTCGGAAAGATCTGTCCATGAATTTTGATTTCGTTTTTCGCTCCCGCCGCAGCAATGTTCTGGCGCGCAACGGACTGGTTGCCACCAGTCAACCACTTGCTGCCCAGGCCGGTTTGTCGATTCTGCAGGCGGGCGGCAACGCAGCCGACGCCGCCATCGCCACTGCCGCTGCCCTGAACGTGGTGGAGCCGACCTCGACCGGTATTGGCGGCGACTGTTTTGCCCTCTACTGGGATGCCAAGACAGAAAGTGTGACCGCACTCAACGGGTCCGGCCGCTCTGCAGATGGGGCGTCGATCGACGAACTGCGGCGTCTCGGTTATTCCCGCATGCCGCAGTTTACCGGCCATAGCGTCAGCATACCGGGGACCGTCGCCGGGTGGAGCGATCTGCTGGAAAGACACGGCGAAATGACGCTGGCGGAAGTGCTCAAACCGGCCATCCATCTGGCTGAAGAGGGCTACCCGGTTACCGAATGGATAGGGCGGGGCTGGGCTTCGCAGGCGGCGAAACTGCGGCGTTCGCCGGACTGGGTCAGCAACGACCTGGACAACGGACCGGAGCAGCCCAGCGGTCATGAGCTCCTCATCGACGGCTGCGCGCCGCGGCCCGGGCAGGTAATGCGCATCCCCACTTTGGGGCAGACGCTGCGGGCGATCGCTGCGGACGGGAAGAAGGCGATCTACGGCGGGGCGTTTGCTGTCAATCTTAGCGAGCATGTTCAGCGTTACGGCGGCTGGATCACGCCGCAGGACATGGCGGCCCATACCAGCACCTGGCAGGAGCCCATCACAGCTGATTTCGGTGATGTTCGCCTGTACGAATGCCCGCCCAACGGGCAAGGACTGGCGGCCATCATCGCCGCCAATCTGGCGGACGGCTTCGACCTGGCCGAGATGTCCAGCGTCGACCGATTGCACACGCTGGTGGAATGTATGCGCATTGGCTACGCGGAGGCCCAGCAGTGGGTCTGTGATATCGATGTGGTACCGATCCCCCTGAGCACACTCGCCAGCCGGACATATGCTGATCAGAGGCGCGAGGAGATAGACCCGCAGCGCGCGGCAGCGTCGGTTTCCAGCGGTTATCCCATGGCCGGTTCAGATACCGTCTATCTGTCGACTGCGGACGGCGAAGGGAACGCATGCAGTTTCATCAACAGCCTCTACCAGGGAACGGGCACCGGGCTGGTCGTGCCCGGGAGTGGGGTCAGCCTGCAGAACCGGGCCGCGTTGTTTGTACTTGACCCCGACCATCCCAACAGTCTCGCTCCCAACAAGCGCCCCTATCACACGATCATCCCGGCGATGACAACCCGGGGTGGGGCGTTGCATGCCAGCTTCGGCGTGATGGGAGGCTATATGCAGCCCCAGGGACATCTGCAGATGCTGGTCAACATGGTGGCGTTGGGGATGAGCCCGCAGCAGGCGCTGGACATGCCCCGCTGGTCTTTGAGCGGCCCGCATGCAGGTTTGGGCGCGGACGAAGGCGGGGGCGTGTTGTCGATCGAGAAAGGCTGGGATTACGATATCCTGGCGGAAATGTCCCGCCGAGGACATCGGGTGGTGCCGGTGAACGGGGCGGGGCGCAGCGGTTTCGGCGGCGGTCAGATAATCGTCCGCGATCCGGAAAACGGCGTCCTGACCGGGGGGAGCGACCCGCGCAAGGACGGTTGCGCCGTCGGCTGGTAACGAGAGCCCGGCGGTAACAATTAAGGCGCCCCCAGCATCAGGCAAGTCCGAGGTTATTGAATGGGTCGAATCCTCACGGTGTCATTCGCACCGGTTCGTGAGAAGATGGAACACGCGGGTCTGGACGACCTGCTGATTCGCGGCTTTGAACATTACTATGCACAGCTTTGCGGCGGCGCCACAGGTTACATCCCCGGCGCCAGCGCACGCCCACCATCAGATATAGCGCACAGCTCCACGGCCGTCGGTTTTCATGAAGAAGGCCTGGACGCGCTCGGCCGGCTCGTCGTCGTGAAACTGAACGGCGGGCTCGGCGCGACGATGGGTCTGCATGGGCCGAGATCGCTGCTGATGGTGAAAGACGGGTTGCGCTTCCTCGATATTATTGTCCGCCACGTCCTGCACCTGCGACGGAAGATGACGACCCGACTGCCTCTCATCTTCATGAACAGTTACAGCACGCAGGAAGCTACGCAAAGGGCGCTTACCGACTATCCGCAATTGACCGAAGGCGACGCCGGGGCCTTACCCCTCACTTTTCTGCAGAACAAAGTTCCCAAGATATGGCAGGAGACTCTGCAGCCGGTGGCGTGGCATCAAGACCCGGCGAAAGAGTGGTGCCCACCCGGACACGGTGACATCTACCTCACCCTGCACATGAGCAGCATGTTGAGCAAGATGCTCGCACTCGGGTACGAATACATGTTTGTCAGCAACGCCGACAACCTGGGCGCAACGGTCGACACCGACATTCTCGGCTACTTCTCGGCGCGCAAGCTACCTTTTCTAATGGAGGTTACCGCCCGAACTGCGGCCGACCGCAAGGGGGGTCACCTTGCCCAGAGTCCCGATGGGCGGCTGCTGTTGCGCGAGATTGCCCAGTGCCCGCCAGAGGAGATCGCACAGTTCCAGGACATTGACCGCTACCGCCTGTTCAATACCAACAATCTGTGGATTCACCTGCCATCGTTGCGAGAGTTGCTGCAGGAGCGGGATGGTTTTCTGGATCTACCGATGATCGTCAACAACAAGCCGGTGGACCCTTCGCGCCCGGACTCCCCACCTGTCTTCCAACTGGAGACGGCGGTTGGCCTGGCGATCTCCGCATTTGACGGGTCGCAGGCGATCCAAGTGCCGCGCGACCGCTTCATGCCGGTCAAAAAATGCAATGACCTGCTCGCGTTACGTTCCGATGCCTACCGATTGAGCCAGGAACAGTGCATCGGTCTGGATCCGCGTCGGGGTACCGACCCCTTTCCTGGCGGTGCGCCCCTTGTCGAACTGGACGACCGCTTCTACCAGTTCATCGAACAGATCCAGGAACGATTTCCCCACGGGCCGCCTTCACTGCTCCGGTGCCGCAGCTTTTCGGTTGCAGGCCCCTACACCTTTGGCGCCTCGGTGTCGGTGGAAGGCGACGTCAGTTTGTCTAACAGCTCGGACACGCCGGTCGATATCCCCGACGGCGCCGTCCTCTCCGGATAGGCATGCCGCCTGCGGCCGGTGGATGTTCGGCCGCGATCAGGCGGCTGCTAGCTGTGCCGCTTGCGCATCTGTTCCAGGAGAAGCGACTTACCCCTGTGATATCCGTGCCATAGCAGCGGGCTGGGCGACCAGTCCCACGCGCCCGTATGTAAGGCCATGCGGGCGGCGAAGCCCTCTTTGAAGCGCCAAACGCCCTGCAGGGGATCGGCCGGATCGTCCGGGTTTGTCGGCGCACCCCACCAGTCATAGACCGTGCAGCCCTGTGCCCTGGCCCACTGCAGAGCCCGCCACTGTAACAGGTAGTTGGGCATGTCGCGGCGGCGCCGGGCACTGCTGGCCCCGTTGAAATAGAGAGTCTGGCGCCCGTAACGGAGCAGGAACAGGCCGGCAACGGGCTGAGACTCCTGCGGGTGCCCGGCCAACAGCAGCGCTCCGCCGGTCCGCGTCGCCTCGTCCTCCTGCATCTTCAGGAACATACGCCACAAGGCGTCGTAGTAGGCGAAGGGGCGGATCAGAAAACCGTCGCGGGCGCTCGTCTCCTGGTAGAGTCGATAGAAGCCCGGCAAGTCTGAAACGTCGCCGCAGCGGACGGTCACCCCGCGCCGTTCGGCCAGCCGGATGTTATAGCGCCATTTACTCTTGAACGAGGCCAGCAGCTCTTCGTCGGATTGGGTGATGTCGGTAAAACCGGTGTTTTTGAACTGGATCTGCTCCGGGCTGAAGCGCCAGTTGCGCTGTAGCAGCAGTTGTTTCAGGCGGACCCCTTCGCCATCCTTTTCGCCGACATCAGGATCGATTTTTACCTGGACGCATTTCCGCCGCCGGCACAGCTCTTCGATCTGTGCCAGTACCAGCGCAGCTGCTTCGTCATCCGACCAGTCCAGCAGGGGACCCTTGGGCACATAGGCAACGCGCAAGGGCAGCGCCGGCGAAGGCTGCCGAGACAGCCACTGAAAGGCCCCCAAGGGGCGGCCGCCGCGCAACAGGCGAAAGCGTTCAACGCGCCAGCCACTGCCGGCTTTGACGACACCCCACGACCAACTTTGCAGCACGTGGCTGCGGTCGGGCGGCAGCTGGGCCAACAGTTCTTCCCACGCCGCGGCCGTCACCACCGGCTCAATGGCTACGCCGGTGGAGGAAGGAGAGGGGGCCTTCGCTCGCTCCTCCTGCTTCTTTACCCCATGCCTGCTTCGACCAGCTCGGTCCTTCGCCAGCAGTGCGCCCTGATAGAGGTTGTAGACCTGTCGCTGCAAGGGAAGATCCCAGGCTCCGACTGTGCGCTCAAGTGCGCCGCCGAAGCCCTGTTTGAAACGGAAAACACCCCAAAGATCGCCGGCTGGAAGCGCATTGAGGTCGACCGGCGCCTTCTCGGCGGAAACGGCCTTGCGCCCTTCCTCCCAGAGTCCGGTGGCTATGGCGCCGATCTCATCGGGGATGCCCCAGAGATCATAGCGTGCGCAGCCGCGTTTCTTTGCCCAGCGCATGGCTTCCCATTGGAGCGCGTGGTTGGGCATGAGGTTGCGACGGCGGTTGTTGCTGGCCCCCCAGAGGTAGCAGGCGGTCGAACCGGCGGCGAACACAGCGATGCTGGCGAGCGGGTCGCCCTCATAGCAAGCCAGGAGAAAGGTGCCCCAGCGGGCGGCCAGCAGTTCGTAGGCGTCCCGGTAGTAGGCGGCGCTGTGGACGGAAAAGCCGTCCCGCTCTCCGGTCTCTTCCATCAGCTGCTGGAACAGAGGCAGCTCATTCGCCTGCAGCTCGCGCACGCTGACGCCTTTGCGCGCGGCCAGCCGGATGTTGTAGCGCCACTTGCTCTTCATGCGTGCGAGGATCGTATCGTCGTCCGGCTGCAGATCGACGACGACGGTGCTGCGGGGTTGAATCGATTGGGAGCTGGGATGGAAGCCGGCGGCGCTGAGCCGCTGCCGGCTGGCGGCCGTGTCGAGCAGGTCCGGCTCGATCTTCAGGGCGAACGCCCCCTCCTGCCGGGCAACATCGCACATGCGCGCCACGACAGCTTCGGTCAGCGCGGCGTCGGACCAGTCTACAACTGGACCTCTGGGGACGTATGCCAGAACCTGGCCCAGGATTCTGCGAAAGAGGACCATCGCTCCGGCTTGTGCGGCGCCGCCGTCTGCGGTTTGCGGCAGGAGTACGCTTCTGGCCCACCAGCCTGAGCGGCATTTCAGGGCCGCCCATTCGCTCGTTTGCAAGAGATGGCCGGCGGTATGTTTGCTGACGAACTCATTCCATTCAGCTGCTTGATCTGTCACTGTTCCCCCTGTCGTCCCGCAGGCATACCCGGCCAGGAGACGCTGGCCCGGAAGGCGCTGGACTTGCGGCT
This sequence comes from Caldilineaceae bacterium, assembly GCA_022821585.1. GTDB lineage: Bacteria > Chloroflexota > Anaerolineae > Caldilineales > Caldilineaceae > Bin5. The sequence continues at coordinate 40,193 of JAJEDI010000049.1, forward strand.
GCCCCTTCATCTTTCGACGCAGCCGCGCCGCGTTACCGGCGCCATCTGTCGATCATACCATACTGACCAGAACAGAATAGAAAGCCGGCGCCATTCATATCTCGCAGCCGCCTCGGTCCACCGGACAGGCGGCGGCCAGAGTGAAAACGGTCAAAATTTGACACGTCCACGGCTCACTGCTATCGTCAAATTCGTGTCATCTTTGTGGCTGCCTTCGATTAAAATTGCCCGCAGGCCGATAGCGGCGGCGTCCGGGAGATCTTGTTCACTTGCCTTCGACACGGAAGTTCAGTGGAGAAGGAAGAGCGCATTGCGGAGGGACACGCCGGCCCTGAATCGGGCATTGCCGCGTGCCCGTTTACTCAACGCGGCGGCCGCGCTGCTACTGGGCAGTCTGCTTCTGGGCGGTTGCGGCGGGCCAGCTGCCGGCGGTGCAACATCATCGGAGACAGCCGTCGTGACGGTCTTCGCGGCCGCGTCGCTAACCGATGTCTTCCAAGAGGCAGCCAGGTCGTTCAGCCGCAGCGGCCATACGGGAAACGTCGAATTCAACTTTGCCGGTTCCCAGAAGCTGGCCGGTCAACTGCGCGAGGGAGCGCGTGCCGATATTTTCGCCTCGGCTGACGAGATGCAGATGCAGGCGGCTATCGACGCCGGACGAATCGGGAAGAGGAGCGTGAAGACATTCGCTTGCAATCGGTTGATAGTCGGCTACGGCCGAGGGGGCACGGGAGCTGCCGACGGCGCGCCGGGGCTCGAATCATTGCTGAAACTGGCCCAGCCCGGTCATAAGATTGTCGTCGGCGCAGAAGCCGTACCGATCGGACAGTATACGCGTCAGTTTCTGGCCAATGCCGCGCAGGACGACCGCTTTGGGCCCGGTTTTCGCGGCGGCTTCGAGGCCAATATCGTGTCGGAAGAACAGAATGTGCGGGGCATTCTCAGCAAACTGCAGTTGGGCGAGGCCGATGCCGGCGTCGTCTACGCCAGCGACCTCGTTGGCAATTCAGAGCTGCAACGCATGGAGATTCCAGCCCATCTCAACGTCTCAGCAGTCTATCCGATCGCTCTGACATTGGACAGCAGGCAGCCGGAGCAGGCAGCAACCTTCGTCACATTCTTGTTTTCCCAAGAAGGCACCGCTGTGCTGGAAGCGCACGGCTTTTCGACCGGATGCCGGGCTGAAGTTTCGAGTGGGGCCTCAGGGGCTGCGGGGGCAGAGGTTTTGGGCTATGCGAACGACTGAAGCCGCCGAAGCAATGGGCATCCCCGTCGACCGGGCGCGGGACGACCAGCACTCTTCCAATCGCCTCTCGCGACCGGGCATTGCTCTCTTCTGGTCGGCCGTGCCCATGATCCTATTCCTGACGCTTCCTCTACTGGCACTGATCTGGCGCACAGAGCTGACCGACATCATCACACACCTGGCCCAGCCTGTGGCTCGCCGGGCTATCGTTCTGAGCCTGTGGACATCGGCCACAGCGACGCTTCTGTCAATTCTGCTGGGCACGCCGCTGGCGGTGCTGATGACCCGGCGACAGTTTCGGGGACGCCGGGCACTGGACACGCTCATCGACCTCCCGACCGTCCTGCCTCCCGCTGTTGCCGGGCTGGCCCTGCTGATGGCTTTTGGCCGCCGGGGGATGCTGGGACAGGGGCTGTCGGTGGCCGGAATAGAGATCGCCTTTACTTCGCTGGCGGTCATTTTGGCGCAGCTATTCGTGGCTTCCCCTTACTACATCCGCGCGGCAATCGGCGGTCTCAGCCGCAGCGCGGTTGAGTTGGAAGAGGCCGCGTCACTGGACGGGGCCGACGGCCGGCAGATCTTCCGCTTTGTAACGGTCCCTCTTGCCCGCGCCTCACTGCTGGGCGGACTGGTCATGACGTGGGCAAGGGCTCTCGGTGATTTCGGCGCCACCATCCTCTTCGCCGGCAACTATCCCGGGCGTACGCAGACGATGCCCCTGGCCATCTATATCGGTTTCGAACTGGACCTCGACGTGGCTCTGGCCTTATCCGTTGTCCTCATGGCGACCGCGTTCGCCATTCTCTTGCTCGTAAAGTGGCTTCTGGGACGCACCGGATAAATTGCGTCCGGTTTTTACGGTCCAGCCCCCAGTCCATCGCTTTGTGGTTCAGATAGGCGATCGGGACAAAAGGGCGTGTTGCGCGCCCAACTCCGCCTATCTCACGGCCGCTTTTCGACCCATCATCAGATGAATCACAGTTCCGACGACATCCCGATCATCGAAGCGGTTCCCAACTTTTCCGAGGGTCGCCGCACCGATGTCATCGACGAGCTGGCGACAGCAGTCCAGAGGTCCGGCGCCCGTCTTCTCGATCGCACCAGCGATGCAGACCACAACCGCACCGTTCTCACGGTTGCGGGCCCGCCGGAACCGGTATTGCAAGGGCTGTTCAACGCGGTCGGGGTGGCTGTCGCCCGCATCGACGTCAGGCGGCATCGGGGCGTCCACCCCAGACTGGGGGCGGCCGATGTCGTCCCGCTCGTGCCGATTCGCAACACTCAACTTGCAGATTGTGCTCTCCTGGCCCGGCAACTGGGTCGTCGCATCGGTGATGAGCTGGATGTGCCGGTCTACCTTTACGGAGAAGCGGCCACTGGGCGGGAACGCCGTAATCTGGCCGACGTCCGGCGCGGTGAATATGAGGCCCTGGTCCGGGATATTCACGACCCGCGGCGCACGCCGGATTTCGGTCCTGCCAAGGTGGGGCCTGCGGGCGCGGTCATCGTCGGGGCCAGGCCGATACTCATCGCCTTCAACGTCTTCCTGCGCACTGCCGACGTCGCAGTAGCCAGAGCCATTGCCCGCCGGATTCGCGAGCGCGACGGCGGTCTGACGGCGGTCCGAGCCCTGGGCCTGCTGGTCGATGGACAGGCCCAGGTGAGCATGAATCTCGTCGACTACGGCGCCACATCTCCTCATGCGGCGGTCGAAGCAGTCCGTCGACAGGGCGCCCTCCACGGCGTCGCGCTCGACCGCAGCGAACTGATCGGCCTTATTCCTGCCGGCGCCCTGCCGGGGCTCGTTAAGCCGGACACGGAAGGCGAGGGAGAGTCTCTTTCGGCCAGCGCTTTGGCAGCGGCTGCCAAAAAGCTCCTGCTACCGGACCTGAGCCCGGATCGCGTGCTGGAAGTTGCGTTACGCCAATTGTAGAGGGAACCGGGCGCAACTGTTTTCCGCTTGTGCAGTAATGTTCAGGGAAGGAAACAGCCGGCATTGCGCACACTGGCTGTAAACGACGGCGGTGTCATTTTCACGCTTCGCCAATGCCATATCGTAGCCCGGATGGACGCCGCTGCACGGCGAACCGAGGGGGTGGTTCAGACGATCGCTTTGGCCAAAGCAGTATGCCGTGCTAGAATCAGACGCACATAGAGCAGACAGTTCCGGCTATGATTTCTGCAAACTGTTTGACTTCCGTGATTGCCTGTTTTGGGTTCCGCGACAGTTGATCATCTGCATGCGAAGGCATTGACCACGGCCATTTTGGCTCACTTTTGCCGCCCGCGGCCCTTTCCAGCCGCATGGAGAATTGCGCAGCGGGTGAACAGCAACTCAGAAAATGCAGTCTCCTCGCCATGTCGTCTGGCAAGAATGGATTGAGAGCGGCAGTTCGCCTTCGATGCTGTCAACGAGCGGCTTGCCCTCCGAGCCCGTTGCTTCTGCAGAGGCGATCGACCTGGCGATTGTCATTGTCAACTACAACGCCAGCGCTCTCCTGTCCGGATGCCTGACATCGGTGTTCGCCTCCGTCGGCGACTTTTCCTACACGGTATGTGTTGTTGACAACGGCAGCAGTGACGACAGCGTCGCCATGATGCGCGATCGTTTCCCGCAGGCCGGCCTGATCGTTTCCGAAACCAATCTCGGCTTCAGCGCAGGCAACAATCTTGCTCTGCGCCAGCTCGGCCTCTCTGACCGCCAGCCGCTGCTCGACAGGCCGCTGGCCCGCTACATTCTTCTTCTCAATAATGACACCGTATTGCCGGCGAACGCTCTGGCCGGCATGATACAGTTCATGGACGGGCGGCCCGAGCTCGGGGTAGCCGGTCCGCGAGTGCGGCGGCCGGACGGAACGCTCGATCTGGCATGCCGGCGCAGTTTTCCCACACCCTGGGTGAGCTTCTGCCGGATGACCCGTCTGAGCCGGCTGTTTCCCCGGAGCAAACGATTCAACGCCTATAATCTGAGTTACCTGCCGGAAGATGCGGTACATCCTGTGGATTCGGTCGTAGGCGCATATATGCAGGTGCGCACGCAGGCGATCCTGGAGGTCGGGCTGTTGGACGAGGCCTACTTCATGTACGGTGAAGACCTCGATTGGGCGAAGCGAATCAAGAGCGCGGGCTGGGAAGTCTGGTACAACGGCGAGGTCGAGATCACGCATGTCAAAGAGGCCTCCAGCCGCATGAGCCGCAAAGCCCGCCGCGCCTTTTATGAAGCGATGTGGATCTTCTATCGCAAACACTACCGGGCCAACAGTTCATGGTTGCTGGACAAGCTGATCTGGCTCAGTATCTCTTTGATCGGCGGCGTTGACATTGCCATCCGGCTATGGAAACTACGACAGAAGCGAATTTAGCACAGTTCTGCGCTGCGATCGATAACGAAGAACGATCTACCAGAATTTCGTGACGTTGATAGTGGAAGGCTACCAGCCGCCCACTGATGGACTCAAGCAACAGGCACGATGTGGAAGACACCGGTTCAGCCGACACCAGATCTTGAAGAGCCTCTGTCGGAACCGCGGCCATCCGCGACTGCGGCCGCGGATGATGCAGATGCGGCCGAGCAGGGCGTATACTCCAGTCCTAACGGAAGATACTCGGCTCTGCGCGCCCAGCGGCCAGGCGTCCCGAAACGCGCCCAGCTTGTGTTCGCGATCTCGCTGGTGATTGTGGATTTGGCGTGTACGTGGCTGGCGTTCTTTCTGGCGCACCGGCTCACTGAGATGAACCTGACGCCGCGGCTGATGGAGTTGCAGCCGGATATCATTGTCGGCCCCTTCGTTGAGTTCCTGGCTTTGCCGGTTACACAGTCACTGGTGCTGCTGTCGCTCTTCTCTTCGCAGCGCATGTACCAGCGACGCCGGCCGCTCGGGCAACTGGATGAAATCTTCCGAACCGCAAAGCTTACAACACTGTGTACGCTGCTGACCGTGGCGCTGGTGAGCCTTTTTCTGCGCGACTTCGTGTACCACCGCACGTTCCTGGGCTATGCCTGGTTGCTGAACATCGTCATCTTGACCGTCGGCAGGACCTTGCATGCGCAAATACAGTGGAATGCCCAGGCCCGAGGGATCGGCGGCGACAGGGTCCTGCTCATCGGCGGCGGTGACTCCGGCCGCATGATCCTGCAGCGAGTGCAGGCCAATCCCAAACTGGGCTTTCAGGTGATCGGGATCGTAGACAACAGCAGTACGCGTTCCATTTTGAATGTGCCGATTCTGGGCGGCGTCGCCGACATCCCCAGAATCATTGACGAATTTGAGGTTGACGAAGTTATCATCGCCCTGCCGGAAAGCACCCATCAGGAGCTGATCGGTATCATCAGCCTTTGTGAGCGGGAGAAGGTGGGCATTCGGGTGCTGCCGGATGCATTCGGGATCATGGCCAGTGAAGTGACGATCGGCTATCTCGGCGGGCTTCCCCTGGTCACAGTCCGCGACGTGGCTCTCCAGGGCTGGAGACTGACACTGAAACGCGGGATGGACCTGGTGGGAAGCGCAATCGGCCTGGTCGTTCTCAGCCCCTTCCTTATGCTGGTGGCGCTGTTGATCAAATTGGACAGTCCCGGTCCGGTTTTCTACACGCATGAGCGGATGGGCTTGGATGCCAAGTCGTTCAAGATTCTGAAGTTTCGCTCCATGCGCGAGGACGCGGAGAGGTCCGGGCCGGGCTGGACGGTGGAGAACGATCCCCGGCGCACCAAACTGGGCGCATTCATCCGTCGCGCCAATATCGATGAACTGCCGCAACTGATCAATGTTCTCTTCGGCGAAATGAGCCTGGTCGGTCCGCGCCCGGAACGGCCGGTCTACGTGGAACAGTTTCGGCAGATGATTCCCCGCTATATGGACCGCCACCGCGAGAAGGCCGGCATGACCGGCTGGGCGGCGGTGAACGGGCTGCGGGGCGACACCTCGATCGAAGAGCGCACAAAGTACGATCTCTGGTATATCGAAAACTGGTCACTGGCTCTTGACATCAAAATTATCATTCGCACATTGGGTCAGTGGCTACTCGGGACAAACAAAAACGCCTACTGACTCAGCTCAGATTCCTTGACAACCCTCTGCCCGGTTTGTTACACTTCTTACTTGGCTAGCACTCACGTCACAAGAGTGCTAAGGGCAATTCTCAAACGTCTGATTGCTGCCAACTGTTCGACCGTTCGACTTGTCCTCCCTCGGCCGCACATTCAGCGCGCCAGAGGAAAGAGAGACAGGCGGCAATCCTATCTGCCAGCAGGTCATGACCGAATTGCAGTTGAGCCAGCGCCGTAAACAGGTGCTACGGATCGTCATCCAGGAATATGTGGAGAATGCCCAGCCGGTGGGCAGCCAGTCGATCGCGAAAAAGTACGATCTGGGCGTCAGTGCGGCAACCATCCGCAATGATCTGGCTGCGCTGGAGAAGGCGGGCCTGCTGACCCATCCGCACACCAGCGCCGGCCGCATCCCCACCGATGGCGGTTACCGGTATTTTGTGGCCAATCTGATGGCCCACACCGATCTGCCTTCGCATGAGCGGCACATGATCCGCCATCAGTTCCATCAGGCCCGGCGGGAGATCGATCAGTGGCTGCGTCTGAGTACGGCAGTCCTGGCCAAAGCTTCCACGGGCGCGGCGCTGGCGACTTCGCCTCGGTCCATCTCAAATCGGGTCAAACATCTGGAGTTGATCGGCATTCAGGATACGGTGGTATTGCTGGTGTTGGTGCTGGCCACGGGCACGCTGAAACAACAGTTGATCACCCTGGAACAGCCGATTTTTCAAGAGGAACTGAGCCGGGCGAGCAACCAGCTCAATGTCGAAATCGCCGGCGCAACCGCTGTCGATCTGCCGGAAAAGCTGGAGGGGTTCACCGGTTTCACTCGCGAAGTGGGCGAGCTCGTGCTGAACACTTTACTACAGTCGGAAGAGCAGATCACTGACCGCGTTTATCGACATGGGCTGGCACAGGTGCTGGCTGAGCCTGAATTCACGGACGGGCCGCAGGTGAGCCGGATCGTACAGGTATTCGAACAGCGCACGCTGCTGCAAGAGATATACGATGATGTGATGGAGTTGAGCGACGTACAGGTGATGATTGCCGGTGAGGGCCGTTTTGGCGACATGCAGGACATCAGCCTTGTACTGAGCCGCTATGGGGTACCGGACCGGGTCAGCGGTCTGTTGGGCGTAGTCGGCCCGATGCGAATGCCTTACGGCCGGACGGTTGGGGCAGTGCGGTATGTCGCCACACTTTTGAACGAACTGATGCACCAACTCTACGGCCCAAGCCGTTAGACAACAGATTTGTGTAACAGGACCATCCATGAGTGAACAGGAAGAACGGGAAAACGCAGCGGTTGAGCCAGATAACGGTCAGCTGCCTGAAGAGGCTGTTCTGGAGGCGGAGGAGCTTGACGCAAGCGACGTATCCGACAGCGACGAGGCTGAAGAACGGGACGAGACGCCCGAAGAGACGATCGCCCGGCTTCAATCGGAGTTAGAGGAGGCGCAGGTGCAGGCTGCCAGCCATCTCGACAAGATGCAGCGCACCGTCGCCGAATATGAGAACGCGGGCAAACGCCGCGAGCGGCAGAACGAGGAGCGCATAAAGCGTGCCTCGGAAAGTATGTTGCGTCAGCTGCTGCCCGTTCTCGATGACCTTGAGCTGGCCTTTCAGAATGTGCCTGAAGGCGTGCCGGGAGAGGACCAGGCCTGGCTGAAGGGATTCGAGCAGATTCAGCAGAAACTTCTGGAAATACTCGTCAGCTCAGAGGTCGAACCGCTGGCCAAGAGTGGTGAATTCGACCCGAATCAACATGAGGCCATCTCGAATGAGCCGAGCGAGGATGTTCCCAGCGGGCACATCATCCAGACTTTACGCACCGGCTACCGCATCCAGGACAGGATACTGCGCCCGGCGCTTGTCCGCGTTGCGCAGTGAATAGCTGGGCGCTTTACGACTTCCTCTAAATGGTTGCCCTAACCCGGTCCGCTGCGGCCAGCCGTCTTCGAGATCCCCAGCAAGGCATCCGGCCCTTTGATGTCGGGCGCGATCTGCGCGCCGTTTCCAGACTGATTACCGAGGCTTTCGCCGAAGAACTGGACGAGCAGGGCGAGGCTGCGCTGCGCGAGCTGCGGATTCTGGGTTATATGAGCGGGCTGGTGCGCATTCTCTACCGCAGTACCGGCGAGTTTCGGAACGTCTTCAACGGTTTTGTGTGGGTGGAGAATAAGCGGGTTGTGGGGAACGTGACGGTGCAGCGTGCGGCCAGCGGCAGCGGGCGCTGGCAGATTGCCAATGTGGCCGTCTCACCGGCTTGGCGCGGGCGCGGGATCAGCCGTGCGCTCATGGAGCATGCACTGGACTATATCCGCGAGATGGGTGGGTCCTGGGCAGTTCTGCAGGTTCGCGGGGAGAACGAGATCGCCCGCGGCCTCTATGAACGGCTCCGCTTTGAGAACATGGGAGGGACGTCCGAACTCTTCGCACCGGGCGCGCCGAGGCGGGTCGCATTTCCGGTACTGTCCAACCTGCAGGCGTTCTCTGCGGCCGACGGCAATCTGCTGTATGATCTGGCCACCAGCAGGCCCAGCGCCGAATTTCAGTGGTGGCGGGCGGTACGGCGAGACGAATTCCAGGTCCCACTCGAAAAGCGCATTGGCGAACTGGTGAACAGGCTCGCGGGCCGCCAGCGGATTTACCGGTATGCTATCCGCGACTACACCAGCCGCTTTGAAGGCGCGATTCAGGTGACCGCACGGTGCTGGAAGGGGGAGCACCATATCCGTCTGTGGCTGCGGCCCGACGCCCAGGAACAGTATGCCCAGCCGCTGGTACTGAGCGCGCTGGCCCTTCTGCAGGAATTTCCCCGCTGGCCGCTGCGGGCCACTGTGAGCACGCAGGACGAAATCGCAGTGCAGGCGCTGCTGGACCACGGCTTTTTTGTGCGCAGTACTTTGTACACGATGCGTTTACGCATGTAGTCATGTAGGCTCCGATGAAGCTTTTGCTACGGCTGGTCGGGAACGCCGTCGCCTTGTACGCGGCGTCGACACTGATTGACGGCATTCAGTTCGGCGCAGGTGGTGAGGTGGATTTCGGCAGCCTGCTGATGGTCGCCCTCATTTTTGGCGTTGTCAACGCGATAATCAAGCCGTTTGTCAAAGTTGTGACCTGCCCGGCCTTTCTGGTCACGCTCGGCCTGTTCACCTTTGTAGTCAACGCCCTGATGCTGCTTCTGACCGGCTGGCTGGCCGGTCTGCTCAACGTTGACTTTCAGGTAGACGGCTTTGGCGCCGCGTTCTGGGGCGCCATCGTCATCAGCTTCGTCAGCTTTCTCCTAAGTCTTTTCATCTCCTCTGAGAAAGACGACAAAGATTGAACGCAGTTCACGCGCGACGCCGCGCGGTGACCTGCATCCGATCTCCTCATCACATTACAGTTCAAGCTACCACTGGGGCACTCCATGCGCGCTACCTTTCTTCACATGGCCGACTGCCATCTCGGCTACCGGCAGTACAACAGCCGGGAGCGTCAGAACGACTTCACCCGCGCTTATCTCGAGATTATCGATGTGGCCGTCGACAAAAGAGTGGACTTCGTACTTCTGGCCGGTGATCTGTTTGAGAGGCGCGCCATCGACCCGATCACACTCAGTCATGCCATCACTGGGCTGGAGCGGCTGAAAAGGGCGGGCATACCCTGCCTGGCGGTGGAGGGCAACCATGAACTGGCCTACTATCGCGACAGTATCGGCTGGGTACGTTTTTTGGCCGAGCAGGAACTGCTGACGCTGCTTAACCCCCAGATTGACGGGGAGCAGGTTGGGCTCCCACACTATGACAGACGCGAAGGGGCTTATGTGGAACCGGTTCCGGGCTTGCGGGTCTACGGCATGCGCTACTACGGCAGTGCCACGGCGCCGGTCGTGAAGCGGGTGGCCGAAGCACTGGCGGAAACTGACAGACTGGGGGTTGCGTACACCATCTTCATGGCGCACGCCGGTGTCGAGAGCGTCCTCGACCATCAGAGTGGCGCGTTGAGCCACCGGGAGTTGTCTCCCCTTCGCCCCTTCGTGGACTATCTGGCGCTGGGGCACTTCCACAAGCCCTATGAATTCGACAACTGGATCTACAATCCCGGCAGCCCGGAGACCAACTCGCTGACCGAGGCGGACTGGCCTGAGCGGGGCTACTATCTTGTAGAAGTGGACACGGAGACGGAGCCAAGGCACCGCCCGGTCTTGCACGCAAATTCCCGGCGTCCGTTTGAACGCCTTTTCTTCAAGGTGGACGCGTTAGAGACGCCGGGCGACCTTGAAAAAAATTGCCGGAGCTATATCGAACGCCAGCGCCGTCAGTTCAGGGGTAAAGAGCCGGTGGTCGAGCTGCGGCTGTCCGGCGTACTTCCTTTCGACCGCGGCGCGCTGGACTTGAAACTGTTTGAGCAGATAGTTGAAGAGCAGTACCAGCCGTTGCTCTGTTTTGTGCGCGACGACACGCGAGCGTCGGAGTTCGAAGTGGGGGCCGATCAACATCTCGGCCGGCGGGAGCTGGAGCGGCAGATCATTGCCGGTCTTCTCGAACGGGACAACCGTTTCCGCGACCGAAGCAGCGCATGGACCGAACTGACGCTCGCGATCAAGCAGCTGGCCGTCAGCGGCGCTGCTGCCGACGCGATTCTGGAGGAGTTGGCAAGGGGCGAGGAGAGGGTCCTGCAGGGAGATGAGTTGCCATGTTGATCCGTTCGCTGACCCTGGAAAACGTCAAGAGCTACGAAAGAGCAACGGTCGAATTCAGCCCCGGCACGAACGCGATCGTTGGCCCCAACGGATCGGGAAAGACGACGATACTCGAGGCCATCGGCTTTGCTCTCTTCGATCATCTTCCCTATAAGCGGCCCGATTTCGTGCGCGCGGGTCAGAGATCGGCGAACGTGACTGTGGATTTTCGCAGCGATTACGACGAACGCGCCTATCGGGTTATCCGGAGCTGCGGCGACGGTAATGACTTCACAGTCATGGACCCCGAACTGGACATGAAGATTTGCGAAGGCAAAGCAGACGTCATGCAGTTCTTGCGCCAGCATCTCGGGGTAGAGCGGGACACAAGACCGGATGAACTGTTCAGGAACGCTGTCGGCGTGCCCCAGGGCAGCTTCACCTTATCTTTTCTGGCGATTCCCTCCGTTCGTAAAGCAGTTTTCGATCCTCTGTTGAAAGTGGAAGAGTACCGCCGTGCGTTCGAGAGATTGCGCGAGCCGCTCAATCTACTCAGGCAGCGTTTGAGCGAGCGGGAGATTGAAATCAGCAGATTGGAAGGAGAACTGACGCGACTGCCAGCCGCTCAGGCCCAAGCCGATACGCTGGTCAGCCTCATCGGCGGCGCGGAGACGAAACTGCGCGCTGCGCAGACTGAGTTGGCCGCTGCGGAGTACGCCCAGCAGGACATGGAGGCGAAACGGGAACGGCTGCTAGAGCTGCAACGTATGACGCAGATGCAGGCGCAAGTGGTCGCCGAGCAGGAGAGGACGCTGGCCGCGGCCGGGCAACGGATGAAGGAGAGCGAAGAGGCCGTGACGATCGTTGATGTCAACCAGGCCGGCCATGAGGCATTCCGCACGGCGCAACAGGAGCAACGCGACGTAAACGAACGAAGGGCGCGACGGCGAGGGTTGGAGGAGAAGCGGAATGCCGCCCAGGCGGGACTGACCCGGGCGGAAGCGCAGGAGGATGCCCACAGTCGGGCCCTGGCGGAGATCGCGGAGGCAGAGAAAACGGCCGCAGAGTTGGCGGATGCGGCATCTGAGCAGGCAGAGATAGAAGCTGAGTTGCGGGACGCGCAACTGCAGTCAGATAGCCTAAAAGAGGCAAACGCCCGCGAAAAGCGGGAGCAGGTTGCCGTCAACGAGGACCAGGCGCGGCTGGACGATTTACGCAAGGAGCTGGCCCGGGCCCGAGAGATTGAGGCATCTTTGGAACCACTGCAGGAGCGCCTGGAGACCTTTCAGCAGACCAAATCCGCCGAACAGGCCAACGAAGCCCGAATTCACGCGGAACAGGAGACGATCCGAGAGCAGGGCCAGCGGTTGCGGGCGTCGGAAACATCACCAATCTGTCCCATCTGTGAGCAACCTCTGACGGCGGACCATCGTCAACGGCTTCTCGAAGGCCTGCGCACGCGCTGGGCAGAGTTAAGCGAGGCCGCGAAGGGCGCCGCGGAGGCGGTCCGCGAGGCAGAAGAGGGGCGCGTGCAGGCCCGCGCTACCCTCAGACAGCGTGAGCAGACCCTGCGGGCTCTCCCGCGTCCGGTCGCGGTCGAATCAGCTGAAAGACAGTTGTCCGAATCTGTGGCCCGGCTGACCGGAGCAAGCGACGCGGCGACTGCGCTAAGAGAGGCCCCGTATCGATTGGGGCAGCTAAAAGAGAAGATGAAGGCGTTGGGCAACCCGCAGCGGCGGCGGGACGCGGCTCTCCAGCAGGCGCGAGGACGCGAGCGGGTGGAAAAGTCACTGCAGGAGCAGGGGACGCAAGCCGAGCGGCAACGAAACGCGCTCGCGGCGCTTGACGAACGCATGGCAGAGTATGCCGACCTGGAGACGCAGGCAGCGCGGGTCGATTCCCAGCTGGAGAAGTTCAGGGCGGCAGACGATCTTTACCGGCGTCATCAGGCTGCCGCCGAGTCTCTCCTACAGCGCAGACAAGAGGTTGACGAGGCGACGAAGTCGTTGCAAGCCGCCCAGGAACGGTTGAAAAGCGGACAGGAGCAGCTGGCAGCCAGCGGGCGCGATTTCGACGAAGAACGCTTCCAGGAAGTCGTGGCCCAAGTGGTCGAAATCCGCAGCCGCCGTGTACGGTTGGAGACCGATTTGGGACAGTGGCGTGAACGATTGACTCGGGAGGAGGAGGAGATCGCCCAGTTGCAGGCGAAGGCCCGGCAGCTCACTGTGGCCCGAACCCTGCACGACCGGTTGAAGGCGCAGGAAGAGCTTCTGCGGTTTCTGCGCTCAGTGGTACAGGAGGCAGGACCGCACGTAACGAAGGCCCTGGTCCAGCAAATCAGTTTCTCCGCCAATCAGTTGTTCGGCCAGATCATGGAGGACTACACGCGTACGCTTCACTGGCAGGAGGACTACGGGATCGTTCTGGAGGTGGATGGTCGCGAGCGGACTTTTTCCCAGTTATCCGGAGGCGAGCAGATGAGCGCAGCGCTGGCGGTGCGGCTGGCCCTTCTGCAGGAGATGAGCAGTATCGGCGTCGCCTTTTTCGACGAGCCGACAACGAATCTGGACGAAACACGGCGCGGCTCGCTGGCGCGGCAGATCGTGGGGGTGCGCGGCTTTGAGCAGCTCTTTATCATCAGCCACGACGATTCGTTTGAACAGGCTACGGAGAAGCTGATCCGGATAGAGAAGCGAAACGGGGCGAGTGAGATTTTCTATGAATGAGCCGCGAAACTAGCGGTCGATTCAGACGGCTGCAACCAGAATTTGGGCGGCTTTGGGAATGCCGCCCAGGGAGGCAAACTCCTCTTGCAGGGTGGCGGCGTTCAGACGGGCGGGGGCGTCGCCAGCCAGTATCTTTTGCAGGGCTTCCGCTGCCAGCGGGACGGTCAGCAGATTGGGCGGGATGTGGTAGCCGACACCGCTGCGCGCGACCCCGCTGGCCTGACGGGCCTGGTCGGCAGCCTTTGGGACTACGATCTGCGGAATTCCGTGCGTAACCAGAGCGTGGGTGGTGCCGGCGCCGCCATGGTGGATGGCGGCGGCGGTGTGGGGCAGCACCTCTGCAAAGCGGACTCTTTCCACCAGAACTGAAGGCTGCGGCAGTCCGGTCCGCAGCGCTTCGACTTCGCGCGGGGACCAGCCCTCCTCTGTGGCGACGGCGTCAAAGCCTTTGCCGACCGCCAGGATCGGAACCCCTCCCACCTCTGCCGCGGCTCGGGCCGCGATTAAGAAAAAATTGGTGTCCCTGGTGAATGCGGTACCGAGTGTGATGAAGATCCATGGACGATCGCTTGGAAGTTGGTCGAGCCAGGGGGATTCGGGCGGCAGGGGAGTAGGAGCGATCCCGCCGACCATTCGTGTTTGCGGCAGCAGTCGCGCGCCGGCATACCAGCGGGGGCTCCAGTAGATCAAGTGTAAGGAGGGTGAGCGCAGCGCGACTGGACCGTCCAGCGCCCAGTTGACGCCGGTCGCGCCAAAATCGGCAAGTAACGAATCCACTCGCGCCTGAGCCAGTTTTGCGACTGCGCCGGGCGCGTCTGCTTTGGGGCCTGACGACTGCGTCTGTATGGCCGGCCAACCGGCGACGGTGAAGGGAACGCCCAGGAGTTCGGCGGCAATGGCGGCGGCGGCGGTGAACATCTCGCTGACGATCAGATGCGGGCGGAAACGTTTAGCTACCTCTACAAGCTCAAGCGTCGCCGCACGCACGCGCGCCACGTCCAGCCATTGGTCCAATGAGCGGACCATGCGCAGGCGCTGGAACTCCTCTTCTGAGGCTGCGCCTTTCTGTATCGGCGGCGGCGGCGGCCAGCGCCAGCCGGTCTCTTGCAGGATATGGATGGGAACGTTCTGTGCAGCGAGATGGCTTTGCAGCTCACGGCCGGTGGCCCAGAGGACATCGTGGCCCGCCCGCATCAGTTCGACAGCCGTGGGCAGATAGCCGCCCCAATCGAGGTGGCCCGCCAGCTGCGCGGACACACATAGAAAGCGCAAGCAGCACTCCTCAGCCGCCGCAGCCGGGAACAAGGCGGAACAGCATGCCCTGGCCGGTCCCGATCCAGACGGCCCCGTCCGGTGCGGTCGTGACCGCTTGCACGGGCCAGTTGTGCATGATCCGTTCGGCGATGATCTGGCCGCCTGCGTTCGCCATCCGGAACAGACCGGGATCGCGCCCGTAGTTGGCGAAGAAGATGGTGTCGTAGGCCCAGGTGATGCCGGTGGGTGCGGCCGAGTTGGGCAGGATCAGCACAGGAGCGGTCCACCAATCTTTATTGACCCCGCCCAACGCCAACGGGAAGCCGTAGAAGGGGGTCGCGTTGACGTCGCCCGCGTTGGCGGCAGCGGAGAGTGTACGCGGGTCCAACAGGTCGACTTCGTCGCCGGCGTTGAAATCACCCGGTACGTTGGTGGCGCCATTATCGGTAAACCAGATGCGCCCGAACGGATCGACGGCGATGCCGTAGGGGTTGCGCACACCGCGCGCCGCGGTCTGAAAGACGCCGATTGAGCGTTCGGCCAGCAGCCGGTCGAGCCGGGCGCGAACGATGCGGGCACCGAAGGGGTTGCCGCCGGCAGCCACATTGGTGGCCAGAGTTTCGGCGGGAAGTTCGCCATCATGGAGAACGATAATGCCATCCGCATAGCCGTCCCGGACACCGCCGGCGGAGATATAGAGCCATCCAGCGCTGATCACGAGACCATTGTTGGCATGGAAATCCTTCCCGGAAACGGCGAAGCCGCCGGCCAGAGGTTCATATCCGCCGCCGTCGACGATGCGCCCCACTTCACCGGCTCGATTCAGGTAGAGCGCGCCCGCATGCCAGGCCATCCCTGTGACACGGCTGGATTCGCGAAGGATCTCATAGTAGCTGTCCCTGGAAACGCTGTGCCAGATGGCGATAGAACGGCTGGCGTGGTAAGGATCGTACAGGATGTTGGGATCGAAGTTGCGGGTGGCATGATGGTCCAAGGCGATGAACAGTCTGCCGTCCGGGGCAAAGGTCAGCGCAGTAATGCTATGTTTGTCCTGAAGTTTCTCGGCCAGGAACTGCTCTGCACAGAAGCCACCCTGGGGGACCAGCCAGGGATCTGATTCAGAGGGGGGGCTCAGATTGAGGGGAGCGACGCGAATGCCAACACTACCGGCAGCCATCCCCCGCGGTGGGGCGGCGGCCCTGTTCTGCGTATTTTCTTCCGGTTTGGCTTCGGCATTGCCGCCCGCATTTGTGCCCTCGTTGGCATCCGCATTGTTGGCGGAACCGCTTGAGGCCGGAGAAGTAGCCGGACTCGCAGGCTCCACTTTTGGCAGATATGCAGCGATCTGCTCGGCATTGGGAATGGCGGCACAACTTGCGGGCAGGGCCAGTTGTGCGCTGACAAAGGGAACGATGCCGCCATCCTGAGCACATTCATTTGGCAACGGGTTGAAATCTTCGCCCGACAGACGCAGCCACATTTCGGCCACAGGCGCCGGCTCCGTGCCCTGCCTGTTTGCTCCGGCCATGATCCAATCGTAAATCAGTGCTTTGTCGTCATCGCCAAGCTCCCCCACCAGCGGCATGGCGCCGGACCAGACCTGTGTCCAAAGCGTGGATGCTTCAGGGGCGCCTGGTTGCACCACGGGGCCGTTCAGTCCGCCGGCCATCAAGGGTTCAAACTCGGTCACCTGAAGCTCCCCCTGTTTCACAACAGCGCTATGACAGGCGCCGCAGTTTTCTTCAAGAAGAGGCTGAATATCCTCATCGAATCCCGGCGCAGCGATTGGAATGCGGCCGAGGGAGCGGTCGAGTGAGATAAACGGAATCGCTTGCTCCTGTCCGAAGACCGCCTCAACGCGTACCAGCGTGCCTGCTGGCACGCGGCCCAGAAGGCAGCCTTCGAAATGAGGTCGATTGCGCACATTGGCGTAGCGTTGAACCACCGCATACACCGGCTGGCCTCCGGCAAGACAGGAAACGGCTTCTTCCATACCATGGATCAGGCCAATGTCAGCAGTCCCGCCCATCGGATCGGGGTGTACTGCAGGCAGTGGCGGCAACTTTTTCTCTGAATTGGTGGTTCCGGCGGAGTCGGCACCGTGAGAATTGATGGGGCCGATCGGTTGAAAAACGCATGCGCCGAGAAACAGAAACGCACAAACGAGTAGTGGGATGGCAAAGAACGGGGCTGGACGGCGGCGATGACTCATTAAAAGAGAACCTGTAGGCGAAGCTGCATGGGGGGCGCCCTCATTCGTGGAAATGCTGCGCCTGGATGAGTTCCTAATTCCCTGTGATTGAGTCGGAAACCGCCGACATCTCTGTCAACGTACGACGCGCGACGGAGATGTCCATCTGAATCTGGGCGACGAGTTCCTCCAGGCTGTCAAATCGTTGCTCGTCGCGCAGGCGAGACACAAAGGAGATGGTGAGTTCCTTTCCGTACAGTGAGTCGGACTCACCAGCCGCTGGATAGTCGAGCAGATGGGTCTCGATACGGCGCCGGCGTCCGTCTACAGTGGGCCTCACTCCGATGTTGGTCACGCTGGCGCGAGGGTGGGACGAACAGTTGTCCGGCAGATATGCCCAAGTCACGTATACCCCATCTGCGGGGACGAGTTTTTGAGGAATGGGCCGGATGTTGGCGGTGGGCACGCCGATCTGGCGGCCGCGCCGTTCTCCCTCTTCGACGATGCCGGCGATCTGGTAGGGCCGGCCCAGCATCTGCGCGGCATCCTGTACAGCGCCAGCCAGGAGTGACTGACGGATCAGGTGGCTGTGGACCTCTCCATTTTCAGATGCGAACGGTTCGATCACTGACAGCTCATAACCGAGCCGTATACCCAACTCCCGCAGAAGGTCGACATTGCCGCTGCGTCCTCGCCCCAGGGCAAAATCGGGCCCCACAAACAGCCGGGCAAGCCCCAAACGTTCGACGAGAAGCGCCATAAACTGCTCGGGGGTCAGACTGGCGAAATCCATGTCAAACGGCTGCATGATCCCCAAATCAAGACCGAACGGCTCAATCAGGTGCAGACGCTCATGTGGCGTGGTCAAGAGGCACAGGGTGAGGTCAGGCCGCAGCACGGCAATTGGGTGGGGATCGAACGTGAGCAGGGCTGTCTTGGCGGTGGGAGCATGGCTCGCCGCTTCAGTCTGCAGGGTACGTAAGAGGGACTGGTGGCCCAGATGCACACCGTCGAAATTTCCAATCGTCAGGAAAGTTGGGCCGGGAAACCGGAGAGATCGCAGATCGCTGCGCCAAATTCTCATCTCAGATCAGTTTCTGGTTCTTGACGTGAATTCCGTTTGCCACCCGTGTTCTCCGGCGGTTTGCACATTAGGCAGGAAGGCGTCCCGCCTGCCCCTACGCGATCCAAGATGTGGGAATAAGCTGTTCTTCAGGCTGCAGTTGCATACCTCTTCAGAGGCTGCCGCCTACGAAGGACTGCCCAGCTGTTGGGCGAGCCATTTTTCGGCTTTCCATACTGTGCCGTCTCCGTTCCCTTCGGCGGCACGCGCGCGCGCAATTCCCAGGAAGCGGCCGCGGCAATCATAGGCGGCCGCGAGTCCATCCCGGCGCCCACTTTCCGAGCTGCAGGAGCTGGAAAGGGAGTTGTCCTGGGCCTTGAATGCGCGAGCCTGACGGATCTTTTGCCCGTAACCCAGACGGAGTTGCTCCTCCTCACTGACGGTGAGGCGGGGCATTTCCAGGCCGGCATCGGGCGCCAGCAGCAGTTCGGCCAGCCCGCCGGCGGCCGCTGCGCTTTCAACGTCCGGCAGCTCTGAGGCTTCGGCGACGGAAAACGGACCTGCTTCCAATCGACGCAGGTAGCTCAGATGGCCGGCGGTGCCCAGTGCCTGCCCCAGCGCGTGGGCCAGGCTACGCACGTATGCCCCGGCGGAACAACGTATCCGGAGAGATATCGTTGCGGGCGGCGCAAAGGAGAGCAGCTCTAACTCGTGAAAGGTAACCTCCCGCGGCGCCACATTTACGGCCTCGCCGCGCCGGGCTTTACGGTGCAGACTCTCGCCGCCCTGTTTCAGTGCCGAGTAGACCGGCGGTCTCTGGTCAATCCGGCCGCGGAATGCAACAAGTGCAGCCTCCACGTCGGCGCCGGTCAGAGGCGGAACCGGAGCCTGGACGACGGTCCTGCCGACAGCGTCGTAGGTATCGGTGGCTCGCCCCAGTGTTACGCGGGCCTCGTATGTTTTGTCGTGCCCCTGGTAGTACTCCACCAATCGGGTGGCAACGCCCAGACACAGCACGAGCAGCCCACTAGCCATCGGGTCCAGCGTGCCGGTGTGGCCGATGCGTCTTTGCCGGCTACAGCGCCGAACGCGTTGCACAATGTCGTGGCTGGTAGGCAACTGCGCGGAGGCGGGCTCGCCGGCGTACGTTTGGGAGATCGGGCGACCCGGTTTGTCGACAAGGAGGATTCCGTGTAGATCGGTCATGGGACTGGTTCGTTGACGGCGCTGCTCCCTGTTCTCTAACCCCTATCACCATCAATACTCTGGCGGCGCAGTTCGTGCAACGCTTCCACAACGCGAGCGGAGACCTCCTGCAGGGTGCCGGCGACGGTGCAGCCGGCGGCAGGTGGATGTCCGCCGCCGCCGAATGAAAAGGCGACCTGGCTCACATTGAACCCCGGCTTGGCACGAAAACTGCATTCGACCAACTCCTGTCCGTTTTTGGCATATCGTTGGGCGAAAGTTGCACTGATGTCGGCCTCTCGCACGGTGACGAGGAAATTGGCCAAGCCGTCGCTCTTGTGAGGTTCCACACCACTGCGCTGCCGGCTCTCGACGTTGAGAGTCGCCCAGATGACGCCATCTTCCATTTGCACATTGGCCAGACCGGCCCCCCACAGCTTTACAAGGCTGAAAGACCTGCTGTCCAAGGTGTTGCGAACGATGTAGTCCAGATTTGCACCGGCGTTCAACAACCGCAAGCTCGTCCGCATTACATTCGTGTTCGTGTTCTCGGTCCGAAAGCAGAGAGTATCGGTAACGAGACCGGTCAGAAGGGAGACGGCAATCTCCTCAGATAAGGGTACATTCAGGGCATCGGCCAAGTGAACAAGCATTTGGCTTGTGGCTGCGCAGCCGGTATCCACCCAATTTTCTGTGCCGAAAAGCGTATTGGTAACGTGATGGTCTATGACGGCAAGGGGAATCTGATTGTGGATATCGGGTCTGTAAACGGTGCCGACCCGGTCGATGCTGGAGGTGTCCAGGCAGACGATGAGGTCGTAACTGTGGGCGACTTCCGCCGGCCCGATGATGTTTTCCACCCCGGGCATAAACTGAAACTCCGACATCGCTTCGTCCTGAAGGGCGAGTGTCGGCCGTTTTCCCAGCGAGCGCAGCATGGCGCCCAAACCGAGCAGACTGCCGACCGCGTCTCCGTCCGGGCTTACGTGGCTGACGCAGAGGATGTTGTGGCTGGATTCCAGGAGACTGAGCAGGAGAGGGGGTGGCGGGACGCCCTCGTGGCCGCATGTATCACCCTGCCCGGGCAGGGACGCGTTCAGGGTCATGCATCCTCTTTCTGAGCATCGAAGGGGGAGAAATCCGAGGAAGAGAGTGACGAGGACGCGGAGGTAAGCGAGCTCCCTGCGTCCTGTTGACGTATCTCTCGTTCCTCGGCGATGCTCTGCAAAAGTGCATCCACCCGGGCGGCCTGATCGGGGGTATCGTCATAGTAGAAGAGCAGTTCCGGTACGGCGCGGAAGGTTAAGCTCTGGGCCAGTTGGCGTCGCAGAAATGGGGCAGCTTTCTTGAGTCTGGCGAGGACCACACTGCGTTGAATGTCGCTATCCTGATGAATGTAGACCTTGGCCACGCGCAGGTCGCGGCTGACCACCACGTTGGTCACATCCAGAAGCTCCAACGCCGGATCATCCAGTTCTGCGCCGATCAAGATAGATAGTTCCTGATAGAGCAGCTCTGCTGCCCGCTCCTGACGAATTGTGGTCGTCATCGTTACCAAGCCGTTAGTCGTTCGTTCCCGTTCCCGGGCACACGAGTCCACTATAAACCAAAAACTGAAAACCAGAAACTATTATCGCACCTGCTGCTTTTCAAAGACCTCGATAATGTCGCCTTCCTGAAGGTCCGTATTGACACCGGCCAGGTTGATGCCGCACTCGTACCCGGCCCGGACTTCGGTGACATCCTCGGTAAACCGTTTGAGATTTTCGATGGTAGTCGTGATGACAGTTGCTTCGTTTCGGAGCAGCCGGGCCTGGCTGTTGCGTCTGACAACGCCGTCCAGCACCATACAGCCGGCAATGAGGCCGCCGCGACGTACACGAAACATCTGCCGCACCTCGGCATGGCCGGTGACCACTTCTTCGAAGATGGGATCCAACATACCGGTAAGCGCCGCTTCCACATCTTCAATCAGATTGTAGATGATCTGATAGTGTCGGATTTCGACGCCGGACTGTTCTGCGCGCACGAGGGCGGCCTTGTCGATATTTACACCGAACCCGATGACGATGGCCTGGCTGGCTTCGGCGAGCATGACGTCCGATTCGGTAATGTCACCCACAGCCGACTGCATGATCTTGACTTTGACCTCATCGTTGTCAAGCTGTTCGAGGCTGTGAACGATAGGGGCCAGCGAACCCTGTGCATCGGCCCGCAAAATAATGTTGAGGGTTTCGGCTTCGCCGCCCTCGACGCGGGCGAACATATCCTCCAACGTCATGGGCAGATGTGAAGTGTCCCCGGTATTCTGGGCGGCCTGGTTTTGCCGTTCGGCGGCAAGCGTACGGGCCGATCTATCGTTTTTTGTTACGGCAAAGACCTCGCCGGCGTCCGGAACTCCGTTAAGGCCCAGAATTACAGTCGGCGTGCTCGGCCCGGCCTTCTTCAGCTGATTACCTTCGTAGTCGGACATTGCCTTGACACGTCCCCAGTTTTCGCCGACAACCAGCGAATCCCCGCGTTTCAGGGTCCCGTTCTGTACGAGCAGAGTTGCGGTGATCCCGCGCTGCTTTTCCAATTGGGCTTCGATCACGGTGCCGACACATTGTCCATTGGGATTGGCATTGTGCTGGTCCAGTTCGGCGACGACGAGGATATTTTCCAACAGGTCGTCGACACCGTCGCCGTTGAGTGCGCTGATGGGAACCGTGATGGTTTCGCCGCCCCATTCCTCCGGTGTCAGGTCTTCGGTTGACAGATCCTCCATGACGCGGTTTATGTTGGCGTTAGGGCGGTCGATCTTGTTGATCGCAACGATTATGGTCACGCCGGCCGCTTTGGCGTGGCTGATCGCCTCCCGGGTCTGGGGCATAATGCCATCATCGGCGGCAACGACGAGGATGACGATATCGGTAACCTGCGCGCCGCGGGCCCGCATTGCGGTGAATGCCTCGTGGCCGGGCGTATCCAGGAAGGTAATCTTCTTGCCGTCGACTTCCACTTGGTAGGCGCCGGTATGCTGGGTGATGCCGCCGGCTTCGGTATCGACAACGTTGGCGCGGCGGATTTGATCGAGAAGCGTCGTTTTGCCGTGATCCACGTGGCCGAGGACCGCCACAACGGGCGGCCGGGACACGAGATTTTTTTCCGCCTCTTCGGCCACGATTTCCTGGATCATCACCCGTTCTTTTGGTCTTCGATCCTCGTCGGGCGCCTCCTCCGGCTCATCGTCATCCACGACCGGCCAGAGCACTTCAATGCCAAGTTCCTCGCCCACGATGGCGGCTGTATCGTGGTCGAGAGTTTGATCGATCGGCGCCATAATGCCGAACTGCATCAGCACTTTAATGAGGTCGATTGGGCTGCGATCCATTCGTTCGGCCAATGCGCGGACGGTGACGTACTCCTCCACGATGATGGAAGAAGGCAGCCCAGCGGCTTCACCGTTGGCGGTGTCTTCGGCCGAGCTGCCATTCTGGACCTTCGTCGGATCTTGCGTTGCGGCTGCCATTTTGGCCTTCCTTTCATCTATCGTCTTCGGTTCCCAGCTCTATTTGCCGCCGTGCGGTTGAAAGCTGACAGCGAAAACGTCCCTCTGTAAACAGAGGGGGGAAGCTGAGAGGCATTCACGCTCCAAGTTGCGTGTTCCTTCTCAAACTTTTCACAGGTTTTTGGCTGGGACGGAATGCATGCACAGGTGATGCGGAGGAGACCGGAAGCGGGGAGCCAAAAGGCGTATGCGGTAGACAGTTTAGTCGTTACACGACCACCCCTCTCTTCCCTGCAGCCTTCCCCCTCTCCATCCCAAACTGCAATACAGCCAATTTTAGCCCACTATGCCGACACATGTCAGGGAGCGGACAATCGGCTTGCGTTCATTGGAAAAGTCCTGTCAATCAGCGAAAATGCCTTTACTCTGGATTGTACCATCTGCGTTGGGCAAAGACGTTTGAAACGCCTTCCAAACAATCACAGCCCTCCCCTCAATCGCACAGATTCCCGTTCTGGCAGTCCGCGCGAGAGGTCTTGATCTGAGGAGGGGTTTGCAGTAAGCGAAAAATTAACGGTGGAGTTGGCCTCTCCCTCCTTGCTAAAGGCTCTCGTCGGTCACTTGCAGCAGAGTTGACACGGATGCAGACAGTGTTGTCAGGTTTTCGGCGCTGATTTTTGTTCGCAGCGCTTTCTGTATCAACGAACCGGCCAGCGCCTCTTCCCAACAGTTGACCTGCGGGTGGACATAGGCACCGCGCCCGGACATTTTGCCGGATTCATCCAAGTGGACCCCGTCAGCAGCCCGGACCAGGCGAATCAGGTCGCGCTTTCCGTCAGACTCCCGGCAGGCGATACACATTCTCTGGGGAGCCCGGAAGGCGCCCCGCCGCTGTTTCGACCCCTTCACCCGTTTTGCCATTCCTGGTATCGCCCGGCAAGTGAACTATGTCAGGCACGAATTACGAACCGGCTGCCACCCTAGAGGCCGAACTCTTCGTCATCGTATTCATCCAAGTCGACTTCGAGGTCCCGCGAACGACGTGTTCTCTGACGTCTTGGCTGCCGCCGCGACGCTGACTGGCCGCCGCGACGCGCCCCAATGCGTTCGGGTTCCTGCTCTTCAAGCTCATCGCCGGGTTCTTCGACCGTGTCCAAAGAGTCGAGCAGTTCGGGGGGCACTTCCAGGTCGTCCAGTGATCCGATGACGGGACCCGATGAGCTTCCCTGCTGGCGTGCGGCCATACGCTGGCGCAGCATATCGGCGGTGATAACTTGTGGCAGCTCTTCAGGTCTGAGCGTACGTTCCGGCTCGGGCTCTTCCGCTTCCGCTTCCACCGGCAGTTCCGAGGGATGAAGGGCGGGCAGTTCGCTCACTTCTTCCACATCAGGACTTTCATCGCCCTCTTCTCTAACGTCTTCCTCTTCGTCGAGTGTCTCGCCGAAGCTGACCGGCTCCGGCTCTTCCACGGCGAAATCTTCAAAGGAAGGGATAGAGGGATCTTCCTGCTGGACGGCTGCGGCGGCGCGCTCGAAAGCGCTCAACGCCTCCTCGGCATCGACGCCAATGCCGCGTCCTTCTTCCTGTGGGGGGACGGCTTCGGGCCAATCGGCGGCTGTGCCCTGGTCGGCCGTTCTGCTTGCGGCATCGCGTCTTTGCAGCAGCTCTGCGGCCTGACGGAACGTGTCTTCGCTCGAAGTAGACTCTTCTTTGTCGCGCAGGATCTTCTCGGCCATACTGAGCAGGTCCTGGTCACCGGCCGCCATCTGCGCCTGTTCGGCTGCCAGCAGATCCAATCCTTCTGCGTGGGCTTCGGTCTCGCTCTTGATGTCGATCCGCCATCCCGTCAATTTGGCTGCCAGACGGGCATTCTGCCCTGCCTTGCCGATGGCGAGGCTGAGTTGTCGATCGGGCACGATGACGATAGCCGTCTTGATGTTGCTGTCTTCTTCGAGAATTACGCTCTGTACTTTGGCCGGTCCGAGGGCATTGGAGATGTAGGTGCGCAGATTGCCACTCCACTCGACGACGTCGATTTTCTCGCCCGCCAGCTCGGTCACGATGTTCTGAATACGCAAGCCGCGCATCCCCACACAACTACCCACCGGGTCCACGCCGGGCAGCGTTGCCATCACGGCCACTTTGCTGCGTGCGCCCGGTTCGCGGGAGATGGCCTTGATCTCGACCGTGCCATCCCGCACCTCCGGGATTTCCTGTTCCATCAGGCGGCGGAGGAGATCGCGATGGGTACGACTCAGCTTGATCATGGGGCCGCGACTGCTGCGGTGCACGTCAACCACGTACAGACAGATATAGTCGCCGCGGCGCAGATTTTCGGACGGGATCTGCTCCTCTCTGGGCAGCAGGTTTTCGTGTCTGTCGTCGATCAGGATGGTGACGGCGCCGGAAACGAGATCGACGCTGCGGACCTGGGCCGTGATCGTCTCGCCTACTTTGTGGACGAAATTCTCGTAGACCGTGTCCCGTTCGGCCTCGCGAATGCGCTGCAAGATCACCTGTTTGGCGGTCTGGGCGGCGATACGGCCGAAGTTGCCGGGCGTATTCTGCACCAGAACGACATCACCCAATTCAGAAGACGGCTCCACCGTTTTGGCGTCGTCTAACAGAATCTCGGTGTTCGGATTGAGGATATCTTCGACAACCTCTTTCTCGGCGAACACCTTCATTTCGCCTGTCGCCCGGTCCACCGCAGCCGTGACATTGGCAACGGAGCCGTAATTGCGTTTGTAGGCCGAGATGAGCGCAGCTTCGATTGCGTCAAAAATCACCTCATTATCGAGGTCTTTATCCGACGCAACCTGATTGATCCCAGCGATGAGTTCTTTGGACATTTTTGTTCAACTACTCCTGAAAACTTGCCTATTCAACAGATTGGCTTCTGACGGACGGCTGAGAGATGAAGTCGTCAGCAGACGAAAACACAGAGGCAGGTAGACAAGTGTTCCCAACAGACTTTGCAGGCAACGTTTCCGTAGAATAAGAAAAGTGGGCGGAACCCACTTCAGAAACACAACTCTATCAGATCATACTAGCTCATGCCGATTGGTTACAAGTATAACAGATTGCAGGCCGGAGAGCAACTCCCGGTTTTTGGGGGGTGCATCCCAGATTTTTTGCGAGACTCGTCTTACCAGTGTTGAATCCAGCCTGGTCGACGAATCAACTCTACTGGGCGGACAATAATTTGGGATACACCCTTTTTGGGGGTGCATCCCAGATTTTTTGAGAGGCAGA
>JAJEDI010000075.1 GCA_022821585.1 Caldilineaceae bacterium
ACCATGAGCGACCACACCAAAGTCTCAACTATCGCACGCCGGCGGAAGAGCACTTCGTGCTCTGTTCAGAGCCGGCCGCGTTCGTCTAAATGCACCTTATTTTTCCCATTTCGTGGTCTAACGATTGGGGCCAACCATACAATACTCCTTCACGCGCTCCTTGGTGGAGTAACGATCCAGAACGTTACTACCCCTATATCCCTAACCCTCACCCTACCACATACACTCAAACGAAACCCAAAACTGCCCCCGCCACTCTGCATGGGCCGAGCATTTTTGGGCACTCAAGTATGTAGTTCCCATGATATGGGAAGAATGAGGTGCGTCCTGATGAAAGTGCTCGGCTAAATTGAGAGCACGAAAACCTCTTCCTACAGGTTGCGTTCCACATGCTCGGGACAGGTCTTTCGAGTTACTCAGCGAGTGGTAATTCAGCTTCCGTTCACTCACACACCACGCCGTCGCCGTCCGGGTCGCGCATGTAGGGGTAGGCGGGGTGGTCGCTGCGGACGGGGGCGATGTTGTGGCGGCGGGCTTCGGCGCAGGTGATGCGGCCGTTGTTGTTGTCGTCGTAGAGGTCCAGGGGATGGCCTTCGGCTTGGGGGGTTGCGTTCTGGTTGGTTTCGGTGGGTGGGGTGGTGGTTTCTGCGGAGGTGGGGGCTTCTTCGGACGGAGTGATGATTTGCATGGCGAAGGAGGGGCAGGTGGTGAGGACGGCGAGGGCGGCCTGGGCTTCGCGGGGGTCCATGGCGATGCCGTAGCGGCGTTTGACGGCGACGACGCGGTTGACGAACCAGCAGCGGTTGAGGTCGGGCAGCCATTCGGCGACGTCTTTGGCGACTTTCTGGTCACGGTTGAGCTGGGGGGAGGCGAAGGTGAGGTTGAGGGGGTCGCTGGCGAAGGCGAGGCGGGTGAATATGTCGGCGGCGCAGAGGCCGCTGTCGTGGGCTTCGCTGCGGGCGACGATGTGCTCGATGTCGACGTCTTCGCCCCAGTTGAAGGTCTCGCCGGTGTAGGGGCTGTAGAATGTGCCGCCGGTTTCGGCTACGATTTGGGCTTCGAGGCTTTGGGGGTAGCGGTAGTCGTCGGCGTCGTAGGGGGTGCAGCGGTTTTCGGGCTGGATTGGGATGCCGGCGAGCCAGTTTTGGGACGCGGAGGCGGCTTCGAGGGCGGCGAGGCGTTGGGTGAGGTCGTCCTGGGCGGTGAAGAGGCGGTTGATGCGTTGGGCGAGGTCTTCGAGGGTGAGGGTGCCCTGGGCGTGGAGGCGGGGGGCGGTGAGGAGGAGGGTGATGGTTAACGCGGTTATGATTGTGAGGGTATTTTTGCGTTTCATGGTCTTTCCCTGGGGGGCGGACGGGCCGATTTGAGGTGTTTTGGTTCCTGGCGAAGGGCGGCGGGGGTCATAATAACCGGATTCGGTCATATTTTGTCAATTCTGGTTGGGGCGGGCGGGGGAGGGCGCCCACAAGGGGTGCCCGTACGGTGGAGACAACCGAACAGGGGGACGAGCTTCACGATCGAAACTGTCGGGAGGCGCGGGTGTTTTTATGGGTGACAGCATCTGCGCCTCTTTTGCTTGGCAGGGGGCGGGTCGACATGAACCGAGATCAGGTAGGCTGTCAAACTCGGACCGATACCGTGAGTGGGGCAAGGCGGTCCTTCACAGGTGAGTTGATTTTTCCAGACGCAGGGGGTATTATCTGTCAATTCTGTGTGGCATAGCCAAGAGTCGTCAAAGTGGGCTATTATTCGGGGGGTCCTCCTGGTGAGCTACGCAGGTTGGTAGCGACCTTGAAGGTTAATTCGCCTGTGTCGGGGGCTCGCGGTGGTCGTGGCGGTGAATGTTGGGTATGTATGGGAGTTGCCTCGCCTGGCTTGCTTGCACTGGCACATGCTCGGAATGTGCCAAGATGCGGGGTGTGGGGGGTTAAGCCCGGCCGCCGCGAGACGACAACTTCATATCAGCCACACACTCGCTACGGCGCGGACAGGGCCGGGGGCGTTGCGGGGGCGGAGCCCCCGCACAAGGGAGGGCCGAATAGGCCCGACCGCCCGGAAAAGCAGGGGCGAGGGGCTGGGGGCCAGGGGTTAGTTGTCAGAGAGATCGCTTTGCCTGCCCCAAGGTTGAGATCGGATTGGCTATGGCTTCGTGGTTGCACTTGGTGATTCCCTTAGCAAGCCCGAAGGAAATGTCGGCGAGCCCTGGCCCACACATTGGAAATGAATGCCTATGAAGACCGAACGTACCGGCGGCGAAGCACTCGTGCAAGGCCTACTCTCCCACGGCATCGACACGATCTTCGGACTGCCCGGTGTGCAGGTCGACTACTTTTACAACGCCGTGTACGATGCCGGCGACCGGATACGCGCCATTCATTCGCGCCATGAGCAGGGGGCAGCGTACATGGCCCTCGGCTACGCGCTTGCCTCGGGACAGACCGGCGTCTATGTTGTCGTGCCCGGGCCGGGTTTCCTCAACACGACCGCCGCACTGTCTACCGCCTACGCCACAAATGCGCCCGTACTCTGCCTGGCCGGCCAGATCCATCAGGACCAGCTCGGCCGGGGATTCGGCATGTTGCACGAGATCCCGGACCAGCTGGCTGTGATGCGGTCTTTGACGAAGTGGACGCGGCGCGTCGAAACACCCGGCGAGATCCCGCGGCTCCTGGCTGAAGCGCTGAGCGAAATGCGTTCAGGCCGCCCGCGGCCGGTCGGGCTGGAGGCGCCTCTGGACGTTCTTGCCGGCAAGGCGGTGTTTGACGACAGTCCCTTTCCGGTGACCGTGCGACGACCGATGGTGGATAGCGACGCCGTCGAAGAGGCTGCCCGGCTGATGGGAGAGGCACGCAACCCCGTGATAACTGTGGGAGGCGGCGCAATGGACGCGGGGGAAGAGGTCCGTTCGCTGGCCGAAGCGCTGCAGGCGCCCGTCGTCGCCAGCGGTCGCGGGCGCGGCATTCTCTCAAGCCGTCATCCTTTCAGTCACACGTACGGCGTGGGTGAGCGGTTGTGGGAAGGGGCCGACGTGGTCATCGCCATCGGCACACGAATTACCAAGCCGTTGATTCAGTGGAAGAGCCAGGACGATATGGCCCTGATTCGCATCGACATCGCGGCCGAGGAGTCCGACCTGATAGTGCCGGCGGATGTGACGGTCGCGGCCGACAGCAAGGAGGCCCTGGGCGCCCTGCTGCCAGTGCTGGCGCGCTACAACCGGCCGCGGCCTTCGCGCGTGGCTGAAATGGTTGCGCTGCGCAAGGAGATGGATGCGCTCTTTGACTCGTTCCAACCGCAGACGGACTTCGTGCGCGCTATCCGCGACACGCTGCCGGACGACGGCATCTTTGTGGATGAGATCACGCAGGTTGGCTATGCCAGCATTCTGGCAATGCCCGTCTACGAGCCGCGTACATTCATTACGCCCAACTATCAGGCGACGCTTGGCTGGGGACTCCCGACTGCGCTGGGCGCAAAGGTAGCGGCTCCCGATCGAGCGGTCCTCTCGATCAGCGGGGACGGCGGCTTCCTTTTTTGCGTCGGGGAACTGGCGACGGCAGTGCAGCATGGCATAAACACGGTTTCGGTCGTCTTCAACGACGGCGCATATGGCAACGTGCGGCGCATGCAGAAGGAGCTCTACGCGGGGCGCACCATCTCCTCAGACCTGGAGAATCCGGACTTTGTTGCCCTGGCAGAGTCCTTTGGCGCCTCAGGGGTCCGGGTGCAGTCCGCCGACAGTCTGCGTGACGCGCTGACCGATGCCTATGCTGCAGACGTGCCTGTTGTGATCGAAGTGCCCGTCGGCGAAATGGCCGGGCCCTGGCGGGGCTTGTATCCCGCCGAGGTAGTGATATAGGGAGGCACTTCCCGGGTATTTGCACAGCGTGTCCGCATTGCTGATTCCGGCGCAAACCGTTGACACTTAGCGCCGACACCGTTCAGCGGAGAATGGGAGTTTCTCGTTTTGGAGGCCTTATCTTCTTGCGGTTTTGTGATAAGAGGAGTGGTCCGATGGTAGTGATCGCATTTCAGGGGGAGCACGGCGCATTTTCCGAACAGGCATGCCATCAGCAGTTCGGAGCCGGAGCCCAAACCGTCTCCTGCAGGACGTTCGAAGAGCTCTTTTCATCTCTGGACGACGATCGCGCCAGTTTGGGCGTCGTACCAGTGGAGAACTCTGCCGCCGGCAGCATCAACAAAGCCAGTGATCTGTTGTTGAACCATGACTTCCGGATTCAGGGTGAGATTATTTTGCGCGTGGAACTCAACTTACTGACGATGCCTGGCAATGGCGACAAGATCAAGCAGGTACGAAGCCATACTCAGGCTTTATTGCAGTGCGAAGGTTTTCTCAACCGCAACAGTTTCGAGGCAGTTCCCTGGTACAATACGGCGGGCAGCGCCAAAGATCTGGCGGAGTGCCCGGAGCCAAATGTGGGCGTAATTGCCAGTTCTCTGGCCGCAGAGATTTATGGCCTGGAGATCGTGCGGCGGAACATCGAGGACACGAGCTACAACTATACGCGTTTCGTTGTCATCGGAAAAGGCGAAGCGGGACAGACAGATAGTGCCAAGACATCTATCGTTTTTGCCACGCCGCACAACCCGGACGGGTTGTCAGCCTGTATCCGGGAGTTTGCCGACCGCAAAATCAGGCTACTCAGGTTGGTGAGCCGTCCGCGCCGCGATTATCCGTGGCAGTATGTATTCTATATGGACGTCGAGGGCCACTGGCGGGAGCCGGACTGCGGGGCCGCTCTTCTTGGTCTGCTCAACAATGCGGCGTTTGTCAAGATGTTGGGCAGTTATCCGGCGGCAGAACTATCGGTTGCGGATCGATACGCGCGGAAGACGATGTTTCAGGAACAGGTGCAGGGGATACAAATGGACACTGCTATTGAAGTCCACGGCAGCCACAGCTGAGATTGATAAGGGAAAACCATACGAAAGTGCCACGAATACAGGATTCGACCGGGGGAGGGAGGGCAGTCCTGTGGAGGAGAAACGGGTCTTAATTCAGGGTGCGGTGAGCCTGGCGGCAGTTTTTGCGGTCATGGCATTTGCAGTGTGGGGGCCTGTGTCGGAGGAGTCGAAGTGGTTCCTGGTGCTCGACCTGATTCCTATGGAGCTGATTTTGCTGTTGACGTCGGTTGCGTTCTTTGCGTCATTGGGAAGATCGATGAAGAAGTGGCTCGTCGATCCCATTTTGAGGCTGTTGGGTAAGGGGACATGATCAGGATACGGAACAGGTACAGTAGAGGTGAAGTTTCTGTGTTGAAACAACTGTGGCTCGACTGCAAGTTCATATATGCTTCCTTCTATGTTAATCTTTCCCAGATTTTGGCGTCCATGCGGGCCGATTCCTTGTAGAGGGCCGTACGCGGGTGAAGGGTATATGCCGGGGCCGGTTAGAGACAGAGCTGCGTCGTATGATGACGCAGCTTTTTTGTACGGTCAGGTGGTCGGGTCACGGTTATTTGGGGTCAAGTTCAAGTTTGGCGGAAGCTTGTCACAGCGAGTGAGGAAAAGTGGTCTTACGGGGAGCCGGATGAGTCGCCTGGGTCTGGCTAGGTGTTTTGGTGAATTCGAGGCCTGTTGGGCTGAGGCGCCCAGCGACCTAGCTCAGGGCGGCCAGAGAATGTGAGGAATCTATGTATTATGTGTACGACCTTACTTTACGCGTCCTCGAAGGCGACATCGAAGCGATAGTTACGGTTTCGATTCCCTTAGGGCTGTTGTTGTGGTGGATATTCCACGTTTTCATATTCCCCGCCAGACAGTGGAAGCCCCCCTCAGGGCCGAAAGAGCGCACCTACTTTTACCGAAAGAGGGAGGAAACTGAGGAGGAGGGGTGGGCCAGAGGATCAAGCCGGCGCAACCAGGGTGGAGAAGCGGGCGCCGGCGGACCGCCCGATGCGGGGTCCTAGCGGCTGGCTGCGGGACGGCGGTTCGATAGCCTGCTCTCGCAGACCACTCTTGGGCAGGGGGCCGGGACCTGACTCGCCGAATCTGCCATGATGGCCTTGATGCCGGATGACAGGCGGAAGGAAGGGTCAGTGAGGCGGAAACTGCGGGCTGGCTTGGGGGGACGTCGTTCTTGGTCCTTGAACTGGTCCTAGACGTGTTTGGTGATGTCCTCCCGGACATTTTTGCGTCGCGGTCCGGTCATTGGGGTCGGGCTCACTGATGCGGTTGTCAGAGTGGGGTAATCTTTGTGTGAGACCGGCACACGAAGGAGAGATGACCCATGACTGTATTCAACGGAAGAGAGCCTGGCGACCGTAAATGGATTCTGTACGATTGCGTCACGTATACGGCCGCGGTGTTGTATGTGCTGTTCGTGGGCGTGATGTACTACGTCCACTATTTTGGGGGAATATAGCTGAGTGCCTGAATGCCTGAACGCATGTAAGCGTTGAGGCAATGGGATCTGTTTAGAGGGCAGGGCCGGCCAAGCAGGCCCCGGTGAGCTGATGCGTTGTGTTTTTTGGCACGCGGTCCAGAATGTTGGGTCCGCCGGGAGTGGGACGGGGTGCTTGGGAGGTTACGAACGATCGTTGTAGGCGGCGTCATTGTCATCCTGCATATATTGGCAACCACCAGGGCACCCCAAAAGGGGTGCCCTTTCTGATTGGAAAACCACATGACCCATGATTCAGACATTCCTCGCCGGAGGTCAATCCGGCTCAGTGGGTATGATTACGCGAGCGCCGGAGCGTATTTTGTTTCGATTGTGGCGCAGGGCAGGTTGTGTCTGTTCGGCGAAGTGGTGGACGGGGAGATGCGCCTGAATGGCGCGGGGGAGATGGTGCGCCGGGTTTGGGAGGGGATGGCGGAGAGGTTTGCGTATGTTGTGGTGGATGCGTATGTGGTGATGCCCAACCATGTGCATGGGGTTGTTTTTCTCGGCCAGACGGCGGCAACGACGGATGCGTTTACGGGGGAAACAGGAGGGGATGTGCCTACGTTGGGGGATGTGGTGCGTGTGTTTAAGTCTGTGACGACGGTGGAATATGGGAGGGGTATGCGGGTATTGGGGTGGGAGCGGTTCGAGAAGCGGTTGTGGCAGCGGAATTACTATGAGCGTGTGGTCAGGAACGGGTCTGAGATGAGGGCGGTGAGGGAGTATATTGTGAATAATCCCAGGAATTGGGCGTTGGATCGGGAGAATCCCGGTGGGGGTGGGGAGTTTTGAGTTGGCGTGGGGTGGGAGGGTGGGTGCGAGGTCTGTCCTGATCGGAGACTGAGGGTGTACGCGGGCAGGCACAAGGCCTGCCCCTTCCGGGGGTTGGGGGATGGGACGGAGGGGATGTCGCGTGTGGGAGACTGAGGGTGTACGCGGGCAGGCACAAGGCCTGCCCCTACCGGAGGTTGGGGGATGGGACGGAGGGGATGTCGCGTGTGGGAGACTGAGGGTGTACGCGGGCAGGCACAAGGCCTGCCCCTACCGGAGGTTTGAGGGTTGGGGCGGAGGAGACGTCGCGTATGGGGGTGGGAGGGCAGGTACGCGGGCAGGCACTGCGTGCTCTCTCGGAAGAGGCAGCTATGGCCGGCGCAGGGCTGCAGTGACCCTGGCGACAAGCTCGGTGGGTGAGAAGGGTTTGACTATGTAGTCGACGGCGCCTGCGTCCAAGGCGGTTGTAATGATGTCGTCACTGCCGTTGGCGGACAGGAAAATGACGGGTACTTCTGCTGTAGCCAGGATGCGTTTCATCAGTTCGATGCCGTCGTTGCCCGGCAGCATCAGGTCCATCAGTACAAGGTGTGGAGGGTCTGACCTGACAATGTGGAGGACCTCATCGGCTTTGGAGGCCACGATGGGAGCGTAGCCCGCCCTGGAGAGGATCCGGCGCACGTTTCTGAGGGTCTGCGGGTCATCGTCTACGGCGAGAATGCGCGCCGCGTTTTTCTCAAAGGCCGCCGTTTTGTTTGCGTGAGGAGAGGATCTGCCTGCCGCGTTCTCAAACTCCCGGTCGGCAACGGGCAGGGTAAAGGTAAACCGCGAACCCAGGCCCGGGCCGGCACTTTCGGCCCAGATGCGGCCGCCGTGGGCTTCGACGATGCCTTTGCAGATGGCAAGTCCCAGGCCGGATCCTGAGATTTGGCGTTGCTCTTCTTCGCCGTGGATGCGGGCGAACTTGCGGAACAGGTAGGGAATGCGATCCGGCGACACGCCGCGGCCATCGTCAGCCACGGAGAAGGCGACGCGGCCGTCATCAAGGGCGGCGCTCACTCTTATGACCGACGGCTCGGGCGAGTACTTGGCGGCGTTGGAGAGGAGGTTTTCCAATACCTGGACAGTGCGCCATCTGTCGGCCATGACCCTGGGCAGGTCTGATTCCAGGTCAACGGAGACGTTGTCGCGACCGCCTCCGCTGAGGAATGTGTTACATGCCTCGTCCACCAAGAGGGCGGCATCATACGGTTCGGGCGTGACGGAAAGCGAGCCCGTTTCGATCCGCGCGACGTCGAGGAGTTCTCTGAGCAGATCGCGCATGCGGTCAGCCTGCATTTCAATGATGCGGATAAACTGGACCATGTCGGCGGGAGTGAACGTGTTCAGCGATTCGCGCAGATTCGAGGCTGAACCTTTGATTGACGCCAACGGGGACCGCAGTTCGTGGCTGACCATGCCAAGGAATTCGGCGCGCAGCTTTTCGACCTCTTCCATCCAAGACAGGTCCTGCAGGGTTACGACCACTGACTTGACCTCATCATCCGGCATTTTGAGAAGTGAAGTGTTTACGAGAACGGCCAACGAGCGCCCGCCGGGCACAGACAGGACCAGCTCCTCTGCGCGCAGCGTTCCTTTGCCGGGCTGCAATAGTGCGAAAACAAATTCGGCCAACGACATTTCCTGCCCGTGGGTCCAGCGGACAGTCGAGCTGTCCAGCATCCGCTTCAGGTGGCGATTCGTCGGGTCGAGACCCTTGAAGATTTTCATCGCGGCCTCGTTGAGCGACGTTGGGTCTCCCGACTGGGGGTTGAAGACGGCGACACCGACCGGCGTTGTTTCTATGACTGTTTTCAGGCTGAGCGCGGCCTGCCGTGCCTGTCTGAAGCGGCGCGTACTTTCGATCACTATGGCAGCCAGGGAGGAAAACAGGGTAAGGAGTTCCTCGTCTTCGCGGCTGAAGCCCTGCTCTCCTTTCTCCCTGGCCAGGCAGATGCTACCGAAGCCAGCCCCCTGGTGACGTATGGGGGCGGCCAGGACTGGACCTGCGGGCAGAGGACAGTAGCCGGGAAAGCCTTCTGCCTTGGCACGGCTGGGGAAGTCGGGAGTCCGCCAGGGTTGTGAAAGATTGTTGAGGTATGTGAAGAACTGCATTCCTGCCGGCGCGTTCAGCAGCCGCTGATGCTCTGCGGCATTTAATCCGGTGGAGAAGAGGTCATGCGGCCGGCCTGAGTCATCGGGCGCGTCCCAGGACACGGTGAGTTCGCCTGGCTGATTGCACACCAAGTCCAGCGCGCCGACCTGTCTAAAGGGTTCCGATTCTGCGGGCGCGGGCTTGGCGACCTGCGCGTCTGCAGCGGTCACCTTATGGGCGTGCGGGGCGGCGCCAGCCTCGGCAACGCGGCTCCAATCGCCGTAAGGGCCTTTCTCATAACGGGCGCGCACACGTACCATGTAGCGCTGGCAGGGATTCAGGCCGGTGATCGTGTAGGGGGAGGTCATGGGGAAGGCGTTGATGGAGGGGTCGAGCCAGGTACGGAAGCGGTCGTCCACGGGCGCCCAGGTGACCCTGTAGTCGCGCGGCGGGTCGGTCAGGAATGCGATTACACCGTAGCGGGCGTTTGTGATCTCCCGCGCACTGTCAATCACTTCCTGGAGCACGTTTTGCAGGTCTGTTTTCTCTTTAATGCGCGTGACGGCCTGGTTGAGCATGGACAGGCGGGATTGCAGGGTTTTGGTGCTGGGCTCGCAGTTGTCTGAATCTTTCATCATGCATGCTCCATATGACTCCGGACGTGAGCACGGGGCCACATTTGGGCGTACTCCGGTGGTCAGAATCGCCGGGATTGGCACGGCATTGGAAGAGATTGCATGTGATTATGCACCATTGTAAGGCGTCATATCAAGCTGTTAATTGAATTGGGTGCAGGGTGGTGGTGGCGCGTACGAGGGCACCCACAAGGGGTGCCCCTACGGGACTGGTAGGGGGAAGCACTGTTGGGTAGGCACGATGGTGGGG
The DNA here is from genome assembly GCA_022821585.1 of Caldilineaceae bacterium. GTDB lineage: Bacteria > Chloroflexota > Anaerolineae > Caldilineales > Caldilineaceae > Bin5. The sequence goes on from JAJEDI010000075.1 coordinate 10,197, forward strand.
AAGAGTAAGCACGGTGGGTGAGGCTGGTGTAGAGGGGGCGTTGCGGGGGCGGTGCCCCCGGACAAGGGAGGGGCGAAGAGGCCCCACCGCACAACTGCAGTAGTTAGTAGCTAGTAGTTAGTAGTCAGTGGGGAGGTTGTTAGCCTTTGAGGCCGGTGAGGGCGATGCCGCGGACGAAGTTTTTCTGGAAGATGAGGAAGACGATGAGTGGGGGGATGGAGACGAGGACGGAGCCGGCCATGACGGCCTGGTAGTCGGTGCCGCCGAAGCGGTTGGCCATGCGGGCGATGATGAGGGGGAGGGTGAGCTTTTTTTCTTCGTTGAGGATGACGAGGGGCCAGAGGTAGGCGTTGAAGGCGCCGAGGAAGACGAAGATGGCGAGGGCGGAGAGGATGGGTTTGGTGAGGGGGAGGATGATGTTGCGGTAGATGCCGAAGTCGCCGCTGCCGTCGATTTTGGCGGCGTCGTAGAGCTCGCGGGGGATGCCGTAGACGAACTGGCGGCAGAGGAAGACGCCGAATGAGGAGAAGATGCTGGGCACCCAGACGCCCCAGAGCGAGTTGAGGAGGTTGAGCTCGCGCATGACGATGTAGAGGGGAATGAGGAGGGTGAGGAAGGGGACCATGGTGGTGGAGAGGACGAAGTAGAAGAGGTAGTCGCGGCCGGGGAACTCAAGGCGGGCGAAGATGAAACCGCCCATGGATGAGGTGATGAGGACGCTGATGACGGTGCCGGTGGTGACGATGATGCTGTTGACGTAGGCGATGGGCAGGTTGGCACGGGTGGGATCCATGACCATGAGGTAGGCACCGAGGGTCCACTTTTTGGGGAGGAGGGAGACGGGCAGGCTGACGATGTCGGCGCCGGTCTTGAAGGAGGAGAAGAGGAGCCAGATGAAGGGGTAGAACATGGCGAAGCTGAAGAATGCGAGGATGAGAAAGACGACCGCTTTTGTCCACTTGCCGGAGATGATCCAGCGGCGGAAGGGTGAGATGGGGGCGGGGAGGGTTCTGGAGTCAGCGGTTGTGGCCATGTGGCATCAATGTTCCCATTCGATGCGCCAGCGGCGGAGTTGGAAGACGGTGGCGCCGAGCAGCATTATGAAGATGATCAGGGAGACGGCGGCGCCGTAGCCGAGGTTGAGGGCGCGGAAGCCGAGTTCGTAGGTGTAGAGGGCGAGTGTGCGTGTGCTGAAGCCGGGGCCGGGGATGAGGAAGAAGGCCTCGAACATCTGCACGGTGCCGATGACGCTGACGACCATCTGGTAGACGAGTACGGGGCGGATCAGCGGCAGGGTGATGCGGAAGAAGGACTGCCAGAAGCCGGCGCCGTCGAGGCGGGCGGCTTCGAAGAGGCTTTCAGGGACGTCGTTGATGCCGGCGAGGAAGAGGACGATGCCGGTGCCGAGGTGGGCCCAGATGACGACAAGGGTGATGGCCCAGAGGGCCTGTTGCGGGCTGGCCAGGAATGGCTGCTCGGGCAGGCCGACGCTGCTGAGCAGGGTGTTGAAGGCGCCGCCGGTGGGGCGGTAGAGCCAGCGCCAGAGGTAGATGGAGACCACCAGCGGGGTGATCACGGGCAGGTAGTAGACGGAGAGGTAGAAGTTCTGCCACTTGCCGATGACCTGGCTGAGGGCGAGGGCGAAGAGGAGGGCGATGGTGAGGCCGAGGCTGATCTCGACGACCGAGAAGAGGACCGTCTTTTCCAGAGCTTGCCAGAAGTACTGGTCGGTAAAGGCCTTGGTGAAGTTGCGCAGGCCGACGAACTTGGGATTGGTGATGAAGTCCCAGTTCTGGAAGGCGAGCCAGATGCCGGTGCCGAAGGGGATGATGAAGATGATGGTATAGAAGACGAGGATGGCGGCAGAGTAGATGAGCGCGAAGGGGCTGGCGCGGCGGAAGCGGCGCCAGACGCTGTCACGGCGGGCGGTGGGCAGTTGCTGCAGGGCCTGACCACCGGTGGCTGGGTGGTCTTGCAACGTGGTCATGCGATTGCTTCCGCTTGTTGGCGGGCGCCGCGTACACGGGTACGCGGCGCCCTCTCAGTCTGAATTTTCGTGAGGTCAGGCTGCCAGACGTTCTCGGGCCTGATCTTCCTGTTCCTGCAGGTAGGCGTCCATGTTGGACAGCGCTTCCTGGATGCTGATTTCCTGGCGCATGGCGCGGTCGAACTCGGCTGCGGCCGGGCCCTGCTGGGCGACGTGGTCCTGGGGATAGCGAGCGTGGGGCCACATGCCCTCGGCGACACGCTTGGAGACGAGGCCGTATTTGACATCGCCGATGCCGGGGTCGTTGTATACGCCCTTGGAGGGAACGACGCCGGAGTAGAAGTCGAGGGCCTGGAGGAGGGCGCCGTTGCTGACGATGAGCAGGGCAAAGTCGACGGCGGCATCGAGCTTGGGGGCGTCCTCGGCGAGCCGCTTGGAAAGGCCATAGCCGGCGACATGCTGCGGGTAGAGTACATAGTCGACGGCGTTGGCGAGGGGCGGCGTGACGATGTTGTCGGCGGGCACGTCGGCCACGTCGGTCATGACGCTCATGGTCCAGGCGCCGTTGCCCCAGATGGAGACGAGCTGCTGTGTGCAGGCCTCGTACTCGTTGGTGAACAGTTCGAAGTCGACGGTATTGTGGACCCAGTAGATGTCATGCAGGATCTGTGCGGCGGCCGCGCCGACTTCGCTGTCGTGGGACCAGACGCCGGTCTCCTTGTCGAAGAAGTTCCCGCCGAGCTGCCAGATCAGGGTCCAGAGCAGCTGATATTGGGAGCTGGCAATCGAGTAGCCTGAGCGGGTGACTTTGCCCTCATCGTTTTTCTGGGTCATGGCGATGCCGGCATCGACCACGTCTTCGTAGGTTCCGAAGTTGAGGTAATCGACGCCTACTTCGGCGCAGTGGTCCATGTTGACGGTCATGGCGGCGCCGCGGATGCCGGCGAGCCAGGGCAGGTAGTAGACCTTGTTGCCGGGCACTTCGACGGCCTGGAAAGCGGCGGGCCACATCTTTTCTTCGAGTTCGGCAGCGCCGCCGGCGGCGTCGGTGATGTCGAGGAAGACGCGGGTGATGTCGGTGGCGACGACCCAGTCGGTGTACATCATCATGACGTCGCCCTCGGTACCGGAGGCGATGGAGGGCAGCATCTTGTTGAGCAGGTCGCCGTAGCCGATGGCCTGGAGGTCGACGGTGACGTTTTCGTGGTCTTTTTCGAACTCTGGCTGGACCCATCCCATGATGCGGTTGGCGCCGTCCCAGTCCTGGTACCAGACGACGAGGTCGATGGGTTCTTCCATTGCGTCGGCAGACCCTGCGTCCATTTCTGTTGCTACGGGGGCGCAGGCGGCGAGCATAGCAGCGGCGCCGATGCCGGCGCTCACTTTGAGAAACTGGCGACGACTTGTCGTGTGCATCTTGTCCTCCTGGAGGGGTGAATTGGATGTCAATGGGTAGTGGGATTATATGGTGGGAATCAGTGCAGGAACTACCTCTCCGGATTGAGGTGGAGGCGCGATGGGCAGTATAGCATTAAGCAGGGATCTGTCAAACCGCTGGTGTCAAGAACTGTCCGGGGGTGCAACCCAAATCAGGGGTGGGAACAGTCTGGCGGCTTTCGGAAAGACGCAGGGGAGGCCCCTAGCCGGGCATTATCGCGGGTTGCATCAGTTGGAGGGGATGCGAGGGCAGGCACAGGGCCGGCCCCTACGGGGATATGATGGGACTGGCGCGACGTGGTCTGGCGAAACTCGTTCGATTCGACACCTGCCACCTATGTCGGCACCAGGTCGACGAGGCGTGTTGTCGACCGGGGGGCGTTGCGGGGGCGGAGCCCTGAACTGCAGTGGTCAGTGGTCAGCGACAGGGCTACTTCTGACTCAGAGCTGATCGCGAGATGGCTGGGGTACCGCTGCTACCCGAGGCATGGGAAAGTTCGCCCACATTTGGGATGCATCCCGCGGCTACCTTGCGTTCGCAATGAAGAGGGTTCCGTTGTAGACTTCAGCCTGAAGCCTGCACGGAGAGGCTGGCGTTGATGATTACATGGAGGTGCCACCATGGGAACCGGAACGAGAAGACAGTTCATTGGGCCGCGGAGCGTTTTTCTTTCCGTCGCCCTCTTGATGGTTGTCGCCGCTTTCGCCCTTTCTAAGAATGGCAAACTGAATGCCCAAAGCGGGTCTTTGACTGCGCCGAGTCTGAGCGCGACTGCGAAAGAGGGAGGCGTTATCGATTTGAGCTGGACATCGGTTTCCGGCGCTGTGAAGTATGAGCTATTGGCGTGGGTCGATGGGGGCAGCAGTTGGGAATCGGTGACCGACGAGGCCCTGACGGGCACGGCATACAGCCATAGCGGCCTTACTGCCGGCACGACTTATTTTTATACCGTGCGCGCAGTGGCGGCTGACGACTCAAACAGCTCGTGGTCAGGATTTGCGAGCGCGACCGCAATCGGCGGCCCACCGCCGCCCGGGTCAACATCTACGCCAACGTCAACGACAACGCCTACGCCAACGCCTACGCAGCAGGGCTATGTGCCGCCACCGCCAGCGAGCAATGCGCCACCGCCAGGGAGTGAAGCGGAACAGCCAAGGGATGGTTCGGTACTGCCACCTGACACGACTGATCCGAATGAGGAAGGCGGGGATGAACCACCGGAGTCGAGGTCGGTTGCCACGGCAACGTCTACGCCAACATCAACAGCGACACTTACATCTACATCTACGTCTACAGCAACACCTACCGCAACCGCGGCGGTGCTGATTGCACCGGCGCTGACTGCGGAGGCGACGGAGCGGGGTGTGGTGCTGAGCTGGGAGGGGACGGCAGGGGCAGTGCGCTACGAGCTCGCGACGTATTGGGACGCGGGGAGCGGTTGGCAGGGGATAGGCGGGAACAGTCTGACCGGCACGACGTACACGCATACGGATGTTACGCCGGGGACGAAGTACTATTATTCGATCCAGGCGTTGAACGCGGAGGGGGAGACGAGCGGCTGGCAGTTGGACTATCCCACTGCGGTCGCGCTGGCGGCAGCCGCGACTACAACGCCGACCGCAACTCCGACGCCGGGCGGCGCGACGTCAACGCCGACACCGACCGCGACTGCGTCCGCGCTGTCTGTGCCGGCGCTGGCGGCGCAGGCCACCGCGGGCGGGGTGGTGCTGAGCTGGGGAGCGGTACCGAGCGCGGTGCGCTACGAGCTCATGACGTTGTGGGGCGTGGGGAGCGGCTGGAGCGGCTGGCAGCCGATAGGCGGCGACAATCTGACCGGTACAGCGTACACGCATACGGGGGTAGTGGCCGGGAGGACGTACTACTATTCGATTCGCGCGGTGAATGCGGAGGGTGAGACGAGCGGCTGGCTGACGGACTATCCCACGGCAACAGCGCAGTGAACAGGACGGGGGCGATGAGGGGCTGGCTGGTGGAGAATTTCTCTGCCAGCGCGCGTGCGGCCGTCTGTGCGACGGGCACGGTCATGTCGGCAGCCATAGTGAAGCGGCGCGCTCATGGCGCTTTTGATTCGAGTGACTGTCGTGCGAGGGCAGGCACAAGGCCTGCCTTTTCTTGTTCGGCCCGGCTTTGAAGTCGAGCGCAGATGCTGATAGAATTGCGCTAAGTGCTTGGGAAAGTTTTCGGCGTAGTAAACCGGTTTACCTCCCCTGCGTGGAAAGAGCAGATGAATCTCAGGCGGCTCAGCGCGGTCTCGTTCGGTCATATGGCGATCGATATTCTAAATGCATCGATCGCGATGATTCTGGCCGTTCTGGCGGTGCCTTTCAACATTTCGAACGCCCAGATTGCGCTGGGCGGGATGGCGTACGCGCTGATGGGCTCGCTCACGCAGCCGTTTTTCGGTGTGCTGGCCGACCGTCTGGGCGGGCGCTGGCTGGGAGCGGTGGGGCTGCTGTGGACGGCGGTCTTCTACTATGCGGCCACTTTTTCGCAGGATTACTTTACGCTGATCACGCTGATGACGATTGCCTCGCTGGGGAGCGGTGCCTTCCATCCCCAGGGCGCGATGAACGCGGGCGCGGCGGGGGGACCCAAGGCGACGACGGGGACCTCTGTCTTTTTCCTGCTGGGGCAGTTGGGGCTGGCGCTGGGACCGATGATCGCGGGCGTGTTGTTGGAAGAGATCTGGATGCTGGGCCCGCGCATCATGGCGGTTGCGACGCTTCCGTTTGTGGTGTGGTTGGCAGTTGGGCTGCGCAAGCCGCTGGTGCGCGTTGAGGAGGAGCCGCCTCAGCCTCGGCCGGCAACGCTCGAGGAGCGGCGGCGCCTGCAACAACGCATTTCGCGCGCTCGCGCAGCGTCGAACAGTGTTGCGCAGCCTAACAAGCGCTGGGTGGCGCTGGTGGCCTTCGCGGTGCTGGTGGCGTTGCGGGCCTCAGTTCACCAGATATTTTATGGGATGTTGCCCAAATACTTCGCGGACCTGGGGTTTACACCGACACAGTTCGGCTTCATGGTCGGCGTGCCGAGTGTGGCGATCGCTTTGGGCTCGATGGCCGGAGGTGTCTTAGGCGACCGTTATGATCAGCCGAAGATTCTGCTGTGGTCGTTGCTTGCGGCGACGCCTTTCTCCTGGATGATGCTGGATATCGTGGATGGATGGGTCTTTTATCCGATTGCCTTTGTGGCCGGCTTCCTGGTTGGGATCCCGCACAGCATTCTGGTGGTGATGGCGCAGCGATTCCTGCCTCACAGGCAGGGGCTGGCCAGCGGCGCTATTCTTGGGTTCACTTTCGCTTCGGGGGCGGTGGGCATGGGGGTGGCCGGTCCGATTGCGGACTTTTACACACTATCAGCGGTGATGCACGTGACTGCCCTTATGCCACTGGCCGCGGCTTTTTGCGCTGTGTTTTTGCGTACACGGATTGCGGCGGCGCTGCCGATGGCGCCGGCGGCGGGGTCGGCGGATTGAGGGTGCGATCGCCGACATCCACTTAAACGGCGGACAAGAAAAGAGACTTACAATCGATCCCTCTCGTCCGGTGGCTCTACGTCTGCCACTTTAGCCATTGCCGCAAGGAACTTCTCTCTGCTCCCCCGTTCCGCACGCGCCTCAAGATAGGCCTCGGTTGCAATCGCCGATGCTTTCTCCGCCATAGCCAAAGTTATGAACTGTTCAAGGGACATTCCCTCGCGTTCCACTATGTCAAGAACAGTTGTGTGAAGTGACTCAGGAATGGAAAGACTAATTGTTGTCATTGTAGCAGTCCTATTTGGTCAAGGAATTCTTTCGGGGTCACAACCTGGAACCCGAATTGTTCACTGCCTCTAAAGTCTCTCTTATTATACGTCACTATGTATTGTACTCGCGCGGCGACTGCTAATTCAAGTACCATGTCATCTCCGGGATCTGGCAGAAATGGACGCCACAAAAAGAATACGCTCCTTCTGTTTGCAACAGCACACAGGTGGTCCAGAATATCTTCCAGATTTTGCTCTGACAATGGCATCTGGTCAAGCATCCGTTTTGCAACAGCCTCATACTCGGCAAAAAGCGAAATCGAAAGGTTGACATCGAACAATCCTCTACCGATAAGCGTCAGCAGCCGATACGCCGCTCCTTGTTGGGAAAGGAGGGCTGAAATAAACACACTGGTGTCTACAACGATTTGCGGTGGGTTCAACATGGACTTTCCTAAGATGAATGACGAAGCATGGAATGAGACGGAATCGTTAGTCCTGTCTTCTTCTCATGCTAAGATCGCAAGAGTAACGATAATTTAGACCTTGATGAAGAAGGATATCTTGGGAAAGAATCCGATATGTGCCGATAGGTGCATTCAGCGCTTTTCTATAGGTAGAGTTAACCTTCACCACGCCAGGCCACTTCCGTAATCTCCGGCTCCACCGTCGGGCCGCGTTCGCCGGGACGCAGGCGGCCGGTGACGATCTGGCTGTCGTGCTGGAAAACGAGGAGGGCGTTCTTTTCCTCGGCCTGGCGGCGCAGGTTGCGTTTGGCCTCGATGCTGCGCATCGGTTCAAGGTCAAATGCCGGAACCCAGGCTATGCGGTCCATGTGGGCAGCCCAGCTGCAGGCGTCGCCCAGGAAGAGGAGCGACTCGCCGGCATCCTCGACCCATACGACCTGCATGCTTGAGGTATGTCCTGGCACGGTGACAGAGCGTACACCGGGGGCCAGTTCCTGATCGCCGTCCACGATTTCCAGCTGGCCTGTGCGGCGCAGCGGCTCCCAGTTTTCGGGGTAGTAATGGCCGCGGGTGCGTTCATTGGGGAAGGTTGCCTCGGCCAGCTCGAGGCGCTGGATCAGGTAGCGGGCGTTGGGGAAGGTGGGGACGACGTCGCTGTCCGGATCATTGGGGTCGCTATCATTGGGGTCGCTCCAGCGTGTGTTGCCGCCGCAGTGGTCGGCGTGGAGATGGGTCAGGAGGACGATGTCGATGTCCTCCGGGCTGAACCCGACGCGGCGCAGATCGGCCTCCAGACGGAGGTTGCTGTCGTCCATTCCGAATTCAGTTCGATACTCGGCGGTGATTTTGTCGCCCTGGCCCGAATCCACCAGGATCAGCCCTGAGGGCGACTGGATCAGCAGGCAGCGCATCTGCGCGGGAATGCGGTGCTTCTCGTCCGGCTGGATTACCCGCTCCCACAGGACGCGGGGCACGAGGCCGAAGAAGCTGCCGCCGTCGATCAGCTGCTGGCCGTCGCTGACGATATGGCATTGGATGGAACCGATCTGGAGTAAATATGGCATTGCAGCCTACTCTCGCTCGGGCCATGCTTCTTCAGTGATTTCCGGCTCCACGACAGGGCCGCGCGCGCCGGGGCGCAAGCGGCCGGTGACGACCTGGCCGTCGTGCTGGAATACGAGCAGGGCGTTTTTTTCTTCGGCCTGGCGGCGCAGGTTGCGTTTGCCTTCGATGCTGGCCATGGGGTCGAGGTCGAAGGAGGGGACCCAGGCGAGCCGGTCCAAGTGTGCGGCCCAGCTGCAGGCGTCGCCAAGGAAGAGGAGTGATTGGCCGGCGTCCTCGACCCAGACGGCCTGGATGCTCTGGGTGTGTCCGGGCACGGTGACGGAGCGGACGCCGTCTGCCAATTCCTGATCGCCGTCGACGAGCTCCAACTGTCCGGTGCGGCGCAGGGGTTCCCAGTTGTCGGGGAAGTAGGTGCCGCGGGTGCGTTCGTTGGGGAAGGCGGCGTCGGCAATTTCGAGGCGCTGGACGAGATAGCGGGCGTTGGGGAAGGCGGGGACGGCCTCGCTATCAGGGTCGGCGGGTTCGCTCCAGTGGGTGCAGCCGCCGGCGTGGTCGGCGTGGAGGTGGGTCATGAGGACGACGTCGACATCTTCGGGGGTGAATCCGACGCGGCGCAGGTCGGCGGCGAGACGCCGGTTGTCGTCGACCATGCCGAAGATGCGCCGCTCTTTGGCAGTTATTTTGTCGCCCTGGCCGGTGTCGACCAGGATCAGGCCGGCGGACGATGGGATGAGGAGGGAGCGCATCTGCACGGGGATGCGGTTTTTTTCGTCGGGGCGGATGACGCGCTCCCAGAGGACGCGGGGCACGAGGCCGAAGAAGCCGCCGCCGTCGACCAGCTGGCGGCCGTCGCTGACGATGTGGCAGGGAATGGAGCCTATTTGGAATGAGTAGGGCATGGTCAGTTGTGAGAAAGTGAGTGGCGAACAGTTGCGATCTTGTTGAAACGCTGCTTTTGCAGGGGCATTGCGGAGTATAGCACGGGCCGGTACAGGCTCCCACAGCCGCCAGGTAAGTGAATTCTAGTCCGTTTCATGCAGGCATGCCGTGCAGGCCATTCTATTCCTGTCCTTTGTAGAAGCCGGAGCCGAAGTGCAGGCCGTCATGTCGTATGATCCAGGTATGTTTGCGTTCTTCTTTGTCCGTTTCCGGATTGAAAAAGACGTAGCTAATCCATTTGCCTTCCTCGGTGGCGCTCACGAGGTCGTCGCCATAGTAGTAGCCGGTGGCGTCGTAGCGATCAGAAGGGCCGAACCCGATTGTGAAGTTGTAGGGGCTGGCGATTGTATAGCCTTCGCTGTCCAGAATGAAGACATACCACTGTCCATCGAATCTCTGCGGGTCGCTGTAATAGGCGAGTACGGCGTCTTTTCCGTCCTGTTCGTATCGGCGGATTGCGTCGCGGACGGCAGATTGCGTGTATGCCTCCGGCTGATTTTTGGTGGGGATTGCTACACAAGCAGTAGTGACGAAAACGAGAGCAAGCAGCAGGCAAAAGCGATTCATACTGTGAGTCCCTTCGGTTGGTTTCCTGGAAAAGAGATGCTGCGAGAGTCCAGTCAACTGTCGATCCGATCCTGCCACTGGATTGGGAGTTCTGCCAATTCCGGCGCCCTACCCGCTGAATCTCCTGTCTGTGCGCTACCTTGGCTATAGGAGAAATCAGTTCAGACGGACGGGCTTGCAACCCAGAAGCGGTACGGGCTGATTTGACAGACAAGGGCACGCCTCCGCATACTAATGCCTATGACAGACAGGCAACCCGGGGAAGCAAACTCTTCCAGCGCAGACAGTTCCCAATCAGGGCAGGATGAGCAACCCGATGCGCGGGGGATGGAGCCGCTTACGCCACAAGAGTTGGACGAATTCATGCGGCGCGCCAGAGGGCGGGGCGCCAGTCTGACCCAGGAGGAGGCGCGTGCCCGGCTGGCCCCCGCTGACTCTGAGATGGAGGGATTGGCCCAGAATCAAGGGGTTGAAGAGGTTGACAGCTCTGCGGCGGCCCGTCTGAGCGAGCAGTTTTTCAGCGGTGAAGCGGCGCAGATGCGCCCACGCAGGTTGGTGCAGGGGTTGGTCTTCGATTTTGACAATACGCTCGCCCGGCTCAACCGTCCTCACGAAGAGCTGATGAAGCAAGGCGCGCAGACTGCGGTCGACTATATGCGCTCGACGGGGATGACCGATTTGCCCGACGAGATTGCGGAGCATCTTGTCGAAGCGCGCATCTTCGCGGAAACGAAGTCGGACGATGAGCAGGAGGAGCACACGGCCGACGACACCTTGAGTTTCCTGTTGCAGTTCGTCGGTTATCCGGCTTCGCGCATGAACGAGGAGGTCCTGCGGCGGGCGGTCGATCTCTTTTATGCGCCGGAGATGACGGCGTGGGAGCCGATGCCGGGCGCGGTCGAGCTGCTGGAGCGGTTGCGCGGGGAAGGGTTTCCGGTGGCGGTGATCGCCAACTATGCCAGCGACCGGATCTTTCAGCGCATCGTCGACTATACCGGCCTGCGCGCCTATCTGGACGTCTGTCTGAGCAGCGCGGCTGTGGAGTGGCGCAAGCCGGTGAAAGAGATCTACGATACGGTGCTGAATCGCTGGGACGCGGAGGCGTATGAGCTGGTCTGCGTCGGCGACAGCCTCAAGCATGACGTCGCCGGCGGGCAGGAGATCGGCGCGCTTACGGTCCACTGCCGCATGATCCCGCTGGCGGAAGACCAGCGTCTGGTGGACAGCATCAGGCCGGACGCGGTGATTGAAAAACTTTCGGAACTACCTGCACTTATTGAAAAGTGGTGTTGAGCATGCATAGCGATAAAAGCCCTTCGGAGGCAACCTACCCGGTTACAGTTAGCCGCGAGTATCCGCCGGCGCCACTGGTGGCGGTGGCTGCTGTGGTGATCGATGACGCCGGCCTTGCTCTGATGGTCGTACGAGGTCGGCCGCCTTCCAAGGGAATGTGGGCGTTACCCGGCGGACTGCTGGATCTGGGCGAGCCTGTGCGGGCGGGCGTTGAAAGGGAGGTGCGGGAGGAGACGGGCGCGGAGATCGAAATTGTCGGCCTGGTGGACCTATTCGAGCCGATTCACCGCGATAGTGCCGGCCGCGTTCGCTATCATTTTGTCGTGATCGACTTCTGGGCTCACTTTCTAGGGGGCGATGTTGCGCCTGCCGACGACGTTGACGACGTCGCCTGGGTGCCAGTCGGCAGCCTGGAAGAGATGCCGATGGAGGAGGCGACGCGGCGGGTGGTGCGCAAGGCGCATGATCTGTGGCTGCAGGCCAGAGATGACAGAGATGTCTCCCCAACTTAGGCGCCGGCCTATCCGATCTGCCGTCTGACTCCTGATCGATCCCCTCGTAGTGCAACGGATCGCCATTTGCCCCACGGCTCACAAGGGAAGAGGGCAATTGTAACTACGCGCCTGCTGTTTCGGCTCAGGCGAAGAGTGCCCGCGCCGCGTGCAGATGGTCGAAGGTGCCGACAAGGGTCAGGTGGTCGCCGTATTCCAGCTGGGTGTTTCCGCGGGGCACGATGAATTCGCCGTCGCGGCGGATTGAGAGGATGAGGACGTCGCCGGGCAGCACGAGCTCGCGCAGGGCCTTGTCGCCGTAGTCGTGGTTGTGGACCCAGACTTCGGAGACCTCTTTGTTGTCGTCGGTGCGGGTCAGCAGCTCGTAGATGTCGGGGTTGCGGGCGAGCAGGCTGAGGAGCGCGGCCTGGTCCAGCGAAGGGTTGAAGACGGTTACGTTGAGCGTTTCAAACTCCACAAGGCGGTTGGTTTCCCTGACGAGGGTCACGATGTGGTCGATGCCGTAACGGGTGCGGGCGACGTGGCAGATGTGGCGGTTGCGGTCGGTGTCGCTGAGGGTAACGACGACGGTCTCGGCCAGGTCCAGATGTCCGGCCAGCTTTTCATTCTCATCATCGATGCTGGCGTGCATGACCTCGATGCCTTCGGAGGAGCGTTGCCGGGCTCTGGCAATCAGATTCTCATCCGGATCTACGAGAACAACCTCTTCGTGGTGGCCCAGCAACTGTTCCGCGACCTGGAGTCCAAGTCTTTCGGCGCCGAAGACCACGATGGGCCGCGGTGTAGCCGTGGAAGTGCGGGGGACAATGCGGTTGAAGACCAAGGGGGCAGCGGTGACGGTGACGATGGCGACCAGAATGATTATGGTGTTGACCGATTCGCTGATGATCCCCATATTGAGGCCGATGGCGGAGGCGGCGACGATCAGGGAGAGGCGCGACGAAAGAAGAAAGCCGGCTGAGAAGGTTTCCCGCCAGCTGAACTGCAACCGGAAGAGAAGGGCGGGCAGGATTTTGACGAGGAAGGCGGCCAGCACAAGGAAGGGCAACAGGATCAAGGCATCGGTTGACCCGAGCAGGGCGCCCAGATTGAAATTCACGCCCACCATGATGAAAAAGATGGGGATGAAGAAGCCGAAGCCGACGGCTTCCAACTGGTGCATCGCCTCCAGATCTTCACGGGTGGAGAGCAGGGATAGCATGGCTCCGGCGATGAAGGCGCCCAGGATGATCTCGGCGCCCAGCACTTCGGCCAGCACCACAAAGAGCAACATGATGGTGAAGGCGCCGCGAATCTTTATGCGGGCGGTGGTGTGGCTGAGATCTTCCAGCGTGCGGCGCAAGGAGTCGAACCGGTTCAGGGAGACGATGCCCAGGCGATAGAGAAGGAAGAAGACGACGAAGAGCAGGCTGATGAGGAGGATGTCGAGCGTCAGACCGTGGGAGATGGTGGCAATGACCACGGTGATCAGGATCATGGTGGCGAAGTCAGCGACGAGGGCGGCGATGAGGATAGTTTGCCCGAAGCGGCCGCGGATGAGCTCCTGCTCTTTGAGCACGGGCATGACGACGCCGAGCGACGTTGTCGACATGATGAGCGCCATCATCCAGGGACTGCTGACCAGGCCGACCCGCAGGAGCGCGAAGCCGACGATGGCGGACAGCGAAAGGGTCAGGATGAAGCCCATCAGGCTGATGGAAAGCGGGCCGAAGGTGCGGCGCTCGCGGGTCTGAGGCGCAGTGAGGTTTGTGCGCGCGCCGCTGGCGCGGGCGACGCCGGGCAGCTCAATGTTCAGGTTGGCGAAGTCGATCTCCATGCCGGCCAGGAACATGAGGAAGACGAAGCCAAACTCGGCCAGGAGCGTGAGCAGCTGGTCTTCGTGGGTCACCCAGCCGAAGCCGCTGCTGCCGACGATGATTCCGGCCAGGATTTCGCCGACGACGATCGGAAGGCGCAGGCGCTCGAAGCGCGAGAGCAGCAGCGGCACGATGAATGCCAGCGAAATGACGATAAGTAGGGGCGTAAACGATCCTGCGATCTCTTCCATTTGGAGTTCGCGACTGTCCTGCTTCCGGTCTCTTTTGTAAAGGGGGCCGGTGAAATGCGGTTCCGCTACCCGGTGGAGCTGCGTTTCTGAGCACGCAGCTTGGGCGGCGCGGGTTGATCGGTCCAAATCGTTCTGTTACCCTAACACTTATGAGCGACGAAACGCAAGAAATTCTGCGCGGCGTTATCGAACGCATCACCTTTCACAACGAGGAAAACGGCTATACCGTGGCCAAGCTGGCGCCGGAGAAACCGGCGTCTCAACTGCCGCACCGGCAGAGGGAGGCGGCGGTCGTGGGGTCGATGGCCGGCGTCGCGGTTGGGGAGGCGGTGGAGCTGCGGGGAAGGTGGGAAACGCACCGGCAGTACGGCAAACAGTTCGTGGTTGACGAGATGCGGTCGGTGCTGCCGGCGACGGTGGCCGGCATCGAGAAGTATCTCGGCAGCGGGCTGGTGAAAGGGGTCGGGCCGGTGACGGCCAAGCGCATCGTTGCCCATTTTGGCGCGGAGACGCTGGATATCATCGACAACGAGCCGCAGCGGCTGTCCGAGGTAGGCGGGGTGGGGCGCAAGCGGGTGTCGATGATCGTTGCAGGGTGGGTGGAGAAGAAGGCGATCAAGGAGGTGATGATCTTCCTGCGCGGTCACGAAGTGAGCGGTGCCATGGCGGCGAAGATCTACAAGCGTTACGGCGACAGCGCGGTGGAAACGGTGCAGCGGAATCCTTACCGTCTTTCTGAGGACATTTTTGGCATCGGTTTCCTGACCGCGGACAGGATCGGAAGGGCTTTGGGCATCGCTGAAGACGCGCCGCAGCGCATTGCGGCCGGTGTCGAGTTTGCGCTCAACAGGGGCAGGGATGAGGGACATGTTTATCTGCCAAGCGGGGAGCTGATCGCGAAGGCCGATGAACTGTTGAAGGTAGGGAAGGAGAAGGCGGCGGCGGGGCTTCAGCATCTGAAGGGGGCGGACCGCATAAAGCTTGCTGCCGGGCCGGGCGAGGAGGCTGAAGCGCTGCACTGGGCGGTGGCCGGGATCTACGGCGCTTCAGATTCCCAGCCGATGCCTCTGATGCCGGCGGACCGCGGCGCAAACGAAATGCCGACTGCGAAGCAGATTGAAGAACTGGCGCAGGACGGGCAGGCGGTCTATCTGACGCCGATGTATTACGGCGAAGTGGGCGTCAGCAACCGGGTCGCCGGCCTGATGCGGGTTTCCGGGGGCGCGGCGCCAGCAGGTGTGCGGGGGTCCGGTGCACTTGCATCCTTTCAGGCGGTGGACTGGGAGCGGAGATTGGCGCAGCTCGAAGCGGGAGCAAGTCGCGAACCTGGGCCGCTGCGTCTTGCTGCGCGCCAGCGCGAGGCGGTCCTGGCGGCGCTGACCAACCGGCTGACCGTGCTGACCGGGGGGCCCGGCACGGGCAAGACGACGGTTGTGCGCACGATCATCGAGCTGTGCGAGGAGGCGGGCGCGAAGGCGATCCTGGCGGCGCCGACCGGACGGGCGGCGAAACGGCTGGCCGAGGCTACGGGGCGGCCGGCGAAGACGGTGCACAGGCTGCTGCAGGTGCAGCCGGCTGCGGGGATGTCGTTCAAGCGCAATGAGGAGCATCCGCTGCGCGGGGACCTGTTGATCGTGGACGAGTCCTCGATGCTGGACCTGATTCTGATGAATCATCTGCTCAAGGCCATTCCTCCGGGTATGTCGCTGCTGCTGGTTGGCGACGTCGACCAGCTGCCGAGCGTGGGGGCGGGCAATGTGCTGCGCGACGTGATCGCGGCGATTGAAGGGGAGGCTGAAGGGACGGGGCACGCTGCGGAGACGGGACCCCGGTCAAGCGCGGCCGTGGTGCGGCTGGACAGGATCTTTCGGCAGGCGGCGGGCAGCTATATTGTCGAGAATGCGCATCGCATCAACCGCGGCCAGATGCCGGTGTTGAAACGGTCGGCCCGGGAAGAGGGCGTCGAGGCGGATGACTTTTTCCTTTTTCGCACTGAAGAGCCTGAACGGGCAGCCCAGCTGTGCATGGAGCTTGTGCATGAGCGCATCCCGCGCCGCTTTGCCATTTCTGCAGAGGATATCCAGGTTCTCAGCCCGATGCACCGGGGTGCGGCCGGGGTGGCGGCACTGAACGAGACGATTCAGGATAACCTCAATCCGCCGCAGCCGGACCGGCCGGAGCACAGTTTCGGCAGCCGCGTTTTTCGAGCAGGGGACCGGGTGATGCAGGTGCGCAACAATTATGATAAAGATGTGTTCAATGGGGATATGGGTTATATTAAGGACGTCGACCTGATTGAACAGCGGGTTACGGTCGAAGTCGACGGGCGCCGGGTCGAGTACGATTTCCTGGAGCTGGATGAGTTGATCCATGCCTACGCAATCAGCGTACATAAAAGCCAGGGCAGTGAGTTCCCGGTGGTCGTCATCCCACTGCTTACAAGCCACTTCATGCTACTTCAGCGGAATCTGCTGTACACGGCGGTCACGCGGGCGAAGCGGCTGGTGGTGCTGGTGGGGCAACTGAAAGCGATCGGCATGGCCGTGGGCAACGACCAGGTGGCCCAGCGTTACAGTGGGTTGACCGAGCGCATACGGCGTGCGACAGAAATGGAGACTCTTGCATGAGCAACGATAAGCCAACCATCGCCGTACAGCTTTACAGCCTGCGTCACCTTTCGGATAGCTTTGAGGAGGTGGCGGCGGCCGCGGCCGAGGCAGGATATGAAGGTGTGGAACTGATCTTTCTGCCGGACCATACCGGCGAGCAAGCGAAAGCGATTTTGGAGCGGCACGGGTTGCAGACCGTTTCGGCCCACGTACCTTACCATGCCCTGGCCGGGGATTTCGCCGGAACGGTGGCATTTCACCGGGCGGTCGGTAACGACTGTCTCATTCTGCCCATGCCGGATCCGGCCGTGCGGGAGGCTGCGACCGCAGATGCGTGGCGCGCGTTCGGGCAGACGCTCGACGGGCTGGGACGGCGTTGCCGTGATGAGGGGATGCGGCTGGGCTATCATAACCACGCTTTTGAGATGGACGAGTTCGATGGAGCGCGGGCGATCGATTGGGTGCTGGAAAACGCAGACGCGGAGAATCTGTTCTGGGAGCCGGACATGGCCTGGATCACCGATGGCGGCGCCCGTCCCCTGGAACTGTTGCAGAAGTACGCGGGCCGCTGTCCGCACATCCATGCGAAAGATTTGGCGCCGGCGGGGGAGAACGAGGACCAGATGGGCCTGGCCGACGTGGGCTACGGCACGCTGGACTGGGACGCGATCATACCGGCTTGCCGTGCGGCGGGCGCCACGTGCTACGTTGTCGAACACGATCTGCCCAAAGAGCCGGTCGCCAGTGTGCGCCGCAGCCGGGAGTTTCTCGAGAGCCGGGCGGCGTTGATGTAGGGGTTGGCGGAGAAACTTTGTTGCCTGCCGCGGCGTAGAAGCTGACAGACGGGGTAAAATGCCATTCCTCAGGAATTTAGCCGGAGCAACAGAGGGATTCTGAGAACTGAAATTGGAGAGTACCTTGGCAAATTCGGCGATGTTTGAAGGGCTCGTGTTCGACGAACGCCGCAGTGCGGCGCAGGTGAAGCATGTGGGCGAGCGCGCCTGCTACGTCGTAGACGAGGATGGCTTTCTGCGCCACATCGACGCCGCGCTGGTGGACCAGCAGGTTATCGAGTTTCTGAAGGGCCAGGTGGACCAACACCGAGAGCTGGCCGTGAGCGGCATGTTGGACCTGATGGGCAAAGACGACATCTTTAGCAAGGCGGCCGTGGAGTCCTCGATCGACAACATCGATCAGGCGGTTGGGCAGGCGATCCCCGAGCAGTCGCGGCAGTGGTTGGGCATGATGGGTTTTCGCGTCATTATCGACGACCAGGGGCAGGTCGTGGATATCGAGATGCCTGCAGGTGAGATCGAAGACGACGAATATTAGGGGCTGACAGCTATTCAGAACAGGTTTTGCCTGAATCCTGCAATAGCAAGACCTATCGATCCGCGAAGTGACGCGAAGGGTCGCGAATAGCACCAAAGGCGTATTGGGTTTTTCGGGCGTTACAGTGCGGCCCCGCGGGGATTAACCGAACCTTGGTCGCGCGAAACGCCTATCAGGCAAAAGTGAACGAGCAATCGACATAGAGCGGGGAGGAGGGATCGAATTCTGTGTTCCCTCCTCCCCGCCGTTCTTACTCATTGAGGTGCCAGTCGGGATCGGTGAGCGCCTCGTATACGACCCCGCCTTCGACGTTGCGCGGCATGGGAAGCCCCAGAAGATAACATAGGGTCGGAGCCACATCGACCACCCGCACCTGTCCCTGCAGCGCCAGTCCTTCTTTTACGCCGGGGCCGGCCAGGACGAAGGTGCAGTGCTGTCCGGCGATGCCGAAGCTGACTGAGGGCAGCTGTTTGCCGTGGGCGCCGTCGAACTCCGGCCGCAGGGCGTAGACCACGTCGCCGGTGGTGTCGCCCCAGAGGTTGACCATCTCGGCATCTTCTCGCGTTATCGCCAGGGCGAATGGATGGCGGCCGGTGGCGGGGTCTTTGTAGGCGTGCAGGGCGGCGATGATCTCCAGTTGGGTATCCTTATAGTCGTCCGGAGACACGATTCCATCGGGCTCGCGTCCCTCCAGATTGATGAACACGTGCACCAGGCCTACTGACGCGGCGCGCGTGCGTGACCAGTCCACCGTCCGCTTGCCGTTTTCTTCCTTATAGACCAGGAGACCTGCCTCTTCCAGCACCTCGTCGATCTCAATGGCGCGGTATTGGTTGGGTGTGCCGCCGTGATCGGAGACGAGACAGATGAGCGTGTCGTCGCCGGCGAGGGCGGCGACGCGGCCGATCATGTCGTCGATGGAGCTGTAGGTGCGGACGACGCCGTCGAGACAACGTTGCTGGGTCTCTACATCGGCGCCGCTGAACTCTTCGGCCTGGCCGAGGAAGAAGTGGCTGGTGTAGTCGGAGGCGTGGGTTTCGATGAAGAGCATAGTCCAGTCTTGGCGGCTGGATGTGAGATAGTCGGCCACATCGGCGAGGCGCTGGTGGTGGAAGTCGAGCGACTCGAAGTAGGTGTCGTCATCCATGATGCCCAGGGCGTCTCGGGCGGGGTTTTGCAGAAAGTTGCCCACGTGCCGGTCGATCTCGTCGGCCACTTCCAGCGGCTTCGTGTAGCCACTGTCCGGCCAGATCTGGGGGACGAACAGCTCGAAGGCGCCGGCGTCGGACGTGAGGTTGACCAGCTTCATGCGCACGTAGCCGCCAATCCCTTCGTCGTCGATTTCGAACTGGTCGAGCCACCAGTCGCTCCAGTCGCCCATCCCCAGTTCAGTTACCGCGCTGTCCCCGTCGCGTGAGCGGCAGATGCGTACGCGGTCGTAGCCGTTGTCTGCGGATGCATAGATGAGGCCGTAGAAGGTTACGGGCGTGCCTTTTTCGCCGCGCAACATGGGGCCGCGGCCGCGCGCAAGGGGCTGGATCGTCAGCTTCACCTCTTTGGGCGGGCGGCTTGAGGCCGGAAGACCGGTCCAATTGCGGGCATCTTCGACGGAGACGGGGTCGACGTCGGAGCCTGTCTGCAGGGCGCTGGGGTCCAGTGTTTCGGGATCGCGCTGGCCGCCGATTGCGCGCCGCTGCCACTGGCCGGCGACGAAGAGGTGATAGCCGGCGATCTGGTGATGGTTGGAGACGCCGGGGCCGGTGCCTTCGACTTGCACGCCGCTGGTCACGGTGGGCGGCCAGGACATTTCCCATTTGACCAGCAGGGGCGTGCCGCCGGCGCGTTCGACGGTATTCCAGAGGTATTCGGCACGTGACAGGTCGGTGTTAATTCCCCAGACCGTTTCATCGAGTGGGGCGCCCAGCTTGCGGATGTTGAAGTCCATGACGCCGTGGTTTCCCGGCCAGGCGCCGGTGGAGGTGGCGGTCCAGCCCGGCGGCGTGAGGGTCGGGAAAACGCCGATCATGGGGCGGTACACGCCTCGTTCTACTATTTTGGCAAGATTGGGCATGTGGCCCCCGTTTACCATATTGATCACCAGTTCCATGGCGGCGCCGTCCATGCCGATCATGATTGCGCGCCGTGCCGGGCTCTGCATCTCGTTCTCCTTTGGCGGGTTGCGTTTGGTTTGAAGGGCCGCCCGATCTGCAGGGCGGACGCCGGGTTTTGTGAGCAGGTGGATAATGACATACATGATAACTTGCAACCGGGTAGAATTCACAAAGCGGGCGGTGGAGGGAGAGAGTCGGGAGGCTTTCTTTTCCCTGTTCAAGAATTCAAAGCGGGTGCATCCAGATATTGGGACTGGATAGGGCAGGCACAAGGCCTGCCCCTACTGGAGCGGGATGGGTGAGGGGGGTGAAGCACGGTGGCCGCGGGTGGACAACGTCACATTGGCCACACACTCGCTGCGGCGCGAGCAGGGCCGGGGGCGTTGCGGGGGCGGAGCCCCTGCACAAGGGAGGGCCGAATAGGCCCGACCGCCCAAACTGCAGTAGTCAGTAGTCAGTTGGAAGTGGTCAGTGACGGCGCATCGCTTACATCAGAGATGATCGTGGAACGGGCAGGTTTGGCTGCAGCCAGAGATTTACGCGATTGCACTCCCGTTTTGGGATGCAGCCGTCAAAGCTTTCGGTTGGGCAAAATCGGGCGCCTTTGTGCTATAGTTTGGGTGACGTATAATTGGAATTTCCTCTCCGGTTCCCATTGGGAGACTCTATGCGCGCTCGTTACCAGCAAGAACTGTGCGGCATACGGCGCACAGGAACGGCGTATTTCAAGCGACTGAAGTTACCCCACCTGTGGCGGCCTCTCGTTGTTCTGACGGCACTGGCTGCGCTGGCCAGCGGTCAGGTCTTTGCCCAATCCGGCTTTGTGCCGTTTTCGAACAGTATCATTGGGCTGGATGTCTCGCCGGATGATGCCAGCATCGTTGTGGCGGGCACGCTGAACGTGCCGGTGCCGGCGGGCATCTATCGCAGCACGGACGGCGGGCACACGTGGAGCCGGGCGGACGTGGAACTACCGGCCGATACTTCGGTGGCTTCGATTCGGTTCGATCCGCAGGATGGAAACCGTGTGCTGGCCGCGGACGGGGGCGCCGGCAATCTGTTCATCAGCGAAGACGGCGGCCAGAGCTGGCGGCAGGAGTTCTCGGTCAACCAGGTGCTCACTCCGAACAGCGGCATCGGCCGCCTGTTCACGCGCGTTGAAGACGGGGTGACCGTTTTCTATGCGGGTACCCGCTACGACGGTGTCGTGCGCAGCAGGGACGGCGGCCTGAATTGGGCGTGGTTCGGCGAGGGTCTGACAGGGAGCGCCTTGCGGGTGCGCGCGTTTGCGGATAAGGCGGGCGCGCTCTATGCGGGGACCCACGACGGCGTCTGGCGACTGACGGCGGGTGCCGCGTCCTGGGAGCGGGTCGACCTGCCCGCGGGTATCATCGCGCGGGGAATGACTATTCTGGATGGCCGCCTGTACGTGGGAACGTTCGCTTCAGGTCTCTATCTGAGCGAGGACGGTTACAACTGGGTCCAGGACCCAGCTTTCCCGGCGGGGCCCGTCATCTACGACGTGACGGTCAGCGGGCAGAAAGTCGTCGTCGGCACGAATGTCGGACTGTGGACGCAGAGCGTACCGGACTGGACGCGGGTGACGGTCAACGGCGCTGCCTATACCAATCCTGTTTTCCGGCTGGCCACATCGACGACCTTCTTCGGCGTCACCTATGCGGGGACCGAGCAGGACGGCGTGCTGCGTACGCTTGACGGCGGCGAAAGTTTTCTGTCATCGGCCCAGATAACGCCGCTTAATCCGGCGGAACTGTCCAGAGTGCCGACGCCAACGCCTACTGAAACGCCGCCTCCGTCGGACACGTCCACCCCGACGGCAACGCCGACGATTACTCCTACACCTGACCCGGGCGCGCCGACGGAGACGCCAACAGCCACCGATACGGCGACGGCGACGCCGGATCCCGATGCGCCAACCGCTACGCCCACTGTGGAGTGTTTGCCAATCGCTCTGCACCATCCCATCGAAACGGCAACGAGCACGGTTACGGTGACGCCGGATCCCAATGCGCCGGCCGGGACGCCGACGGCCACCGGCACAGTGACGGCAACGCCAGATCCCAATTTGCCGGCAGATGCGCCGCCTGTCGAATGCACGCCGGTCCCGACCCCGGACGCCGATGTGCCCGCGGATCAGCCGAAGGCGGATTCACCGGCTTCGTCACCGGCTGCGTCGACTGCTGTTCCCGAAACGCCGCCGCCCCTTCCTGGAATTGACAACACGCCGACCAGCACGCCGACCCCCTCGGAGGGCGGTGCGCAGCCGACGGCGACCGCGACAACGACCTCTGTGAGCTCGGGGCGCGTCAACGAGAGGCTGGCGCAGATACCCCCCATCTGGATAGGGGGCGCGGCGGTCTTTTTCCTCCTGATTGTGGTCGCCGGCATTTCGGTTGCACGGGACGGAGGCTCCGGGAATGAGGAGCTATGACGGCGAGTGCACCAAAGGCCCCCAAATCTGAGACCGGAGCCGCGGCGGGCGGGACCCCAACACAAGTGATTGGGAACGGGCAAGCGCTGGCAGGTCTTCTTGCGCAGCTGCCGGACGGTCTGCTGGTTCACAGTGACGAAGCGGTGCCGGACGTTGCGGTGGTTCGCATTGCCGAGGACAGCCGGGAGGTGGGCGCGGGTACGGTGTTCGTCGCGGTGGAAGGGCTGCAGCAGGACGGTCACCGCTTCATTGCGCAGGCGGTTGCTGCCGGCGCCGCGGCTGTGGTCGGCAGCAACTCATCAGTCAGGCTGGAAGAACTGAACTGGTGGCCCCCGAACGCCGGCGTTCCCTATGTGCAGGTGACCGACAGCAGGGAAGCGCTGGCGTGGCTGAGCGCGGCCCTTTACGGTTTTCCCAGCCGCGGGCAGACGGTCATTGGGGTCACGGGCACGGACGGCAAGACGACGACATGCGCGCTGTTGGAGGCGATTCTGAGCCGCAGCGCTGACGTGGGTGTCGTCACAACGGTCGGCGCGCGAATTGCCGGCGTCGAGCAGGAGACCGGGCTGCATGTGACGACGCCGGATGCGCCGACCGTACAGGCGTTTCTGGCGCAGATGCGTTCGGCAGGTTGCGGCTACGCGGTGGTCGAGAGCACCAGTTTCGGGCTTGATCAGAAACGGGTGGCGGCGGTTGCTTATGATGTGGCAGCGCTGACGAATATCACGCATGAGCACCTGGACATTCACGGTTCGTTCGAGGCGTACCGGGAGGC
The DNA here is from genome assembly GCA_022821585.1 of Caldilineaceae bacterium. GTDB lineage: Bacteria > Chloroflexota > Anaerolineae > Caldilineales > Caldilineaceae > Bin5. The sequence continues at coordinate 33,553 of JAJEDI010000075.1, forward strand.
GAAGTTCCTGCTGTTCCGGAGCCTGTTTCGTTCCGAGCGCAAGCCGGGTGTGCCCCGTATCGCCGTTTTCAACCTGGACGACAGCAGCTGCCAGCCGTTGCGAGAGGTGCTGGCTGAAGAGCGTGCGCGCAACGGGGCAGCCGGCGTTACTTCATATATATATAGTGTAGCCGACCCGAACGCCGACGTGTACGCCCGGCAGATCGAGTACCTGCCTGAAGCCACCCGATTTGAGCTGGTCTGGCCGGGCGGCAGCCTGCCGATGGAGACGCGGCTGATCGGCGAGTTCAACGTGTCGAATGTACTTTGCGCGGCTGCGGCGGCTCTTGGGCTGGGCGTTCCGCCTGAGCAGGTGCAGGAGGGTGTTGCCTCCCTGCCGGCCGTATTGGGCCGGATGCAGCGCATGGACTGCGGGCAGGCGTTTCTGGCAGTGGTGGACTTCGCCCATTCGCCTGCCAGCCTGGAGCGGGCGCTGGAGACGCTGCGTCCGCTTGTGGCTGAGGACGGCGGCAGACTGATTGCTGTTTTCGGCTGCGCGGGTCTGCGAGACCGGGGCAAGCGGCGGCTGATGGGCCAGGTCAGCGGGCGGCTGGCGGACTTTACCGTCATCACCGCGGAGGACCCCCGGACTGAAGATCTGGGTGAGATTAACCGGGAGATCGCGGCCGGTGTAGGAGAGGCAGTCGAAGGCGGGGCTGGGGGAGAGGGCGTGCCGGCGCGCGACGACATTGATGGCGCTGGGGAGCCTTGGAGGCAAACGGCGGACGCCTCTTCTTACCACGCAATCGTTCCCGACCGGGCCGAGGCGATTCGATTTGGGGTCGAGATGGCGCGTGCAGGCGACGTCGTGGCCTCCTTTGGCAAGGGTCACGAACGCAGTATGTGCTACGGCGAGACGGAGTATCCCTGGAACGAGCAGGAGGCGATGCTGAATGCCCTGCGCGAAGTGACAGAAAGGTGAGGAGAGAGCGTAGAGGAAAGAGGAGCGAGAAACACCTTTACCGGCCTCACTTACCATCCGATCCTTCCAAGGGTTAGTCGTTGCCCGGTCAGGGAGCAAATCAGTACAGGTTGAGTACGGTAAGAGTCCGTCTTTCGCCGTCACTCTGGAGCCGGGGCGTCTATCTGTGTCTGAGATGCCGGTTTTGTGTCTCCCCACGAACTATTGTAAGATGTGTGTTAACCTTGGACAGTGCCCCACACGTTTGGCTGGCGACCTCTCGGCGGGCCAGGCGGCGGGCTGTCAGGTCATTGAGTACGACTTCTGTTCGCGGTCGAACAGAGTGAAACATTCGGCATTGTCATTCCGAACCAATCGTGATATAACAGTGCCAACGGTGATCGGCTGACGCGCCGGCGGCGCGCGGTACGCTTTTATCTGCATTTTATTGGTACGCACCCAAAAGGAGGCGGCTCGTGCCGGCCTTACTCCGCAGATTTATTGTAGTTCTGGTCTTTATTCTGGCACTGGGCGCCTGTGCTGGCGGCGGTGACGGCGGTTCTACGTGGTTCAACCTCCCGTCTGTTCCGATCAGGGTTGACGGCAATGGCTATGGCACTGCGCTGGGCTTCCCTGCCGGGCCGATTCTTCAGCAGCCGATGTTGGACCAGTTCGCCGCTGCAGGAGTCGATGTCCTGGAAGTCCGCATCGGCTATCACGGCGTCTTTCTGCACGCGGATGGAGAGCCCCTCCCCTATCTGAAATGGAGCGATGAATCGGCGGAACTTGTGGGTCGCGTTCTGGCCAATGTCCCCCAGGCTGCGCAGGGGGCAGATGCATTGACCTGGTTGCGGCGCGTTGGCCTCGGCGCGATCATCATTTTACCCACGGCCGGCGACGACATTCCTTACTGGCAGGGCGAGGAGCTGGTTAGAACGGAAAGTGCGTCGGAAACCACAATCGGACCGCTTCAGTTTGCCAGCCTGGCCTTCGATGCTGACGGTCAGGCGTCGTTCGAGGGAACCCCCTTGGCGGAGATCGAGCAGGCCCTGGGCGCGTCGCTCGGTGTGGCGCTGCCGCCGATGGCTTTAGACATTCTGTCGGCGGTGGGCGCGGAGCAGTTCTCGCTTGCCACGCAACCGAACGCCATCGATCTTGCGCTTGACAGCACGGCGCTGCCCAGTCTCGCCTATGATAGCGAGCGTCTGAACAACCTCATGCCGGTCCTCAACGCCTTTGTGGACCCGTCGATGGGCGGCATGATCGGCGAAGTCGTCGCCAAGCTGCAGGGCGCGGACCTGGACATAATCGTTTCCTTTACCGGCGAACCGGCTGCTGAAACGCAGCTGCCAACGATTCCGGTCAGTGTAGGCGAAGACGGCTCGTTGGGCGCATGGGGCATTCCGCTGGGAACGGGTTCCCTTCTGCCTGCGGACATACTCGACATACTTGGGGCTACGAACGCGCAAAGGCTGGATCTGAGCATTCAGGCCGACGGCCTGTACCTGGCGCTCAATCAGGAGCCACTGCCGACCATTCTGTGGACGGATACGTCGCTGGACACGATCGGCGGAATCGCCGTAGACCTGCTGGGCGTGTCGCCCGGGATGGTTGACGCGGGGCTGACGGTGCTGCGCAGTTTGCTGGCCAAGACGAATATCGGCCTGTCTCTGGACTTGCCGGGTGCGGATGCCGCGGCATTCGGCGCTGATTTTGACGTGTCGGCGCCCAACTTCGCGGCGGCGCCGGAGGGGATGGAGCCGGCACTGCGGATCGGTGCAGCGATCGACAGGGATGGGTACGTTCAGTCGGCGCTGGGGCTTTCACTCGCCGATTTGGCCGGCCTTTTGCCGCCGGTCAGCCTGCCGCCGCTGGTCATGAATATCGTCGGCGGTGTTGGATCGGACTCGCTGCAGCTTACGACTTCCGCCGGCGGCATTGACCTGGTGGGGGATGCCGGCAGCTTACTGACGCTGCAATACGACGAAGCGGCTCTCAACCGTCTTCTGGTCGTGGTATCCTCACTGTCAGACAAGATCGCCTTTATCGGCACGATAAACGAGTATCTGCCGCATCTGCCGCCGGTGCTCTCATCGGGCCTGGATGTGCAGCTGGCGCTGGCGGGGCAGGAGGCTCCGGAGACGAAGCTGGACTCGCTGCCCGTGGAGGTCAAGGCGGACGGCTCGCTGGCGTTGATGGGTATCCCACTGGGAGACCAGTCGATTCTGCAGCCGCGCTTCATTACCGACATGCAGGCCCTGGGCATCCAGAGGCTGGACCTCAATATCATTGACGCCAGCCTGTATCTGGCCTCGAACGGCGGTCATCTGCCGGTCATTTCGTGGACGGATGAGTCGATGGCGACAGTTCAGCGGGTCGTGAGCGAACTGCTTCCGGTACCACCGGGCGTGCTGGACGTGGGGATTGGATTCCTGCAGAAGACGGACATCGGCGTCGCCCTCTCGATTCCGGCGGCAAACGGGGCTGCGGCAGTGGACGTGCCGCCGGCGTTTGACGTTACCGCGGTGCGCATGGAACCGCCCGACATCGATGCCGAGTACCGACCGGTGCTTGCGCTCAGGCTCATGCTGGACGGCTCGGAGATCCAGTCAGTTGGCGGCGTGCCGGCGAGTGTTTTTGCGGAGAACGGTGTAAGTCTGCCCTCATTGCCTGCAAACATTGCCTCGATTCTTTACGACGGCCTGCAGGTGTCGGAGTTGGAGTTGACCTCGTCGGCAAACCAGCTGAACGTGGTCGCCGACGAGGAGGTCCTCCTAACCGTTCACTATGATTCGCCTTCGATCCTGCGTACGCTGGACCTGGCGGCGCCGTTCCTTCCGGAGGATGTCGCCAAGATCCTGGCGGATCCCAACGTTTCGACACTGTTCGCAGAGGAACTTCTGCCTCTGATCGTAGGCGCCCATCTGGACGTAACCGCCGAGTTGAATCAGGAGTAGCTTTCGCTGCCGTAGCGGCATTTGATTCGAATAGAGGCGAGAGCGGAGTCCCGCTCTCGCTTTTTTGTACTTCAAGAAGGAGATTCTCATCATGCCCAACGGGGGTTCGGACTGCTGTGGGACCTGCTGGTTCAACCGCAGGAACCGCGGTGAAAGGGGTTACGACAGGGCTCACGACAGGGATGTGGAATCCTTCTGCGAGATCAGGGATGTTCTGATCGAGAATCCCTTCTGGACGTACTGCGCAAATCATCCGCACAGGCGGCCTCAGCGGGACCCGATTCCGATTGGACCGATCATGCGAGCAAGCGAAGGAGACAGTTCGGGAATGGGAACTGGGCGTGAGGTGTGGATGCCATCGCCTGACTCGGAGGAGGTACGTCAGCACCTGCTTGATCTCCTGGAGAGATTGCCTGCACACGTCGCCAATGACCGCTATCCAGCCCGGCCCGGTTTGGGCGAGGTTGTGGTGCGGCAACTCGGTGAATTCAAGGAAGGGAGAGCTGAGAAGAAGATCCGGTGGCTGAGCGAGAAATTGCCGGAGTCGTGGGCGGGGGTGGCGCGGGAGGCGTTAGCTAAGATCAGGGCGGAGGAGTGAGAGAAAGGAAGGCCCCGCCCGAAGCGGAACGCGCCCCGACAGACGACACAAGAGTTGTGACAGTCGTCTCTTTCTTCGATAGCGCCCCAGGTCGGGACACTTTGACAAGCGATCGGGTCGGCTCGACACGTTTCATTTTCCGTTCATTTCCATATGATTTCGTGTAGCTAAATGAAGAATATGGCCCGATGCGGCAGGCCGCACTTTGCCGGCTGACGGGTCAGGGCGAACGGGCATGTCGAAGGGAGGGATTGACCCGTCAAACCCCTTGTGGTAGATTCTGGCAAAACTTGGAGAGGATACCAGGCAGCGAGCAGGCTCTGACCATCTCATCTGGACCGGATTCAGAGGTTATGGTCAAAGCCTCTGCCTTGGAGGCGCCAGATCGCGTCACCGTGCGTCCAGAATCGGAGCAGTCGTACATGGAAAGACTGCGTCTTCGGCGCTGGCGACGTTGAATTCAAAGCACATCATATGTGAGGAACAGATGACAGATCGTGTGAAGGGGAAAGTTGCGCTTGTTACGGGGGCCGGATCCGTGGGGCCCGGCTGGGGGAACGGGAAGGCGGCGGCGGTGCTCTATGCCCGTGAAGGGGCGAAGGTGTTTCTGGTCGATTACAACCCGGATGCCGCCAGTGAGACGCAGGGCATCATCGAGCAGGAAGGGGGAGAATGCACCACGTTCGAGGCCGACGTGACCGATTCGCAGGCTGTTGAGCGGATGGCGGCGGCGTGTATCGAGACCTACGGCCGGATCGACATCCTGCACAACAATGTGGGGATCATCGAAGTGGGCGGGCCGGTCGAGATCAGCGAGGAAAACTGGGACCGGCTGCTGGACGTCAATGTGAAGGGGATGTTTCTGACCTGCAAGTTCTGTATCCCACATATGGAGAGGCAAGGGGGCGGTGCTATCGTCAATATTTCTTCGATTGCCGCCATTCGGTATACGGGCTATCCGAGTGTCTCCTACAACGCTTCCAAGGGTGCCATCAATCAGCTGACGCAGAATATCGCGATGCAGTATGCGCAGAAGGGCATACGGGCGAACTGTGTGCTGCCGGGTCTGATGAATACGCCTTTCATCACCCAAGGCCTCCAGGACGCCTATTCTGATGAGGGCGTCGAAGAGATGATCCGGCAGCGGGACAACCTGTGCCCGATGAAAAAGATGGGGGATGCCTGGGACGTCGCCTATGCGGCCCTGTTCCTGGCGTCCGACGAGGCCAAGTACATTACCGGCGTCAATCTGCTCGTGGATGGCGGTTTGACGTGCGGATTTGCTCCCTAACTGCCCATGCCGAAGGAAGTCCTGTTTGTCGGTCCCCGTCAGGTGGAAATAGGCGAATATGCCGACCCGCCGCTTGGTCCCAGGGACGTGAAGGTCGTCAATCTTTACTCCGGGATCAGCCACGGCACTGAACGCTCGCATTTTCGCGGTGAGGCGGTCTGGCATGGGCGCAGCGTGGAGACGGACGGCTTCGTAACCGAGGGGCGTTCGATGAAGTACCCCTTTACCTATGGGTACGAGGATGTCGCGCGCGTGGTGGAGGTCGGCGCGGAGGTGAGCGAGCTGGCGGTCGGCGACGTGGTGATGGGTTCGGCGCACCATCGCGAGACCCGAAACTTCAACCTGGATCTGGCGAAGGTCGGGGCGACGACCAAGGGCGTCGGTGTGAGCGCTTTTCCCTACCCGCTGCCGCCCGACGATGATTTTGAGAAGTACATATTCGTGAGCCTAGGCACGGTCGCTCTGGACGCGGTTCTCGTCGGGCCGGTTCGGATAGGGGAGAGCGCGGTAGTTGTCGGTCAGGGGATTGTCGGGCTGCTGACGATGCAGCTGTGCAAGCTTTCCGGCGCCGACCCGGTCATCGCGATCGATCTGCTCGATGAACGGCTGGAAACGGCGAAACGCCTGGGCGCCGACCATGCCCTCAACCCCAGTCACGGCGACGTCGGGCGTGAGGTGAAGCGCATCCTTGGCGGGCCGGGTGCGGACGTCTGTTTCGAGTGCTCCGGCCAGACGGGCGGCATTGGGCTGGCGATGCACTGCGGGACGCCTTTCCCGAAGGTCGTTGCCGTGGGGATGTACGACGGTCCGGCCGATGACCTCTACCTTGGAGAAGAGTTCTGCCGCAGCGCCGGGCAGATTCTCCACTCGCGCAGCGGAGGCTACCGTCTACCTCCCGAGAATCCAGAGAGTGGTCTCTATCATCGCCGCTGGGACATTGTTCGCGTGCACAATGTGATCATCAAGCTGTTGCACACCGGCCGGCTCGATGTCAGCGGCCTGATCACGCATCGATTCGCCCTGGAAGAAGCTCCGCAGGCGTACAAGCTGATCGACGAGGGGGCGGAGGGGATGATGAAGGTCATCTTCGACCTGACTACGGCGTAGTTTCTTCTATTTCGCAGTGCCTTCAAACTGAAAGCTCGTTCCTGTCGATGGAGGGGTCTGCCTTGTCGAGCAAAGTCAACGCAGCGGTTGTCGTCACCACGCGGGAGATGGAGATCCAGGCTTTCGACATGCCGGTCATCGGCGAAGACGACGGGCTGCTGAGAGTCGAGATGTGCGGCGTCTGCGGCAGCGATCCCCGAATCTACAACTGGACAGAATCCCACCGGTTTCCGCTCATAATGGGTCATGAGCTAGTCGGGTACATCGAAGAAGTCGGGAGCCGGGCCGCGGCGCGCTGGGGCGTCGAGGCCGGCGACAGAGTCATCGTCGAGCACCTGTTTGGGTGCGGACATTGCCGCTGGTGCCTGCTGGGCGAGTACCGGTTCTGCAAGGCGCATCAGGGCTACGGGGGGACGACGCCGTCCAGCGTGCCGCCACACCTGTGGGGGGCATACAGCCAGTACATGTATCTGGCGCCGAATTCGCGCGTGCACCGCATTGCGGAGGATGTGCCGGCCGAGGCGGCGGCGATGACGTGCGCCAACATCGGCAACGGGCTGCGTTGGGTACGCACGAAAGGCGGGGCCGCGATCGGCGACAACGTGGTGGTAATCGGGCCGGGCGGGCAGGGGCTGGCGGCGATCCTGGCGGCCAATGAGGCCGGCGCGTCGAGGATCATCGCGCTTGGCCTGAGTCAGGATGAACACCGGTTCGAGCTGTCCAGGCAGTTCGGGGCGACGCACATCATCAATCTCGAACGTGAAGACCCGGTCGAAGCGGTTCTGGAGCTCACCGACGGCATACTGGCTGATATGGTCGTGGACCTTACCGGTGCAACGGCTTCCTTTCCCCTGGCTCTGGACCTGGCGAGGCCGATGGGTGTTGTGGTCGTTGGTTCGAACACCGGCGAGCAGGAGGTTTCCATCGTTCCCAGTAAGATTCCGATCAAGGAGCTGCGCGTGCAGGGCGTGAATACGCACGATACGCCGGCCGTGCAGGCCGCGATCAAGATCGTCGAGTCGCGGCGCTATCCCATTGAAAAGATGGTCACACATCATTTTTCGCTGGCTGAGGCAGAGACAGCTGTGCTTGCGGCCGGCGGCGAAATCGAATTGGACGGCTTTATCAAAGGCGTGATCGTACCGAACTGAGGAGCGTTGACATGGACATCACCTGGGATTACACGAACCAACGCGAGTATGTCAGACGAATCAGCGGGGGCATGCCGCCGCTGATTATCAGTGCGGTGGTGACGGGCGGGCATCAGAAGAGCGAGAATCCGGCGATGCCGGTGACAGCCGAGGAGCAGGCGGATGCTGCGGCCGAGGTATTTGCAGCCGGCGCGACCATCATTCACATTCACGCCCGCCAGGCTGAAGACCCAACCCAAGCATCGCACGAGGCGGACCGATATCGCGAAATCAACGAAATGATGCGCGCCAAGGCGCCGCAGATCCTGGTGGACAATTCGCAGGGGATCGCCGATCTGACGACCGAAGGCAGCGATTTCGTTGGAACGGCACACCACTACAAATCTGCGCCGATCGAGGCCGGCCCCGATATCATGGCCTTCAACCCCGGCCCGATGACCTTTCGCGGCGGCGCGGCCTATACCGGCGGGGGAAGCGGGCCGAGCAAGGTCACGCTGGCCACATTTGACGACTCGGAGCGTACGGCGCACCGTCTGCGGGAACGCGGCATCAAGCCGCAGGTGTTCCTCTACCACCCGGGTCATCTCGACATTCTGGACTATCTGATCCAGCGCGACGCGCTAGACAAACCCTACTTCCTGCAGCTGGTTTTCGGGCAGCAGAGCGGCATCAACACGAGCATGGACAGCTTCCTCTACATGGTGCGCAACTTGCCGGAAGACTCCCTGTTCCAGACGTGCGCGCTGGGCCTGGAAGAGATCCAGGTGAATGTGATGGCGATGCTGCTGGGCGGTCACGTGCGCACCGGACTGGAGGACTGTATCCATTACCAGCGGGGTGAACTGGCACAGAGCAACGCGCAGATGGTGGAGCGGATTGCACGCATTGCCAACGACCTGGGACGGGGCGTTGCCACGATCGACGAAACGCGCAGTATGTTGGGAATCGACAGGTAGGAAAAGAGTCGATCCAACAGGCGGCCGCGCCGGCCAAGGCGATGACGAGGCCATCAAGCCACAGCAAGAGCCCGACTAGAAAACAGTAATTTTTTTCACTTGGAACGGGGCCGTCTTCTGCATATAATGCAGACCAAACCTCTGTTAGCCGAACCCGTTCCGATCTTCCTACATTCCACCTTTTCCACACAGTTTTCAGCACAAGACAACATGCAAAACGCTAAAATCGTAGTAGTTGGACTGGGCGCTATGGGAAGTGCAGCCCTCTACCACCTCGCTCGCCGAGGGGTTGCTGCTTTCGGCATCGAGCAGTTTGAGCTCGGCCACGCTCTCGGCAGCTCACACGGCTTTTCCAGGATTTTCCGCGACATTTATGAGCATCCTGACTACATAAAGCTCGCTGAAGCGACCATTCCGCTGTGGCAAGAGTTGGATTCTCTCGCCGCCGACCAGCTGATGCACTTTACGGGACTGCTCTACTTTGCACGCCATGGGAACCCAAAAATTGCACAGAGAATCGGCGTAATGGAAGCGCTGGGCAGGTCGATCGAATGTTTTACTCCTCAGGAAGTGACCGCCCGTTACCCCGCGCTGCATCTGCCCCCGGATACCGTCACCTGTTTCACCGCCCGGGCCGGCCTTCTGAATGTCGGCCGCTGTATTCTGGAGCATCTTGAACAGGCGCAGCGCGCCGGCGCGACCGTCCAGGAGCGGGAACGCGTGCACCGCGTGGATATCAGCCAGGAGACGCCCCTGCTAGAGACGTCCGCCGGCCAGATTCGCTGTGACAGACTGATCATTTCGCCCGGTCCCTGGGCACCCGAGATCCTCGAAGATCTTTCGCTTCCATTACACGTGACACGGCAGCAGGAGTTTTACTTCCGGCCCGAACACCGGGACCGTTACAAGCCCGGCCAGCTGCCGGTCTTCGGCGATATGGACACCAAGTTCTACGGCTTTCCCGACTACGGCCCAGGCGTGAAGACCGCCGACGATGGGCTCGGGGTCGAAACTTCAGCTTCGGAGGTCGATCGAACACTGGACCTCGACAAGCGTGATGAACTGCAGGCGTGGCTGTCATCGATCATGCCGGACAGCGGCTTCTCCTACGTCGAAGGCACCACCTGCATGTATACGTCAACGCCCGACCGGGATTTCGTCATCGGTACACATCCCAGCAATGAAAACGTGCTGGTCGCCGCCGGATTCTCGGGGCACGGGTTCAAATTCTCAACTCTCGTGGGCAAGATCGTGGCCGATCTGGCCGCGGACGGGTCGACCGAGTACCCGATCGAGCGGTTCCGGCCGGACAGGTTCGACAAGGACAGTGCGTCCTGAGATGCGATGCCGGCGGTCGCACCAGTGCTGACGCGGGACCCAGCAGTTCATTTTGTCCCGTTCGCAGCCCGGTGAACCGGGACAGTTCGTTGCGGGCACTCCGGCGGGGGTGCTCGCATTCTTTCCAACGACGTTTCACCGCGAACGGTTTTTTTGGAACACCGGGTCCAACTGCCATTTCTGTATACACGGGAGGTGAAGTATGACCAGAGCAGCCGCGGAAACAGCGGGTGAGAGCCGGGAGAGACTTTCATCCGACCCGTACCGGCCGGCCTACCACTTTCTGGCCCCGTGCAACTGGCTGAACGATCCGAACGGGACGATCTTCTGGCAGGGCAGATATCACCTTTTCTACCAGAACAACCCCCACGCCGCCTTCCACGGCGGGGCGACGGGAACGATCCACTGGGGCCATGCGGTCAGCGAAGATCTCGTACACTGGCAGGACCTACCTATCGCGCTGGCACCAGTGGACAGTTACGACCGGGACGGCTGCTACAGCGGCACGGCCTTCGTCAACATGGAGGGCGTGCCGACGATCATCTATCATGGCGTTCCGGGTGGGATCTGCCTGGCAACAAGCCAGGATGAGTTGCTGGTCGAATGGGAAAAACATCAGGCGAACCCGGTCATCCCGACACCCGAACCCGGCAGCGGCTACACGGTGGACGGCGCTCCGTGCGCGTGGATAGAAGGCGATACGTACTACGCGCTCACGGGAAACACCAGCCGGGAGGAGTTCGAGGGTCAAAAGCCGGACAGGGCCTTCCTGTACAGGTCAGTCGATCTGGCGAACTGGGCGTACCTGCATCCTCTCTATGAAGGGGGAAGGTACACGGAAGTGGGCGAGGACTGCGCGGTGCCCGACTTTTTTCCGATGGGCGACAAGCATGTCCTGCTCTTTGCCAGCCATCATCGCGGGCCGCACTATTACACGGGAACCTATGCGAACCAGAGATTCACACCCGTGCGACATGGGCGAATGGCTTTCGGCGAGACGAACTTTTCCAACAGGACCGGCATTCTGAACGAGTGCCAGACGCTGCTGGATGGAAACGGCAGGCGTGTCATGTTCGGCCGGTTATCCGAGGGGCGTTACGGCTACGTCCAGCGGGCATCGGGCTGGTCCGGGATCATGGGGTTGCCGATGGCGCTCACCATGGGTGAACAGGGCGAGTTGCATCTGAACCCGGTGAAGGAGCTGGAGGCGCTGCGCCGCAACCCTGTGCGCTTGTCGGACATCAAACTGGCGGGAGATTCGTCGATCACGCTTGACGGCGTGCGCGGCAACCGGCTGGAGATCCGGGCGGTCTTCAGTTGGGAGAGCGCCGAAGAGTTCGGCCTGCGTGTGTGCTGTTCGCCCGACGGCGCAGAGCAGACGATGATCCGGTTCAACGTCAATCCGAATGACTCGATACAGCCGCAGGAGAAGCTGGGCCCTGACAGGTTGCTGGTCCTAGACGTTACGCGCTCGAGTGTCAGCCAGGAGGTGAAGAACCGTGAGTCACAGCGCTGTACCGTGAGGCACGCCTACGGTGAGCCGATCGAGCTGCGCGTCTTTGTCGACCGCAGCGTGGTCGAGGTCTTTGGTCAGGGCGGCCACTACCTGGGCAAACGCATCTATCCGGCGCGGGCGGACAGCCTGGGCGTGCAGCTCTATTCGCTGGGCGGCGGAGCAACCCTTCTTTCTCTGGAAGCATGGGAGATGGAGGCCATCTGGCCGATCTGAAGTCGCTGGATCGTGCAGCCCCCTGTACCCCTTCGGGGGGCGACAATATCTGATGTGCGCAAAAGTCGAGAATGCGCCTTCTGCGTATTGCGTACTTTCTTAACTGCTAAGCCTCATTATGTACGCACTGTGTCCCTTTTGCCTGGGACCGGAATGACGGAACGCAGCGGCAGGATTTCTATGGCGGGCTCATGCCGGTCATCGCGGTGTACGTTAGGCCAGAAGGGGCGTAGCCGCGTCCGCCCTGCCTGCGCTGGCTCACACTCGGAACGAGCCACGACGCGGGGGAAGCACCGGTCGCCGCGGGACGCCAAGGTCGAATTGCGCGCACACTGGCTGCGGCGCGATTTGGGCCGGGGGCGTTGCGGGGGCGGGGCCCCCCCACAAGGGAGGGCCGAATAGGCCCGACCGCCCAAACTGCAGTGGTTAGTAGCTAGTGGTCAGTTGTCAGAGACTGCGTTTCCTCTGACACAGAGTTTGTCGCGGCGTGGCAATGGTTGGTCTGGCGCCGAGAGTATGCGTGAGTGTGCCTCCATTTTGGGATGGGTGCCTCTTTTCGGGTCCTAACTCCTTAGGGGGTTGGTAGGCTATACTTATGGGTGAACCGAGCTCCCACAATAATCAGGAGGCCAGACCCATGTCCGAGTCGCTACGTATTCTTTCGGTCGGCGCGCATCCCGCCGACATTTTCGATCAGTCGGGCGGGACGATGGCCCATCATGCGGCGCGCGGCGACTATGTCGGCTGTGTCGTGCTTACGCACGGTGCGCGCGTGCATGATAAGGTCATCAGCGACGAGATGCACCATGCCAGTGAAGTGCCCCCGGCCGATGAGCTGAAGTCTCTGATGGCGGAACGGTCCGACGTGAAGGCGGAGGAGGCGCGCAAGGCGTGCAGTCTGTTGGGGGTTGAAGACGTATACTTTTTCGGCGCGGATGACGCGGTTCTGCTGGTGACGGACGAGGCTGTCAGGCGACTGGCGCGGCTCTTTCGCCAGTTGAAGCCGGACATTATTCTTACGCATTTCCCCAAGGAGGGCGACGGGTTGACCAACGCGCATGCGATTGCCGGGCAGATCGTGCTGCACGCGATGGCATTGGCATCGGGCGTGGACCCCGGCGACCGCAATCCGCCGCACAAGGCGGCCCAGGTCTTCTTTTTCGGCACGGGCGCGGCCTCGATCCCGCGCAATGTGTGGCAGTCCGAAGGCGGGTACTACAACGACGTGTTCATTGACATCACCGACGTGGTGGACAAGAAGCTGGCTTGCCTGGACTGTCTGGTCAGCCAGGGCTACGGCGGGGTCTACGCGCGCAAGCGCATCGAGACGAGCGACGGCGCGTTCGGGATGTCGGGCGGTGTTGCGTATGCGGAGGGGTTTATCTCGCTGAATGCTGAAACGCACTACTATCTGCCGGTCACGGAGCGGGCGATGATCAATGCACGGGCTTCCGACCATGAGCGGATTGAGGAGACTTCCTACCGGGTGCCGGTTGACTGAGGACTTACATACTTGAGGCAACTGTTACCTGTCCAAAGCGCGGGCCCGGCCGGCCGCGGCGGAAAAACCCTGTAGGCAACCTTATGACTGAACTTTGCGTTGATGGAGGAGCCGACCTTGGGATCGTCAACCCAATATGACCTTGATTTGAAGCTGGCGGAGCTTCGTATCAACGGCTATGTGCTTTTTGAAGACCTGATCCCGGTCGGGAAGATCGACCGGATCCGGGAGGCATTTCTGCCCTATCTGGAGCAGGTGCGAACGCACGGCGCACCGGAAAACGGCGTGATGCTGCATGGTCGCAGCGATGACCGGCTTGTCTTTGAGGGGAGGCTGCAGGTAGTGAATCGCTATACGCTCTACGTGCCTTGGGAGCAGCCGTTTGCGGATCCAGAGATCTACGAGAACCCGGTCTTGTTGGACTTTCTGGACCGTTACTGGGGGACACAGGACTACCGCATCACCTGCTATCATTCAAATAACCCCTATCCGGGCAGCGACTATCAGCGGTGGCACCGCGATGCAGGTATCTCCAAACTTGTGCCTCACGTGGGTCTGGAGGTCTGCCCGCATTTCGGTGTCAAGTTCCCGCTGGTGGACACGTATGAGGAAAATGGCAGCTTCGAAATACTGCCGTGTACGCAGTATCTTGCCGACCCGGAGATGGAGACACAGTACGATGAGATCCTGGAGGCTGGAGATTTCCCCACCCGGCGGCGCCTCAATCTGAAGAAGGGGACGCTGTGGATTCAGGACCCGCGCACGCTGCACCGCGGCACGCCTAACCGCTCGGACCATGCGCGGCCGGAGCTGGTGATCTGCTACTCGCTGCCCTGGTTCGGTCAGCGTGTGCCAATCGAGATGACGCAGTCGGAGTACGACAAGATTTCGGAGAGAGGCCGCAGACTGCATGCTACCTGTCGGGTCATCTAGGGCTTTCTGATGTTTATGTGAACTGAGATCTGCCAGGGCAAGATCCGTTCATTCCGCGGAGGGCCGCGGAGAACACTTTTCTTATCCACGAAGGGCCGCGAAGGGTCACGAAGAAAACCTTTTTTGGTCCACAGAGAGCATTGAGGGTCAGATCGGGAAACGGCTTCTTGTGAAGAGGAAGAAGGGGATGCAGCCATGGAATTCAGCCGCGATCAGTTTCTGGAAGAGGGGTACGTGATTCTGCGGGGCGTCATTCCGCCGCAAGAGCTGGATGGGCTGCGGCGGGCCTATGAAGAGTTGGTCGAGCGGCAGAAGGTGATCTGGGCGCGTGAGCGGGGGCCGGACGACCCGCCGGGCGGTGTCTGGGAGACGCACGCGCAGCCGCGCCTGAATCTGGGGGCGCTGGCGGGTGAGATCGATGCGCAGACGGTCGGGGCGGTCGAGATCTGGCTGCACGAGAACATGCAGGGAGTCAGCAGCCGCTTGCTGGGCGTGGAAGACGCGGCTGTGACCGAGATGATGCTGATGTGCAACCCGGTGCGCGACCACGAGACGGGCGGTCATCGCGGCTGGCACCGCGACTTCTACCCGCCGCACACGGCGCCGCTGCAGGGCTACGCCGACGACATCCTGGAGAATGGGCCGCGTTACGTGCAATGGAATCTGCCGCTGTACGACGACAACGTACTCTGGGTCGTGCCGGGCAGCCACAATCGTCTCAACACGGACGAGGAGAACGCGGCGATGAACGCGGATGCACGTACGCCCGTGCCTGGCGCGGTCCAGACTCATCTGGCGGCCGGTGACGGCGCGGCCTATATCCTGCCGTTGCTGCACTGGGGCAGCCGCTACAATGCGACGATGCGGCGCACGATCCACGGCGGTTTTTCGGAGTACACGACGCACAAGGAGTTGCCTTATCTTGAACATCTGTCACCTACGTCGCAAGAATCATTCCTTCGCTGGAATGAGCGCAGCACGCGGGCGTTCGAACGGACCGAGGCGGCGCTGCGGGCGGTCGTTGACGGTGACGGCGCCGCGTACAAGGCCGCTCTGGACCGGCTCCATCCGGGACGCGGCGACAAGGGCAATTTGCTCTCAACAATTTTTCTGAGCAAGAGCGCTAAGCGAATTCATCAGCTCAAGAGCCCGGATTTCGACAGCCTGCCCGAGCAGGAGCGGAATTGGGCGACGGGCATTCATCCGATGACGCTACAGTGGGGCAGGCCGCTGGCCGACCGCTTCAGCGATCAAGAGGCGGACGTCCTGTGGGCGCGCTTCAAGTTCGTCGACGATCTGCTGCAGGATGATGAAGACCAGTGGACGCCCGGGTTTCAGGGTGAGGAGACGCGATACTACTTCGATCGGGTGCCGGCTGATCTCAGTGTTGAGGCGTTTCTCGCCACATTCTGAGCCGGGTCGGGCCTTCAGGCATCGTATTCAAGGCAGTATGCGCGGCGCAGTTTGATCGCGGCGCCGGTTGCCGTGCGAAGGAGTCAAAACGTGGGAAACAAGCCAGTCAGAATCGGGTTGATCGGTACCGGCATGGTCGCACAGGTGATGCACTTGCCGCATCTGTCGGAATTGCCGGAACTGTTCGAGGTTGCGGCACTGTGTGACCTGTCCCCCGGTACGGTGCGGGCTGTGGGCGCGAAGTACGGCATCCGGCACACGTTTTCCGACTATCGTGAGATGCTGGAACGCGCCGATCTGGATGCGGTGATGGTTCTGACGCAGGACCATGCCCAACCGGCGACGGACGCATTGCGAGCGGGAAAGCATGTCTTCATCGAGAAACCGATGTGCCACAATCTGGATGAGGCCGATGAACTCCTGGACGCGCAGGCGCAGAGCGGTTGTGTGGCCCAGCTCGGCCATCACAAAATATACGATCCCGGTTATGTAGCAGGGCGAGAGCGCATCCAGCAAATGCAAAGCCCCCATCTGATCCGCCTTTACGATATCAACGGCCCCAACGACCTGTTTCTGGAGCACTATGACATCGTGCGCGTTGATGATATCGACGCGGCCGAGAAGGACAGGCTGGGGCGGCTCCGCCAGGAGGGTCTGCGACGCGCCATCGGCGTCCAACCCGAAGCGGTCATGCGCGCCTACGGAAAGATGCTGGGTCTGTCGATTCACGACATCTATATTTTGGACGCAGCTTTCGGGCTGCCGGAGCGGGTTGTTTCGACCGAGATTTGGAATGGGGGCGGGGCGTTTGTCTCGATCCTGGCCTATCCGAACAATCTGCGTTGTATACTGGACACCGCCGGTGTCCGCGACCTGCGGCTCTTCGACGAGACGATGACGGTTTATTCGCCGGACAGCATCGTGTCGATCGTGTTTCCCAGTCCGTTCCTGAAGAACGCGGCCACGGTGGTCGAGGAGTGGAGTATGGATGGGACAGAGTTTCGCGAGTCGACAATCACGGCTTCATACGAGGAGGCGTTCAAGCTGGAGCTGATTCATTTTCACGATTGTATTGTGAATGGGAAGACGCCGCGAACGCCTGCGTCTGGAGGCCGTGCGCAGATCGCGCTGTTAATTGATATGATAAAGGCTTACCGCCTGTAGGAATCGATGTGAAGCGCAGCCCGGTGTCGGGGCAATAGTCTCCAAGGTCCTCCACTGAGAACTGAGCATAGCCAAGGCGCGGGCCATGCTGGGCTACAATCCGACCAGGGACGTTTTTCAGATGGTTGACGAAGGCTGGGCGAAGAAGTCCTGAGGGGCGACCCTTAAGGGAGAGAGTTCCTTACGCCGACACTCTCTCGATGCTGTATTCCACACCGACCAAAGCCGAAAAGCGAGAATTGGATAAAAGGGTTTGCGGACCGGCTACGAGTGCGCGGTCTGTGGGACGGGCGCGTCCAGGGTGCCTGCGAGGTCCAGTTCGAGGGCGCGGTGGCAGCTTACGGCGTGGCCGGGGGCGACCTCTTCCAGAACGGGCGTTTTTTCGCGGCAGAGGTCGACGGCGTAGCGGCAGCGGGGGTGGAAGTAGCAGCCGGACGGCGGGTTGGCGGGGTCGGCTACTTCGCCTTCGAGGATGATTCGCTGCGAGCGGAGGGTGGGGTCCGGTTGGGGCACGGCGGAGAGCAGGGCTTCGGTGTAGGGGTGTTTGGGGGATTCAAAGAGCTGCTGCGTTTCGGCGGTCTCGACGACGCGACCGACATACATGACGGCGACGCGATCGCAGATGTGCTTGACAACGCTAAGGTCGTGCGCCACGAACAGGTAGGTGAGGCCGAGGCGCTCCTGCAACTCAAGCAGGAGGTTGAGGATCTGTGCCTGCACCGACACGTCGAGCGCGGAAACGGGCTCGTCGGCCACGATAAGGCTCGGGTTGAGGGCGAGGGCGCGGGCGATGCCGATGCGCTGGCGCTGGCCGCCACTGAAGGCGTGGGGGAAGCGCTGCAGGAATTCGGGCCGCAGGCCCACCAGGGCGAGCAGCTCCTCCACGCGTTCGATGCGCTGCTGCCGGTCCGCCATCCCGTTCACGAGCAGGGGTTCGCCGATGATGTCGAACAGGGTCATGCGCGGGTTCAGCGAGGAGAAGGGGTCCTGGAAGATCATCTGCATGTGGCGGCGCAAGGGCCGCAATTCGTCTCTCGACAGGTTGGCAACGTCGGTCATTTCGCCGCCGTCGGCGCGGAAGTGGATTTCTCCGGCCGAAGGCTGCAGTGCGCGCACGATACAGCGGGCAGCGGTCGTTTTGCCGCAGCCGCTCTCACCGACGATGCCGAATGTCTCTCCCTTGTAAACGTGGAAGTCAATGCCGTCCACGGCGCGGACCTGGCCCACGGCGCGTTGCAAAAAGCCCTTCCGTATGGGGAAGTATTTTCTCAGTCCTTTGACCTCCAGCAGTACGTTATCGTTTTCCATATTGGCAATTGTTTACGGGCTGCAACTGTTAACCGGTCGTCGCATCAGACCGCTACGAGCTGGTTTCCGGTACAGGATGATAGAGGAAACAGCTCACCAGGTGCTCATCTCCTACCGACTGCAGTTCAGGTTCGTGGTGGTCGCAGACGCCCGGGATAAAGTCCGGGCAGCGGGGATGGAAGGGGCAGCCGGCCGGGCGGTTATACGGGTGGGGGATGGTTCCGGTGATGGTTGGCAGGTGTACTTTGGGTGTCGAGTGGATGCTGGGGATCGAGCGCAACAGGGACTGTGTGTAAGGATGCTTTGATTCGCCAAAGACGGTGTCTACAGGGCCTTCCTCCACGACGCGGCCGAGGTACATCACCACCACCTGATCGGCCATTTCTGCGATCACGCCCATGTCGTGGGTGATCAGCATGATAGCCATTCCATTCTGTTCCTGCAGGGAGCGCAGGAGATCGAGAATCTGGGCCTGGGTGGTCACGTCGAGGGCGGTCGTTGGTTCGTCGGCGATGAGAAGCCTCGGGTCGCAGGAGAGTGCGAGCGCGATCAGGGCGCGCTGGCGCAGGCCGCCACTAAGCTGGAATGGATAGGCGTCAATGGCCCCCTCGGCCCGGGGGATGCCTACCAGGCTGAGCAGTTCGACCGCCAACTCGCTGGCTTCCTGCTTGGTGAGTTTGCGGTGCAGGCGGGCGGCGCCGATGATCTGGTTGCCGATCGTGTGAACGGGGCTGAGCGAGGTCATCGGCTCCTGGAAGACGAGCGCGATCTCGGCGCCGCGGATTGAACGCATCTCGCTGCTGCTGTCGCCGAGGGAGGTCAGCGCGATCTCTTGCGCTTGGCCGTTCTCGGGTTCGCGGCGCAGCAGGATTTCTCCTTCGACGATGCGGCCTGGACGGGGTACGATGCCAAGAATAGAGAGCGCGGTTACGCTCTTGCCGCAGCCGCTCTCACCGACGATGCCGAGCGTCTGGCCGAGGTGAACTTCGAAGCTGGCGCCATCCACGGCGCGAACGATGCCCTCGTCGGTGAAGAAGCTCGTTTTCAGATTGCGTACCGACAGAATCGGTTGGCGGTCATCTTGCATGACTTTAGAGGCGGGTGGGGGAAGTTATCAGAAAATAGTTTTACTCATATGCCATAGGGGTCGGCAGCGTCACGCAGACCGTCGCCCATGAAGTTGAAGGCCAGGGTCACTATAATCACGGGGGCGGCCGAGACCAGCAACCAGGGTGACAGGGCGACGGCCTCGACATTCTGCACCTGCTGTAGCATGACGCCCCAACTGATTGCCGGTGGGCGCAGGCCCAATCCCAGGTAGCTCAACGCGGTCTCAGCAAGGATCATGGCCGGGATGGACAGCGTGGCGGCGGCGATGATATGGCTCTGGAAGGAGGGTATCATGTGGCGGAAAATGATGCGCTTGCGGCTGCAACCGGCCAAGTCGGCGGCCGTCACAAAGTCCTCCTCGCGCAGGGAAAGAAAGCGGCCGCGCACCTCGCGTGCCAGCCCAGTCCAGCCGCGCAAGGCGATGACAATTGTAATGGCAAAGTAGATCTGCTCGACGCTCCATTCGCGGGGAAAGGCGGCGGCCATGCCCATCCACAGCGGGATGGTGGGAATCGAACGCAGAATCTCGATGAGGCGCTGGATGATGGAGTCAATCGCGCCGCCGTAGAAGCCGGAAATCCCTCCCAACAGCACGCCGAGCACGAGGCTAAGCACTACTGCCACAAGGCCGATGGTGAGCGAAGTGCGGGTCGCGACCATCATGCGCGACCAGACATCGCGCCCCTTTTCGTCCGTGCCAAGCAGGAAGAGTGACTCCGCGGCGGTAGCGCCCTCGACGCCGATCAGATGGCGGTCGGTGCGGATGAAGCCGAAGAGTTTGTATTTGTAGCCGCGGGCGAAAAAGCGCACTGTCAGTTTATTGTTGGGGTCTGCCTCGTAAACGCGTTTGAAGGTCCTCAGGTCACGCTTGCCGGATACGGCGTAGACGTGGGGTCGGAAGCTGCCATTGTCGAAGAAGCGAATCGGTTGGGGCGGCATCAGCAAGCGGTAGGCCTCGGTCGTGTTGGGATCGGTGTAGGCGAGGAAGTCGGCGGCCAGCACGACGACATAGAAGGCGACGACGACAAAGGTAGCGACCACGGCCACGCGGTGCTTGCGGAAGCGCCACCACATCAGTTGCATCTGACCGGCAACGAAGATCCGTTCCTCGCTGTCGGAACTATTGTGTTCTTCGGCCACAGTTCACCTGTAATGCACGGCACGTGCGGGAGGGTGGGAACCGGCGCCCCGGCACGCGCCACTGATTTACGGTTATTGAACCATTTCAAAACGGATGCGCGGGTCGATCCACATCAGCAGCAGGTCGGACAAAAATGTGCCGATGACGGTCAGGGCACCGAGCATCATGACGATTGTCCCTGCCAGGAACATGTCCTGGGCGACAAGGGATCCCAGGAGCAGCGGGCCGAGCGTGGGCAGACCCAGTACGACGGAGACGATAACGCTGCCCGACAAGATATAGGGCAGAAGATAGCCGACGGTGCTGGCGAACGGATTGAGGGCCACGCGCACCGGGTATTTGAGTACGAGGCTGCGTTCCGACATGCCGGCGGCGCGGGCGGTGATCACATAGGGTTTGCGCAGTTCATCCAGCAGGTTGGCGCGCATCACGCGGATCAGTTCAGCGGTGCCGCTGAGGCCGATAATGATGGCAGGGAGCGGAAGATGATAGAGCAGGTCCTTCACTTTGCCCCAACTCCAGGGCTCCAACTGGTATTCGGGAGAGAAGAGCCCGCCGATGTCTGAGTCGAAGAGGGTGAAACCGAGATACATCAGGACGAGGGCGAGGAGGAAACTGGGCACCCCCAGGCCGATGAACCCGATGAAGGTGAAGACGTAGTCGCCGATGGAGTACTGGCGCACGGCCGAGTAGATGCCAATCGGCAGGGCGATGGCCCAGGTCAAGATAATCGCGCCCAGCGAGAGTACCATGGTCATGGCGAGGCGGTCGCCGATCACGTCGAGCACCGACTTGCGCCACATCATCGAGGTACCGAAATCTCCGCTGAAGACGCCGCTCATCCATTTGAGGTATTGCACGTACATCGGTCTGTCGAGCGCGTACTGGCGGCGCAGGGACTCGAAGTGCTGCTCGGAGACGTTGGACTGCGTGGCAGACAACTGAGCCATGTAGGCGTCGACAAAGTCACCGGGCGGCAGCTGGATGATGATGAATGAGAGCACCGTGACCGTCCACAGAGTGAAAATGGCGAGGACGAGTCTCCGGGCGGCGTAGGCGAGCATGGAGCGCTCCGGCGGTCGGGGGCCTGCAGCCAGGGAGGCGACCCCTGACCACAGGCCTGAGATTCAGACTCGACTAATCCTTGAAGTAGTAGGTGGGTGGATGGCTGGTTGCGGGCGTGCGGCAGTGCTGGGCCGGGCACTGGTTGCGCGGCACATTGCCCAGTCTGTTGCTGGTAACAGCGATGCCGGCGCCCTGGCCGACGGTGCCGATCTGCCAGACCTCGTCGACGACGAGCGCCCAGATCTCCTGGGCGAGCTTGTTGCGTTCGTCGCCGCCGACGCCGTAGCCCTGGCGGAAGAGATCAAGCGCGTGCTCCATTTCGGGATAGGGCGGCGCCATGCCTTCCTCGCCGCCGCTGTTGTACCAGCGGGCGATTTCGGGGCCCATGTAGGCTTCGACCAGGTTGACCGGCAGAACGTGGCGCGGGTATAGCCAGAGAGCCGAGGAGCCGCCGTTGGTCCAGACTGCGAGCTGATGATTATTGGCGCGTGATTCGGTCTCGAACAGGCTGCGCTCCTGGATCTTGAGGTCGGCCCAGATGCCGATCGCCGTCCAATGGTCTTTGATCATCTCGAGCATGCCGTCCCATTCCCAGCCGATGTTGGCGGGAGCGGCAAGTTCGATGCGCAGCCGGTCACCGGAGCCGTCGGGTCGGAGGCGCCAGCCTTCGTCGTCCTTGGCCTCTAGGCCGATCGAATCGAGCAGCGCGTTGGCTTGATCGGGCTCGAAGGTGGCCCATTTCTCAACGTACTCCTCGCCGGGTGTGGAGGGCAGACTGGCGGCGATCATGGACGAGCCGGGCACGCCAAGACCGAGGAAGATGGCTTCATTGATCTGGTCGCGCCGGATTCCCATTGAGAGCGCGCGGCGGAAGTCGCGGTTTTGGATCAGTTTCTGGATTTCGGCGTCGCCGTCGTAGCTGTGGTTGAAGCTGACGACGTTGTTGTGGAAGAAGGCGCGGCTCATGTCGATACGGTAGTTGCCCTCCTCCATGTTCTCAAGGAAGACGGGCAGTTTCGAGATCGAGATGTGGCGGCCCTGGTGGTCGTATTCACCGGCGATGGCGCGCAGCGCGAGTACCTCACTGTCCTGCGCCAGCGTTACGACGATTTCGTCGATGTAGGGCAGCTGGTTGCCTTCGGTGTCAACGGCCCAGTAGTAGGGGTTGCGGACCTCGGACCAGACGGCCTCATTGACGGGCGTAACCGTCTTCCACGGCCCCATCGTCGGCACATCGGGGTTGTGTGGCAGATAGGCCATATAGCTGAACATTTCCAGCCAGCTTTGGAAGCCTTCGGCCTCGGCCTTGGCCGTCACCTCTGCCTCGGAGGAGTACGCGGGCAGGAACTGGCTCATGTAGTGCTTGGGCATGTAACCGCCGCCGTTCCATGCACCCTCCGTGTCCGGGCCAACGCCGACAGCGTTGTGACCGGCAAGGATGTCCAGGAACAGCGGATAGGGCGCGGCGAATGTCCAGCGCACCGTGAAGTCGTCGATCGCTTCCAGAAGGCCGACTTCGCCGCCGATCATCATCTCATTAGGCGGGGTGGGCCAGATCTCCTCGTTCAGCGCGACGTCCTCGTACCAGAAGAGGATGTCTTCGGCGGTGAAGGGGTGGCCGTCAGACCACTTGGCGCCGCGGCGCAGATGGAGCGTGTACTGCGTGTGGTCCTCGTTGATCTCCCAGTCTTTGATCAGGCTGGGGATGATCTTGGAGGCGTCGTAGTTCCAGGTGAGCAGACGGGACGAGGAGTTGATGCGCATCAGGTTCTCGCCGTCGGCGGGCCCGGTGAAGCCGCGTCGCCATGTGCCGCCGTACTTGCCGATCTCATGGAGCGGCTCGATGACGTAGATGTCTTCGGGATCGGGCAGCCGTTCTTCCACCGGCGGCAGCTCGCCGGCGGCCACCATTTCGGCCAGCATCGGTGCTTCGCTGAACTCGGTGGGGAACATGGCCGGGTCGAGGATCACTTCCGGCCCTTCAATCGGGACGATCTGGGGCAGTTCGGCCGGCCCCGCGGCCTCTTCCTCTGCGGCTGCCGGGGCGGCCTCCTCGGCCGGGGCAGCCTGTTCTGCCGGGGCACCGCAGGCCGAAAGCACAAGGGCTACAACCATCACGATTCCCAACAGCCACGAATAATTCGTCCGGTTCATCTTTGTCCCTCCTTTTGGGATGATGAAAGTCCTTCTGTGGGTCGATTGGATGGATTCACCTCTGGATATTGGTGAGGACAAAGGCCTTCGCGCTTCGTCCCAGGCGTCCGCGCACGCACAACACCGTACAAGCCGTCAGTTTGGTGCCGGAGCCTGCTGCTCTCCCTGACGGGGAATCTGCTGAAAAAAGTCATCCCACCACTCCGCCCTGGGGAGTGCCTGGTCCTGGTCGAGGATAGCCTGGAAGCGCGCCAGGACCTCCTCGTAGCGCTGCTGCATGGCATCCATCGATTCAAAGGCCGGCAGCAGCCATCTGCGTCCTATCTGAGCATGCAGTACTTCGTCCGCCCAATCGAAGTCCTGGAACGCAGTCGACAGCGGGTCGCCCGATTCGCGGGCGACTTTGTACTCAAGTTGCTTGCCGTCCGGTTTCATCAGCCCCTGTTCGATCCCCCACAGAAGGCAGTGCCGGTCGGCGGGCTCGAGCTGGGTATTGGGAAATTCGCCAAAGCTGATTTCGTGCGGAACTGTCGCCCAATTCAGACCATGCAACTCGAAGGCGATCTCGCCCATCATGGCGTGGCGCGCTTCATCCCAGAGCTGGCGGGCCATGTCGTGGTAGAACTCCCAGGGCCGGTCGTCCCAGTCGTAGATGATCAATGCCATCAGTTCAGGGACGTGCATTTCGGTCAGCCGCATGTAGAGCTGAAACCAGTTGCGCTCGGTGGCGGAGATGTCGCCGGTGGGGAGGCGCCCGCGTGAGTGCCAGACCCTGGTGAATCGTTCATCTCTTTGCGGGGTCCGGACTGGGTTGAATGGTTGATTGGCTCTGGCCGGCGGCAGCTCGTTCCCGGTTGCGCGATCACGATCGGCGGCGATTCCGCCGGCGGCATCCAGGTATGCCTGAAGATGCGTAGCCCAACTTTCCTCCGTTTCGGTACATTCTTTATCGATCAGGCTGCGCAGTGCGGCATCGCCCCAGGCAAACTGCTCTTCTTCCTCAAGCAGAATGAACCTGAGCAGGCGCCGCGTAGGTTGATCGACCAGCGGGTTCGCTTCCAACAGGTGGCGCTGCATGGCTGCGATGCTGGCCGGTTTGAGGACCCGGTATACGCCGGTCAGCAGCTCAACTGTTGTGCGGGAACGGATCAGTTCCTGGAAAAAGGCATCCAGGGCCGGGTCGGGGATGCTGTCGAGGTGCAGAGGCGGCGTGCGCATCTCTTTGACGCGGTTGCGCAGCCATGTGCAGTGTTCTGCATCCTGCCACAGATGGAGCGCAAGACCGCACTTCACCTCCCACTCGGGCACAGCGTTCAGGTGGGCGGCCAGACAGCGCATCGTCTGGCTCTCGACAAACAGATAGCGCCGCAGCAACCGTACAGTGCGTTCGACACTGTAGCCCGGCTGGCCGCCCTGCGCATAGGTGCAGAGACCGGCTAACGGCGGTGCAGTTGCGTTCATCGGCTCGCTACTTCCTCTTCAGGCCAGGCAAACTCGCTCTCGAGAAGGGAGTCAGTTCGTCCTCACACGCTTAATCAGGCTGAGGACCAGATGCAGTTCTAAATCGTTCCCCGTCAGATCTTGACCAGCTTGCGTGCCTTGTTGCCGTCGGTGCCCAGCTCGGCTACGAAAATATTTCCCTTTGAGTCGCACCAGATGCCGTGCGGCATCGACAGGCCGGTTTCTTCGCCGCGGAAGCGGCCGACCAGTTCGCCGGATTCGTGGAATATCGAAACGCCGATCGGCGCGGGGCCTTTGCCGAGGGAGCCGCCCTGTTCGGCGACATAAATCAACTGGTCGGGGCTGCAGTAGACATCGCCGGGGCCGTTGACGTCTTCCCACATGGTGATGAACTCGCCCTCGCGGTCGAAGAACTGAATGCGGCTGGACTCCCGATCGCAGATCAGGATTCGGTCCTGCGAGTCGATGCCTATCTGGTGCACGAGCGCGAACTGCCCCGGCTCGATGCCGGAGGTCCCCCAGGAGATTTCCAACTCGCCCTCTGCGGTGAAGCGGTGGACCTGGCGGTTGCCGTAGCCGTCGGCGGTGAAGATGCTGCCGTCGCTGGCGATGGCCACGCCGGCGGGCATGTTGAAGGGGGGATCCAGGGTGGTGCCGTAGGGTGTTACCGTCATCATGGCCCAGCCGCGGCGGCCGAGCTCGAGCAGCTTTTCGCCGTGCTGGGTGTGCTTGGTGACGACGTGCTCCTGGCGGTCGGTGACCCACACATGGTCTTCGGCATCGATGAAGATGCCGTGCGGCTCGGTGAACTCTCCTTCGCCCCAGGAGGTGATGAAATCTCCGGTCTCGGCCTCGAAGGCGACGACGGGGTGTTTGTGGCGGCAGAAGACGAAGACGCGGTCGCGGGAATCGACTGCCACATCGGGCACGGAACCGAGCGACCATCCTTCGGGCACTTTCGGCCAGGAATCGTCCAGTTCGTAGCGAAAATCGCCATATCCAACTGTCATAATCAGCAGTCCTCCGATGTCGCGCGCGAGAGCGGCGCGCAGGGGTGAAGGTTACTCCCTGCGCCAGTGGTCGTCGGCGCTGTCGACGGGCATGAAGTCGAGCAGTTCCCAGGCGTAGGGCGTATCGTAAATCTTCCAAGTGTTGTTGGACGCGCCGTAAATGATCTCGTAGTTGATGTTGGGGCGCTCGACGCAGGCGCGGAAGAAGCCCTTGGCGTCGCGGTGGCTGAACCAGCTGACGAGCGAGCGGTAGTCCTTGCCGGGGGCGTTCGCGGGCGGGAGTGTGCCGAGACGGACGCAGATGACTTCCATGGGTCGTTCGTCGGGGCGGTCGATGTTTGCGCCTTCGGTGTAGTAGCGGCCGAGGGACTCGCCGAAGACCTTGGTTGCGCCGTAGCGGCTGTCGGGCCTGGCGTCATCGTCGCCCTTGACGAGGGGGATGGAGGCCGGGTCGAGGCCGTCGAGGCGGCCCGAGACGATGGAGGCGTAGGGCTCGTCAAATTCGTAGCAGCCCATGACGTGCATGGAGCTGGCGAAGATCACGCGGCGGACGCCGGCATCGTGGGCGGCGTCAAACATGCGCGCGGTGGCGATCAGGTTGGGGTTGGTGAGAACGTCCCAGCCGATCTCGACCTCGTGGCGGGGGTCGGCGGCGAGGTGGATGACGACGTCCATGCCTTCAAAGACGGGTGGCAAGGCGGCGGGTTCGCAAAGGTCGACCTGGGTGGAGTTGGGCCAGTCGGACGGTTTGAGGTCGATGCCGTAGACATCGTGGTCGCGGCTGAGGTCGGGCGCCAGGAAAGTTCCTATGGTACCGCTGATGCCGGTTATGAGGATTTTCATTGAGGTCTCCTTGTGGGATTGCGCCCATTATAAGCGGGGGGGGTATCTTGTCAAGCACCCGGAAAAGGGGCGCAAGGCCGGAAGTGTGGTCAAAGATCCCGCTGTGGGCCGGGCGCGCCAGACAGTGACGTGCCGCTGGTGGAGGCTGCCGCAACGGGCAGGGAGCATGGGCCAGGCCCTTGCTAGTCCTTGCGCCAGTGATCTGAAGCGTTGTCCTGGGGGACGAAACCGAGCAGGTCCCAGGCGTAAGGCGTGTCGTAGATTTTCCAGGTGTTGTTGGAGGCGCCGTAGAGAATCTCGTAGGAGATGTTTGGGCGTTCGACGCAGGCGCGGAAGAAGCCGATGGCGTCGCGATGGCTGAACCAGCTGACGAGGGAGCGGTAGTCCTGTTCGGGCCGGTCGAAGCCGGGCAGAGTGCCGAGCCGGGCGCAGATGACCTCCATGGGTCGTTCGTCGGGGCGGTCGATGTTTGCGCCCTCGGTGTAATAGCGGCCGAGAGATTCGCCGAAGATTTTGGTTGCGCCGTAGCGGCTGTCCGGCCTGCCGGGATCGTCGCCCTTGACGAGGGGGATGGCGGCGGGGTCAAGGCCGTCGAGGCGGCCGGAGACGATGGAGGCGTAGGGTTCATCGAACTCGTAGCAGCCCATGACGTGCATGGAGCTGGCGAAGATGACGCGGCGCACGCCGGCGTCATGGGCGGCGTCAAACATGCGGGCGGTGGCGATGAGGTTGGGGTTGGTGAGCTCTTCCCAGCCGATTTCAAGCTCGTGGCGCGGTTCGGCGGCCAGGTGGATGACGACTTCCATTCCCTCGAAGACCGGCGGCAGAGCGGCGGGGTCGCAGAGGTCGGCCTGGGTTGCATTGGGCCATTCGGAGGGTCTCAGGTCGATGCCGTGCACTTCGTGGTCGCGGCCGAGCGCGGGCGCGAGGAAGGTGCCTATGGTACCGCTGATGCCGGTGATAAGGATCTTCATTCTTGTCTCCTGGAGGGCGTTGATAGCAGTTGATTTGCCGGATCTACCCGCTTCTACTGAGAATCTCCGGCGCCTCGGCGCAGGTTCCGGCTTCAGTCTGTGAATTCTCAGATCTTGACAAATTTGCGGGCGCGGTTGCCTTCTTCGCCGAGCTCGGCCACGAAGATGTTGCCCTTCGAGTCGCACCAGATGCCGTGGGGCATGCGCAGGCCGGTTTCGGGGCCGCGGAAGCGGCAGACCAGCTCGCCCGATTCGTGGAAGATGGAGATGCCGCAGGGGAGAGGCCCCACCCCCATGGCGCTGCCCTGCTCGGCGACGTAGACGAACTGGTCGGGGCTGCAGTAGACGTCGCCCGGCCGGTGTACGTCTTCGAACATGGTGATGTAGTTGCCGTCGCGATCGAAGAGCTGGATGCGGTTGGCCTCGCGGTCGCAGATGAGGACGCGGCCCTGCGTGTCGATGCCGATATTGTGCACTAGCGCGAACTGGCCCGGCTCGAGGCCGGAGGTCCCCCAGGAGACTTCCAGCTCACCTTCCGCTGAGAAGCGGTGGACCTGGCGGTTGCCGTAGCCGTCGGCGGCGAAGATGCTGCCGTCGTGGGCGGTGGCCACGCCGGCGGGCATGTTGAAGGGCGGGTCCAGTGAGGTGCCGTAAGGTGTAACGGTCATCATGGCCCAGCCGCGTCTGCCCAGTTCAAGCAGCTTCTCACCGTGCTGCGTGTGCTTGGTGACGACGTGCTCCTGGCGGTCGGTGACCCAGACATAGTCGTCGGCGTCGATGAAGATGCCGTGCGGTTCGGTGAATTCGTTTTCACCCCAGGAGGTGACGAATTTCCCGGTGTCGGCCTCAAAGGCGACGACGGGGTGTTTGTGGCGGCAGAAGACAAAGACGCGATCGCGTGAATCGACGGCCAGATCGGGCACCGAGCCGAGCGACCAGCCTTCGGGCAGCGTCGGCCAGGAGTCGTCCAATTCGTAGCGGAAGTCGCCGTATCCGACTGTCATGATCTTTGGTCCTCCCTTGTTGGCTCGCGGTCGCGTGCAAGTTCTGGCGCCAGGTACCTGTGAGTCTTCCCCGTAGTGCCAGTGAAATGCACCTTCACTTCTTTCTTCTGCTGGGGAGTTTGGGACTATGTTTAGCGGACACAGGTCCGCTGTTCAAGGTTATATCTCGCGGCAAGTTGCCACGACAATGGCGGCAAACGCCTAGCCAGCGGCAGCCGCCTCAGGCCAGCGCAGGCGCTCGTCGGGCGTCCGATTCTGCTGCATCGGCTCGACGGTGCCCTGGTAGTCGGGGATGAGGGGCTCGATTTTGGCGAGCGCGTCCGGCGGCCAGTCGGCGTGCTGTCTGTGCATGAAGTCGTGGATCCAACTCTGCGTCGGTTCCAGAAGGTCGGAGTAGAAGGGGTGAAACCAGATGGTGATTACAGTACGTTTTTCGTCTGAGAGGTTGGCGTGGGCCGAGTGGAACATGCGCGCGTCGCCGACCACAACGTCGCCGGCTTTGACGGGTACGTCGACCTCGCCGGGATAGTCGCGGAAACGGGGGTCGTCGGGGTCGTCGATGCGGTTGATCTCGCGTGTGTGGGCCTCGCCCTTGTCGTGGAGGAGGTGGCGATGGCGGTGGGTGCCTGGGAGAAGGCGCAGGCAGCCGTTATGGCGGGTGGTGTCCTCCAGGTAGTACATCAGGAAGATCATGGGCGGGCTGTCGCTGTAGGCGCGCGGGTCCTGCCACATCAGGCAGTCCTGGTGCCAGTAGAGGCGGGGTCCGCCCGGCGGCTTGCTGATGATGACCGCTTTCCAGAACTTGATGTCCTTGAGACCCATGCGGTCGAGCTCGGCAAGGGCGCGGGGGTTGCCGATCAGATCGGCCAGCTCAGGGTAGTCGTTGGAGTCGATCAGGCTGCCGGGCGACTTTGTTCTAACCAGCCGTTCGGGGTCCACCTCGGCCAGGGCCTTGTCAACGCAGGCCCGCGTATGGTTCAGGAGCCACTCGTCGGCTACGTTCTCGATGATGCAGAAGCCGTTCTGCTTGAGTTCGGCCATGCGCGCTTCGGGAGTCTTGTTGGCAGTCATCTGTTCTCCTTGCGAGAAATGGGAACTACAAGAGCCGGCCTACTTCAGTACCTAGGGCTCGCTATTCGGTGGGGGCAACGTCCTTGACGCAGCGGAAACCGACCGTGCCGCAGCGGTCCAAACCGGGGTACATGAGCAGTATCTTTTCGTGGCAGTCGTTGGGCTGCGCGCCGCTGGCGTTGTACCAGATGCTGCCCTCTACCTTGAGGTAGCTGCCTCCGCGAATGATGGCGTAGCGGGTGTGGCCGTCGTCGCGTTCGCTTTCGGTCCACTCCCAGACGTTGCCGGCCATGTCGAGGCAGCCGACGTGGCTGGCGCTGCCGGGGAACTGGTCTACCGGCGTCGTGTCGTCGCTGCCGCTGTTGCATAACTCTGGGTCGAAGCCGTCGCCCCAGGGCCAGACGGCAAATCCTGCAGCATTTTGCCACTCTTCCTCGAGGGGCAGCCGTTTGCCGGCCCAGTTCGCGTAGGCGCGGGCATCATCCAGGTCCACCCAGATGACCGGGTGCCTCTCCTTGCCTGGAGGCGGCGACCATTTCCAGGGCTCCTGCTCGCTGCCGGCGGGCTTGTGCCAGTGGCGCAAGAAGTTGGTGAGATCGCGCGGCAGGTAGCGGGACTGTTCGAGGAAGTCAAGGTAGGAGGCGTTGGTAACCTCGGTGCGATCGATCCAGTACTCGGGAAGGTCGATGAATCGCCGGGGATGATACTTGTCCCAGAGCTGGTCGATCTTGTCGTAGCATGCCCCCTCCATCACCGTCCGGTTGTTGTGGCGCACACCGAAGTTGAAGGTGCCCGCGGTTACGCGGCACATCTCCTCCGGCTCTTCTCCTGCGGCCACCGGAGCGGAAGGCGCGACCGGACGCAGTGCCAGGTCGGCGAGGGTTAGCCGTTTGCGGTCGATGCCGACAGCGCCGTCACCTGCGGGCTCCCCCTGGCCGGCGCCCAGGTCGACCGCAACGCCCTCGGGCGCCGAGACGATGCATCCTGCCTCGCCGCTGGACATGGAAAGCGCAAGCAGGTGCGCGTCTCCTTGCTGAACTGGCTCGATTTCGACTCCGTTCCAGAGGTCGTAGTGGCGCATAGAGTGCCCGTCGGGCGAAACTGCCGGCGTCTTCAGCACGGGGCCGTTGACCGCAGCGCCCGAGTCGTTGATCAGCGTGTGCATGGTTGTATCACCGCTGTGCCAGCGGTGCGCGTAAACGCCCTCTACTTCCGTGGCCACGTAGGGTTGCCAGTCCCGGTCCTGGAATGCAGCCGAGAACTGGCGCAGCAGCCGCACGCAGCGCCGCAGGAGGACGCGATCCGATTCGGGCCAGGGGTTCCACCAGCCAAAGATATTCTCCCAAACGACTTGGCCGCAACCATGAAAAAACGCCTTCTGGATGATATCGCTGTGTTCGTCAGCGTTGCGGTCAATGGCGCGAAAAGAGAAGCGCGGCTCCACCCAACGGATGGTCATCAGGTCAGGGGGGACAACCGTATTCCACTGCAGCCAGCTGCCCGCAATCGAGGAGAGGGCTTCTATGGGTGGCAACGATTCCGGGTTGAACACAATGTTGGCGTTGGCCCTCTCCATCGGCTCCAGGAATCCCGGGTCGTCGGAGGCCATCGTATCCAGGAAGACGCCGTCGGCGCCGATCTCCTTGATCACGGCCCCTAAGGCTTCGGCGTCGGGCACTGCGGGCGCGTTCGTGTCGGGAAATCTGCCGCGGTAACCCCTTTTGTCGGTATAGGGCGGCGCGCCCGGCTCGCGGCGCGTGCCGATGTCCCAGGGGTTGTAGTTGACGAAGACGCGCACGCCGCGGGCATGGGCGCGGTCAACGACCGCGCGCAGCCCCTGCAAGCCGCCCGGCATGTCGCGGTAGTAGTCGATCTGGTTGCGGTCATCGATGCCAAGGCGGGGGTAGGACTGCCAGAGGAGAATGATGTCGTAGCCGCCGAACTCGCGCTCGCCGTCGTCGAGGATTTCGTCGATACGGTAGCGCCCGGCCTCGCGGTCGTAGAAGGCGGTATCGTACATGAAGAGGAAGGCCTCTGTGTAGGCGCTTCGGTACCATTCGATACCCTGGCGGGAGAAGAGATCCAGATCGAGCGAGTCGCGCAGGGCATTCCGAATCCGGTCCAGCTCGGCGGCCTCCTCTTCGTCGCGCCCGATGTGTGCCGAGAAGTCGTTCTGAAAGTTGGCGGCAAATGATGCGAGGCGATCGGATTCAGTTGGATTCATCACTCCTCCTGTTCGCGGCCCGATGAGGCCGCAAGCCGTTATGGGCGTGGTCTGAATCGCGCGATCTGATCGTCGACCCAGGCCAGGTTGGCGTCTTTGGTGCGGCCGGCATTGTGTGGCGTGTGGACGACGTTGTGCCGCCCAAGCAAGGGGGAGTCCAACGCCACGGGCTCGAAGTCGAAGACATCGGCGGCCAGCGCCAGCTCATCTTTGAGGACGCGGCGATAGAGCGCCTCGGTGTCGCAGATGAGGGCCCGCGTCACCTGAACGACCAGGCATCCGTTCGGCAAGGCGTCAATAAGATCCTTGCCGACCAACCCGTAGGTATCCTCTTTCAAAGGAAGCATCGGCGCGAAGATCTCGGCATCGTTTACAAGCTCGGGCAGATGAAAGCAACGCTTTGCACCGGCGGCGGCAAAGGTTGCGTCGGGGGCGAATGGGTCCCAGATGGCAACATCTGCGCCCATGGCCGTGCACCAGGAGGCGTAGCGGGCGCCAATGTTGCCGGCGCCGACAACGCGCACCCGTTTGCCGGCGAGCGTGCCGTTGGCAAAGCGCGAATCATCGCAATACTGAACGCCTTTTGCGCCCGGTTTGCCCACTTCCGGCCTGTGTTTCCAGGGTTCAAGGCTTCCGATCATCGCGGTGTGAGACTGGGGAATGCGGCGCAGCCCGCAGAGGGTCAGGCAGAGTCCGTACTCGGCCACCGACTGCCCCCAGTAGATGTCGACGCGGTGGGGAATGATTTGAACGCCGCGGGACGCCGCTATGTCGAGGCCATCTCTAGGATGATCGCCGTGGGAACTGTGGAAGCACTCTTCAAGGGCGGTAAAGGGGGTCAGGTCATCGCTGCCGGCAGGGAGGCCGAGGAGGACGAGCCGCTGCACCGCGGCGGGGTCGGGCACCAACTGCGGCGCACGCGCCACCGGCTCCAGCGTACGGTAGAGTTCGCAACAGTCGCTGTGCCAGCGTTTGTGCCAGTAGTCTGCAGCAAACGGCCATACGGCGTCAAAACGTTCATGGACGCAGATTACCGATCTCATAGGTGTGTCATTTCGGGTGTGCTCACAAGCTGCGGGGTTGGATGTCTTTCTTCGTTGGCATGATAAATGCTATTGGGTTCGCTGTCCAATCTTTCCAGAACCTACATGGTCACGGTCATTACCAGGAGATCGCGGTTCGCGTTCGGTCGCAAGGGCACACGGTGGAATGACGGCACTAAGTGGGCGGGGCATGTTGTTGAAGGGGGGCGTTGCGGGGGGACTCCCCCCGCACAAGGGAGGGCCGAAGGCCCGACCGTCCAAATGCGAGGAGAGAGCGGAGAGGAGTGAGGAGAGAGAGGAAGACGCCTTGGCTCGCGCCAATATGGAGCGCGAGCTGGCCAAGGTTTGGTCGTTTGAGACCCAAAAAGCAGACATTGGCAACGGGTGTATCCCAGCTTTGGGGTGGGAACAGTCTGGCGGGGAATCGGCGCCAGCGGTTGCTGGCGTTGTTTACCGTCTTTGGGCGAGACGCAGTGCAGGCGCCAGGTCTGACCGTACGGTGGAGTCCGTCAGTTGGGGAGGGTGCGAGGGCAGGCTCAAGGCCGGCACCTACGGGGATCTGATGGGACTGGCGGGACGTGGTCGGGCTGGACACCTTCGATTAGGCACCTGTTCGAATATCGCCACCAGGTCGAAGAGGCACGGCAAGGTTTAGGGGGGGCGTTGCGGGGGCGGTGCCCCCGCACAAGGGAGGGCCGAATAGGCCCGACCGCCCAACTGCAGTGGTCAGTGGTTAGTGGTCAGTTGTCAGAGACGGCGCGGCCCCTGCCTCAGAGTTGAACGCGGACTAGCCCTGGTTCAGTCGCTGCCAGAGGTAAGTGTCAGTTCCCGCCCGCTCTGAACTTCCCTGGTGGCAACAGATTGACATACAGGACCGGGCAAAATATACTATCTCCCCAACACCTTACATCACCTAATATCCAGGCTGTGTCCCCCGGAAAGCCACAGGGCCGACTTTTTTCACTTTTTCGCGCCAGGGTGCTGCTGAGCCAGCACCCCACAAAGACCACAGGAGGTCGAACGTGAAGGAAACAAGATTGAGTCGTCGGAATTTCCTGCAGATGGCCGGCCTGTCCGCAGCCGGCGTTGCACTGGCCGCATGCGCGGCACCGGTCGCGCCCCAAGAGGCCGCCGGTGATGCGGAAGGCGGGGCTGAACCTCAGACCGTGCAGTTCTACACGCTGGTGTGGCAGCCGGGCGCGGTCGAGGCCACACAAGCGGCGATCGACAATTGGAATGCCGAGCATGGCAGCCGCATTACCGCCGAATACATCCAGGGCGGATGGGGCCAGGCGCGTGACTACCTGACCACGTCGATTGCCGGTGGTGTGACGCCCGAAATCGTCCACGGCATTACGGCGTGGGCGAACGAGTACGGAACGCAGGGCGGTTACCTGGACCTGACCGAGTTGATCAATAACTCAGGGCTGGTGGAATCGACCCATCCCAAGGCGCTTGATGCGGCCGTCTCCCCCCTGGACGGCAAGATTTTCAGTGTGCCCTGGTGCTGGGAAGTCGGGACGATGTATGTGAATGCGGACCGATTCCACGAAGCAGGATTTGAACTTCCCTTGGATGGCTGGACCTGGGACGATTTCATTCCGGCTGCCAAGGAGCTCACCAGCCCGCCGGACTATTACGGCCTTGCCGCCAACCTCACGGCGACACAGACGACCGAGGACATCATCGCCTGGATGTGGCAGACGGGCGCCGAGGTGATGGGTGGATCGGGACAGAACTGGGAGATCGACGTGCAGCCGGCGCGCGAAGCCCTGCAGTTGTGGCATGACATGCTCTGGGTGGATGACATCCTGTCCCAGGAGAGTTTCGGCGGTTCCAACACATTGGAGGCGTTCGGACTGGGCATCTATACGATGCGCCAGACCGGCTGCTGGGCCAGACGTATCGTGATGGAGGCCGAGCCGGAGTTCGAGTGGCACATGGTCCCGCTTCCCCATTACAAGCGCCACGCAAACAGCAGCGAGCCGCAGACCTGGTCAGTTGCCACGGACGCGACTGCCAGAGGCACGGTTGATGCCGCATGGGAAGTCACTCTGTGGCTATCCAA
Organism: Caldilineaceae bacterium; assembly: GCA_022821585.1. Classification (GTDB taxonomy): domain Bacteria; phylum Chloroflexota; class Anaerolineae; order Caldilineales; family Caldilineaceae; genus Bin5. Next base: position 69,107 of record JAJEDI010000075.1, read on the forward strand.
TGACGAGAATTCCTCGGCCATCGCCTACGGTGACTGGCTCTTCCCGACGAGCATCAAGGCGATGGAGGATCCCCGGTTTACGACGACGGAGCACGCCTGGGACGTGGCCCTGCGCGAGGTGGAGCACGGCGTCGGTTACCCCAAGCATCCGGCCTGGGCCGAGTTCGATGACCGTCTGCTGGGACCGAACATCCAGAAGTATCTGCAGAATGAAATGACGCTCGACGAACTGATCGATCTTCTGGAGGTCGAAGGAACCAAGATTCTGCAGGAGTATCAGGCCTAGGTGGCCGCCGGCGAGGGGCAGAGATGGATCTGTGCCGGCTCGCTCCCGCGCCGGTGTTTTCTCTAGCCGTTCGCCGCGGCGGTTTTTCCCTTTGCCTGCGCTGATTGGTCAGGTAACGCTTCGAATCTTCCGAAGCCCTGCCCTTGTATGAGGGCAGGGCGCCGTGTGCACAGTAGACAGGGGTTACCCCTGTCTACTGTTTTGAACTGGAGTCGAAGGCTCTCACAGGTTCATTGTGCAGGCACTATTTGGGCTTGCACCGGTTCCGGCTTGCCGCAAGTCCCGGGTCGCCCTCTTTGACAGTGACCGCCCTCGCCGCTTGACGGGAGGTCACCGAAGTCTGGTTGGAGGCAAACGTGTCTACGAAAACGTTGTCCGTTCCCTTGCCAGAAGGTCTTGAACGCCTTTCGCGCCGCCTGAGCAATCGCCACATTACGCCCTACTATTACCTGCTGCCAACCGTCATTCCCCTATTGCTGTTGACGGTGTATCCGCTCTTGCGCGGGATCTATCTCGCCTTCACCCAGTACAATCTCTACAATAAAGATACAACCCTGGTTGGCGCATTTAATTTCATCGAATTGACGACAAACGACACGCTATTCTGGGGGGCGCTGGCCAACAATATCCTCTGGACTGTCGGCATCGTAGCTATTACCTATGTATTGGGACTGTTTACGTCGATCGCTCTGAACGAAAATATCCCATTGCGAGGTCTGTTCAGGGGGCTTGCCCTGATCCCCTGGGTGTGCCCGGCCGTGGTTGCCGCACTGACCTGGCGCTGGATCTTCGACCCGCACTTCGGTATGTTGAACTATGCCCTGATGGAACTTGGTCTCATCAACCGCCAGATCGGCTGGCTGGGCGACAAGAACACGGCCCTGGCCGCGACGATGGTGGTGGCTATCTGGAAACTGCTTCCCTTCTCGGTGGTGATGCTGCTTGCCGGTCTGCAAACGGTGCCGGAGGAGCTCTATGAAGCGGGCGCGATCGACGGCGCCGGCGTCCTGGGGCGCTTCCGGTACATAACGGTTCCGCTTCTGAATCGCGTCGGCAAGATCGCCATCCTGTTGACCACGATCTGGGCCTTCAACCATTTCGACAGCGTCTATGTCCTCACAGGGGGCGGCCCGGGCGATACGACGATGTTACTCTCAATCATGTCCTACCTGAACGCCTTCCGCTTCTTCAAGATAGGCTATGCTTCGGCCGTTGGCGTGGTCATGCTGATATTGCTGCTGCTGCCGATCACGCTCTACACGCGGCAAGTGCTGGAAGACGTCGAATAGGAGAAGTTCTCATGGAACAGTTCGTTCGCCGCCGGCTTGTCCGCTATGCGTTAGCGTATGCCTGGTTGCTCATCATCAGCACTTTTACCGCGTTTCCTTTTTTCTGGATGCTGACCAGTTCATTCAAGGCGCGTCCCGAGATCTTTACGCGGATTCCTGTTCTCTTTCCCAAGGAACCGACCCTGGCCAACTACAACTACGTACTCACCGAGACTCCGGCCGGGCGCTATTTTCTCAACAGCCTCTATATCGCCACCGTCACGACTTTGCTGGCACTGGTACTGACCACGCTGGGCGCGTACGCGCTTTCCCGCTTTCAGTTCCGCATGCGGCGGTCGCTGGGCGTCTGGCTGATCGCCGGCCAGATGTTTCCGGGCGTGCTGATGCTGATCCCGCTCTTCGTCACCTTGACGCGGCTCAATCTGGTCAACACCTATGCGGGCCTGATCATCGTCTATACGATGGGGGCGCTGCCATTTTCGACGTGGATGCTCAAGGGCTATTTCGACACGGTCCCGCGCGAGCTGGAAGACTCGGCGATGATCGACGGGTGTAGTCGCGTGGGGGCGATTCGACGCGTCTTTCTGCCGGTGGCGGCGCCCGGCATCGCGGCGGTGGCGCTCTTCGCATTTACGATCGCGTGGCAGGAGTTCATGTTTGCGCTGACGATGATGAAGGACCAGGAGAAGTACCCGCTCTCGGTGGGCATCAACTTCTTTGTGGGTATCGCCGGGTCGGTGGTATGGGGCAACATCATGGCGATGGCGGTGCTGATCATCGTGCCGGGCCTCATCTTCTTCCTGTTCCTGCAGCGCTACATGATCAGCGGTCTGACGGCGGGCGCGGTCAAGGGATAGGGGCAGAGTCAGGCTCCTTTGCCCTGTAAAAAAATTTACAATTGAGAGTGGAACCATGACCGTCAACAACAATCGCTATCTGCCTGGGGAGCATTCCCGCGCACGTTTTCTGCGTCTGGACGCGGCGACTATTCTCAAACGCTTCTACCGGTGCGAGCGGTCGCTGATCGTCAGCCAGTCGGCCTGGCTGGCGGGCATTGCCGCGCTGGAGGCGAAGATGACGCTGCCGCGCTTCACGTGGCAGGATACGCTGACGGCGCACGCGCTGCGCGAGCGGGTCTTCGAGTTGCGATATCCCAGGCGGATGCTGGAAATCGGCGAAGATGCGCCTCTCGTCGAGGTCTTCGATGAATCGATCAACGCGCCCAGCGCGCAGGCGTTTCTCCTGGCTCTGCGGCGGGTCTTTAAGCCTGCTCTCTTGTCTGCCTACCGGAGTTACGTCGACTGTGCAGACGACCTCAGCGACGGTCCGATTCTGCGCGCCCTTAACCTGGCGATCGAGGAGAAAGAGGCGCAGATCGCCTGGCTTGCGAGGCAGGTGGAAGTAATGGCCGGGTCTGATCCTGAACATAGGCAGGAAGCGGAGAACTGGGCCTCGGCTTTGGCGGAGCGACTAGAACAGGTGGGAGGACTGAGGCTGGAAGTGCCTCATCCGGCTACGACGCCGAACGACCTGCCCGGACGCCGCCCATTCAAGCTGGCCGAAGTACCGGCGCGGGATCCCCGCTTCCATCTCTGTCACTATTACTGGCCCGATATCGTCGATCCCAACTTTGCTTACGGTGAGGGGCTCAACCTGCAGCTGCGCAGCGGTGTCAGTCATCTGAATGAAGTGTGGGCGGTGGAGACGGGCGGCGCCATTTTGCACGCCTTCGCCGACGACCTCGATTGGGAATACATCTATGACGCCGCGCGCTGGACCTACGACGAAAGCCGTCACGTGCTGATGGGCTACGAGAGGCTGCGCGCATGGGGCTTTGCACTGGACGAGATGCCGCTGGGCAGCTACATCTATGACAGCGCGGCCGGGCAGGAGCCGATCATTCGACTGGGTATGCTTCACTACTTCGAGACCAAGAATATCGGCAACAAGGTCAAGCGTGCGGAAGCCTTCGCGCAGTACCAGGACAGGATGAGCCAGCACGACATGGAGTTTGACTGGGCTGACGAGACGATTCACGCCGCCTACGGTAAACGCTGGCATACGGCACTCCACGAGAAGTTTCCCGACCGCATCCCGGACATGGACGGCCTGCACCGACGCTGCGACGAGCTGGTTGCCATTGAAATTGCCGCGGCCACCGACGACGAAAGGGCTGAAATTCGTCAGGTTGCGGACGCCATGATCGCCAAAGCGGGTGAGGTCGGCCTGAAAGAACCGGCCCAGGCAGCCCAGCCCAACTGAGCCGCAGAAACTCCTCCATAGACGACTCCTGACAGCGAAAGAGAGACCCACCGATGACCAAGCCCGTGATAACCGTTGTCGGCAGCTTCGCCGTGGGCATGACCCTGCGGACGCAACGCATGCCTGTCTTTGGCGAGACGCTGGTCGGTTCCGACTTTGACATGGGACCGGGCGGCAAGGGCTCGAACCAGGCGGTCGGCGTGGCCCGGCTGGGCGCGCAGGCGCACTTTGCCGGCATCATCGGCGACGACAGGTTGGGGGAGATTGCCGTCGACCTCTACGCCGAAGAGGGTGTCGACACGACCTACCTGCAGCGGACAGAGGCGATGGCCACGGGCGTCGGTTTTATCATTCTCAATGCAGAAGGTGAAAACGGGATCATTCTCGACATGGGTGCGAATGAACTGATGGACGGGGCATTTGTCGACCGGGTCGAAGAGCAGATCGCCCGCAGCGACGTGGTGATGTCTGTGTTGGAGATACCGGTGGAGGCGGCGGCGCGGGCGATGGCGCTGGGCAAGAAGCACGGCGTGCGCACGATCCTCAATCCAGCGCCGGCCACGGCTCTTGACGAGAGTGTGCTGCAGAATGTGGACTACCTGTCACCCAACGAGACCGAGTTGCGCATTCTCCTCGGCCTGGCACCGGACGACCCTGCAGACACCGTCGAGCTGGCCGGACAGCTACGGGCTCGCGGGGTCGGCAACTTGATCGTCACGTTGGGAGAGAAGGGCGCCCTGATTCTGACCGAAGACGGGCAGGAGGAGGTGGCAGGCGATTCGGTTGAGGTTGTCGACACGACCGGCGCCGGGGATGCCTTTAACGCGGGACTGGCGGTGGCGCTGGCTGAAGGGAAGGGCCTTGCGGAGGCGGTCGCGTTTGCCAACCGCTGCGGCGCAATCGCCTGCCAGGCGCTCGGTGTGATACCCGGTCTGGCGACGCGAGACATGGTCTGACGGCAGTTTTCGTAGTGCGTTGAGCGAATGCAAACGCGACATGAATCCGGCCGATCAGATGCGTCCGGAAAAGAGCGCCGCGCAGCCGACAATCTCGACCGAGACATCGTGAAAGCGCTGATTGAGCGCCTGCTTCAAGCCGTCCAGATCGTCGTGTTGGTTCGAGAAGATGCCCTTCTTGTTGTAGAAAGCCATCAGGCGCCTGGCTAACCAGCTGCGCGAGACTCCGCCCTGAAGCAGGGTCGAACCAAAGAGAACGGCGTTGGGGTTCATCAGCGCTTTCAGATGATCCAATATGACGGACTTGGCTGCGATGGATCCAGGGAGACAATGGAGAAGGTAGTTAATCCCTACGGAGTCAAAGTTTGCGGCATCGATTGAGACCGGTTCCAGGACATTGCGGAGATATGTCTCAGGGGAATGTTGTGCAATGCGCCGGGCTGCGAATTCCAACGAGTCGCGATTGATATCCGACAGGGCGATGCGCGGTGTCTGTGAGGGGAAGCGACAGTGATCCAGGAAATAGCCGGTTCCGACGCCGACATCGAGATGGTTTGCCGTGATGTGTTTGTTGTACTGCTGAAGCAGACGTTGCGTCGGGCAGTTCCAAATCAGATGGTTTGTCAGGCCAAGGACAACGAAGTCATATAGGCGTAAACTGCGCCTAGTGTAGACGGCCTGTCCGGCTCTGACCTGTTCCTCAGACACATTCATGTGTTTCTCCATGCCTTCAGGCGCAATGAAGAGCGAAATCCACACATTCCACGGCTTATGCGGGGCTTTTGTTCGGGCTGACCTGACTATTCGGGGGAATTTGCAGGGAACAGCGGTCAGGTAGCTGTAACCGTGCGCACCATGATGCTCTTGCGCTTCTGTCCCTGGGCGTCGGGATAGTTGAAATCAGAGTAGGCCAGCAGCGCCGTTTTTTCGTCCAGCGCCAGCAGGGCGGAGTAGGAGCAAGTATCCTGGCGCCTCTCGGCTGGCTTGACCACCACAACCCTCTGCTCCCATTCGAGTCCGGCCGGATCCGCCGTAGCGCGAACGAACAGCCCGGGCCGGCCGTATGACGCCAGCGTAATACCGTTTTCCAGGGTCAACATACGCGGCCATACGCCGCGGTCGTCAAATACACGCGGCACGCTCCACGACTGGCCGCCGTCCAGCGAGCGGGACCAGTACGAAGGACCGACCCCCAGCAGGTCATGAGTGCGCAGAAGGCACAGCACTGACCCGTCCGGCATGAAGTTGAACTCCGGTTCGGTGAAGCCGTCCCGCTGGTCCGCGTGCGGATCGGCCTCCCTGTCCGGCTGGTAGAGGATTTCGCTCAGAACATCCCAGGTATATCCCGCATCGACCGACCGCAGATAGACAATATTGTTCGCCAACTGTACCATGCCATCGACGATGCGCTTCGTATGGATCGCTTCCCAAATGGAGCCATCGGGTGCCAGCTGCGAGCGGCCGTGGTGAAACGAGGGCCAGAAGGCATACATTTCCTCGCGGACGATGCGGATTTCGCCGGGCATGCGCACCGACGCCGTCTCTTCGACCCAGTCCCTTTCTCCACTGCGCTGGCGCAGGAAGCGCCAGCCCGAGAGCTCGGCAGGAAAGTCGGCAGCACGGTATATGTGGGTTATGTGGTTAGGCGCATCCTCCTGGACCAGCACGGGTTCGGGCAACGTCACCTCGTCTCGGTGGCGGGACTGAAACTGCACCGGCAGCAGCCGGTCTCCGTTCGGCAGCAACAGACCGCCGCGGGCGTCGCGGACATCAACCTGTTCCCATGTTCGGCCGTCGTCGGCAGAGAGCGCGTGCCTGGTGGGCAGACCGTAAGCGGTGACAGAATCGGCTTCGACGTGGAATTCAAGGTGGATGCGGCCGTCGGCCAGGCGTTCAAGGTGAGGGAACTGCCATGGGCCCCAACTCTTCAACCCAACCGGGGCCTGGTCAATCAGGACCGGTTCGCCGAGCGTGATCTGAGGCAAAATCTCCCTCCTGTTCTCTTTCCAGTGGCCGGATCCAGTGCCTGTCGCGGCCAGCCTCACAGCAAGCCAAGTTCCTCGGCACGTGCGCGCACCGCTTCGGTAAGACCTGGCAGGAAATGCAGGCGGCCGTCGGCCCCCGTCTTGTTCCTGTCGTAGAGAGCCGCGGTCTCATATATGGTATAACCGTCGAGCCGTCCGGAGCGATAGGTATACTCGATCTGATCGGCCAGCCGGCCGCCGTCAGTACCCGAAACCTTTACAGGCAGGCTCAGGTGCGCGGGCACGCTTGTCGTTGCCACTTCATCCAGGACATCTTGCACGAATGCGTCGCTGAGCAGGCGCTCGGGGGGCCAGGCGCGACCAAAGAGCGTTGTCTCGTCGGCCAGGCCTGTGCGCAGCCAGCGGCGCCAGTGAAAAGTGATGTTGCCGGGGCGGGAACGTGTGCGCGACGGCGAGGCATCTGGCCGGAAGGACTCGATTTCGATATGGTGATGCATCGGCAGCCCTGCTGCGGCGAGGCGCGCCTTGGCTGCGTGCAGGAACCGGTCGTACAGATCGCCGCGCACGTCGCCCAGAAGCGTCGGATCATAGGGCTCTGTATCGGGGTTGACGCCGTAGCGCCGTTCGTACTCGGCGGCGACCGGCGCGTTGAAGCCGTACATCTGGGGTGAATCGGTCCACGAACTATGACAGGAGATGCGAATGTCCAGGCCGTCGACACCGGCGGCGATGCAGTCGCTGACCCACTCCATCCAGTGCGCCTGCACCTCGGGGTAGCCTTCGCATAGCGAACCGGAGACGTATCTGTTGCGGCCCTTTGCAAATGCGATCACGCCGTCAGGGGCGTTGGCAGTGTGGGTGAGGACATTGTGAAATGCTGATGCGGAATTGGACACATCCAGGCGGACCATGGCCCCGCCCAGGCCGGTGTCGTATTCGAGGTCTCCGTCGCGCAGGTCCCGCTGCGGCCGCCAGATCGCCTTGTGGCTGGCGACCATGATCGGCAGGGGTTGATCGTCCGGCCCAAAGGCGCGCACCATCTCGACAGCCGTGTTTGAAAATGTTCCTTCGTGGTCTTCGAAGTTGGTTGTAACTGCTATGAAAGGATCCAGCAGACTGAGGCCGGTGATATTGAGAACGCGCACCTCGTCGCCCCAGCTGCTGACTGGATTGCCATCGATATCGACTACATCGTGGGGGCAGGTCTCCACGCCCTCGGACAGGTCGAACTCCAGGTCGCGCTTGCTGTATCCGTTGTTATCGTCGCTGGTCCAGATCTCCAGGTTTTCCGATCGGATGCGCAGAGGCGCTGTGTCCTTCTGCCGCAGCTGGATGCGCGTGACCGGCGTACTGTCCAGCCCGCGCGGCAGGTCGGCCTGGCGGGCCTTCACCCGCAGCTCCGGCCGTGCCAGCACCCAGGGGTCGACGTGATAGGAGCCGCCGATACCTGGCAACCCGATGATTCCGTCTTGCGCCAGAACCGCCTTGGGATGCGCGTGGCTGACGCCGTTCTCATAGGGCTTGATGACGGCGTAGAACTCCATGCCGCGCTCGTGGGCAAGGCGCCGTCCCACCCGCATCGGATCGCCCAGGTTTTCGAGCGTCTTGGCCACCCCGCCGAGCGGTCCGTATGCAAGAAACCACTCCCAGTGACCGGCGTGGTAGTAGTTCCAATAGACGCGTCGTACGCCCATCCAGTGCAGACGGTCGATCAGTTGCGCGACCAGATCTTCGGTCCATTCGATGCGCTGGCAGTCATCGGGGAAGTCCACCAGGGCTGAGAGCAGGAATGGACGCTCATTCATTTTGGGTCCTCTCCAATGTCAGGGTGTGGGCGCAGGTCAGTCAAGACTCATGCGGGGGTCGAAGGCGTCGCGCAGGCCGTCGCCCACGAAGTTGATGGCCAGCACGGTGAGCAGGATCGCCATACCGGGCGGAACCCAGATCCACCAGTGGCGTTCGAGGATGAAGATGGATTGAGCGCCGTTAAGCATGTTGCCCCAGGAGGCAGTCGGCGGCAGCACGCCCAATCCCAAAAAGGATAGACCGGCCTCGCTCAGGATGGCAGAGGCGACGCCGAATGTCGCTGCCACCAGTAAAGGCGCAAGTACGTGCGGCAGGATGTGCTTGAACATGATGCTGCGGTCCATTACGCCCAGGCAGCGCGCCGCCATCACGAAGTCCCACTCACGCACTGTCAGGATCTGGCCGCGCACCAGGCGCGCAGAGCTTGGCCATCCAAAAAGACCGATTACCGCCATGACGTTGAAGATGTTGGGGCCTAGAATGGAAACCACTGTCATAATCATGATCAGGACGGGAAAGAGCATCACAATGTCGGTGATACGCATGATGATCATGTCGACCGAACCGCCATAGTAGCCCGCCAGCGTCCCCAGGAGAACTGCGATCAGGATCGAGATTGAGACCGCTACAAGCCCTACCGAGAGAGAAACGCGTCCGCCGTAGACGACACGGGACCACACATCACGGCCTGCTATGTCGCCCCCGAGAATGTGTTCGGCGCTGGGTGCGGCGCGGCTCAGGCCGGATTGGATATCGTTCGGAGGGTGCTGGGTTACCCAGGGCGCGGCGATCGCGAGCAGGACAATAATGACCAGAAAGACCAGGCTTGCCATCGCCATTCTGTGGCGTCGAAAACGGCTCCAGAAGCGGGCGCGGAGCCTGGCCGAGGAGGAACTCCGCGTCTCACTAAAGATTTCGTCGGACGCTGTTGCCGTTTGCTTCTCGGTCATCGACCTCAACCTTCTTCATAGCGGATGCGCGGGTCGGCCACGGTGTAGAGCAGGTCCGCCAGCAGGTTGCTCAACAGGACCAGGATCGCCAATATAAGGACTCCGCCCATCATCAGCGGATAATCTCGCATGTTGGTGGCATGCACCAGGGTCAGGCCGACACCGGGAAAGTTGAACACGGTTTCGATCAGCACTGCCCCACCAAACAGGCTGGGGAGGCGCAGACCGAGAATGGTTATGATCGGCAGCAGAGCGTTGCGCAGTCCATGCCGCAGGATTACGACGCGTTCGACAAGGCCCTTTGCCCGCGCCGTCGTCATGTAGTCCAGGCTGAGAACCTCCAGCAGGCTCGACCTTGTATAGCGCAGCAGGCTGCCGGTCGTCTCATAGGCCAGGGCAAAGCCGGGTAGGATGATATGCGAAAAGCGGTTCCCAAAAGAGGGGTCGGCGCCCGGTGTGGTGACGCCGCCGGTCGGCAGGATGTCCATTTTGATTGCCACCGCATAGATCAGGAGCAAGGCGAAGAAAAACCCAGGCACGGCCACACCTGCAAAGGCGAAAGTGGTCAGTACGCTGTCGATCAAAGAGTATGGCTTCAGGGCGGAGATGATGCCCAAGGTGATCCCCGCGATGGTAGACACCAGGAGAGCGAAGATCATCACCGGCATACTGTTGCCCAAGGCGCGTAACATTACCTCGAATACTGGCGTGTTGAACCAGATCGAGTAGCCCAGATTGCCCCGAATTGCCTGCCCAAGCCAGAGCAGATAGCGTACGTAGATCGGTTTGTTCAGTCCCAGGGCCTCCTGCGCTTCCTGCAGGTCTTCTGCCGTCATGTTGCTCAGCTCAAAGGGGTCGATCATGGCGGAAACCGGGTCCCCCGGGGACAAAGCGAATATCGTGTAGTTGATAATTGTAGCGCCGAGCAGGAGCGGGAAGACAAGGAGAATACGGCGCAGAACGTAAGTTGACATGTCGGTTGTGTGAAGTTCGGCCCTCCGAGGTCGCTACGACCCCGGAGGACCAGGGATTGTAAGAACCCTAGTGGTCACAGATCAGTGGCCATCCAATTTCGGGACCACATAAGTGACCATCGACCACGATTCACTGCCCCTAGGCAGACACATGGACGTTGACCCAGTCGATCCAGTCGGTGCGCGGACCGTAGACCGGTACGACGCCGCCGTTCTGCACGCGTTTGCTTACCACGTGAATGCCTGGAACCTGGGCGATTACACAGTGGCGCTGGAGGTCGGCGGCATACTCCTGCAGCCGCAGCGCGCCTTCGCGCAGCTCATCCGGGTCTTCAACCAGAATCAGTTCATCGACCATTGACACGCCCTGCTCATCGACATCACCCCAGCGCGGGTCAGTGAAGTTGTGGATGAAGCCGCCAGGCGTCAGGCCCCAACCGTAACCGCTGAAGAGCGTATCGAAGTCGTGCGGAGGGTTGTTGAGAATGTTGGTGTACTCGGCGGCCATGACGTGGAACTCGGTTTTGACGCCGACGGCATCCCACATCTCGCGCAACATCGCATAGAGCGGCTCGTAGGTCGGCGACAGCGAAGACATGCCCAGGCGGAAGGTGTAGTCGAAGTCCCAACCCCCTTCCTCCAGGAGCTGGCGGGCCTTTTCCGGATTGTACTCGTACCACTTCGCCGAATCGGGGCTGATGCCGTAGTCGCCGTACCAGAGGGGGGCCTTGGCGCCCTCGACCGTGCCGTAGAAAAAGTCCTGGGCAATCTGGTCGCGGTTCAGCGCAAGACTGAGACCCTGGCGTACGCGCTTGTCATTGAGGACATAACGCAGGTTGTGGTACCAGGCAAACGCGCTGGGGCCATGGTTGAGCACGATGTCGACGTGGTCCATGGCCTGGAAACGTTCGTACTCCGACTGCGGCGTGCGGATGGCGATGTGGCACTCGCCCTTTTCCACCGCGGCGGCCATCGCCAGCTGGTCGGTGTAGGGAACAAAGGCCAGCTTGTCCAGCTGCGGCTTCCCACCCCAGTAGTCGTCGAAGGGTTCGTACTCCACGATCTGATCGGGGATGTAGTTGCTGACCTTGAAGGGACCGGTGCCGATGCCCTGCTCCTTGGCGTAGGGTGTGTTCTTCAACCCCTGCTGCCCCTGCTCGTCGATGCCCCACGTGTCCTCCGGATACTGGCTAATGAGGTGTTTGGGCATGATGGGGAAGTTGAGCAGCTTTTCCAGGAACGCGGCGCGATACGGGTTGGTCATGTGGAAGACGATCGTATGGTCGTCAGGCGCCGAAATCCCCGTCACCGCGTCGGCCTCACCTGCGGAGAACTCGGTCATGCCCTCGATGATGCCTTTGAAGTGACGCACGCCGTTCCACTGGTTGACATTCGGGTGGCCGACCAGGCGTCCGATTGTAAACTCCACGTCGGCCGACGTGAACGGCTCGCCGTCGTGCCACTTGACGCCCGCGCGCAGATTGAAGGTCGCGTCATTGCCGTCGAACTCCCAGCTTTCGGCCAGCTCGGGAAGCCAGGTCGTATAGTCGGCGCTGATGTTGACCAGGCAGTTGTGCGTCAGACCGACCAGGTAGTATCTTCTGTTGCCGGCGTTGTGCTCCATTGCCAGCAGGTCCTGGTAGCTGGTCTTCTGCGGATAGCCGAAGACGAGGGTGCCGCCCAGGCGGTCCGATGCCATGGCGGCATCGTCGTCTGCGGCGGGCGCTTCTCCTGCTGGCGCAGCCGCCGGTGCGCAGGCCGCCAGAAGGCCGCCGGCTGCGGCGATGACCGAACCCTTGAGGAAGTTGCGGCGAGAGAAATCACTGGATTCGAAGCGTTGCATGTTGTTTCCTCCTGAATTCTACTGCGACTGTCGCAGTTGCCATGAACCGTGCAATTGATCATTCGCATCACATGAATCAGGTGAACAAACTTCCACTATGTGCATTGGCTCCTCCTGACTGGGGTCAACATCCGTCAACCTCCACACTTGGCTGGCATTTCTACTCTGTACGGTCAAGGCCGTCAAAAATCCAGCTCCAGCAAGTAGATGCGTTCGCGTTCGTCCGGTGTCATGCTGTCCGGCGCCAGATTGGAGACGGCATAGCGCGCCAGGATGCGGCTGCGCACCTCGGCGTCGGTCGGAACCGGCATCCACCCATAGGGCATGCGGTCGTAAACAATCAGTAGCCGACCCGGCTCAACCTCCAGCATCGACGTGTAGGACGTGGTCTGGTCCGGCTGGTCGAAATTGTGATGTACGGTGTAGTACTGCTCGCGGTTGACCGGCTCCAGCCCGTACTTGCCGGGGCTGATCTGATGGGCCTCGCCCATCTCGGAATTGTGGTGGGCCATGAGGTCGAACGGCTCCCAGTGCTCGCCGCGCGGGTCGGTCGAGAACCAGATGAAGAGGCCCGGGCGGCCGCATGAAATCACCAGCGCGCCATTACTCAGCCGCTTCACTTGGGGCAGCACGCCCCAGGCCGGCAGGCGGTCGATAGGGGACCAGGTCTTGCCTTCATCGCTGGAGTAGGAACGCGCCAGCAGCTGATCGCGGCCGCCGCCCATGCGTCCCACGCACATCAGGTCGCCGTCTTCCAGGCGTACCAGTGAGGACTCACAGAAGCCCTCCCAGGAGTCGGCGCCGTCTGCGGCGGTGGACACGGTGGAGAGGTAGTGCCAGGTGCGGCCTTCATCCTCGGAGGTCATGACCACGGTGCTGTAGCGGTCGTCTCCTGCGAATGTCAGGTAGGTGGTGGCCAGATGGCGTCCCGGTTCCAGTTCAATTATGTGGGTAAAAGGGGAGATCTCCGCCCAGCGGGTGGGACTCTGCACGGTGCGGGCCTTCACGTCACGCGGCAGGCCTTCGATGCGCACGCCCCACAAATCGACCGAGTACTGCTGGCCGCCCTCGCCGATGCGCCCGTAGTTGCCCACAAAAGTACGCCACTGGCCGAGAGGATCCGGCTTATAGGGCTGGTTGGGACCGGCCAGTGAACCGTCGGACAGGCTGATGTTCAAGCGCCCGCTGAGGCCGGAAACATCGGCATGTTGCGACCATGTGGCGCCTTCGTCTTTGGAGAGCGAAATACCGTTTACGTTCGTCAGGTTTTCGGCCGAATCGGGGTTCTTGCTGTAGGAGACGAGCAACTCGCCGGTGGGGAACCGGCGAATGCTGGGATACCAGCAGAATCCGAGGCCTTCTGCTACAATGCGGGGCGTCCCTGCGGTGAATCGCAGCCCTCCCAGTTCTACTTCCTGTGCCATGTCGAGTTTCCCCCTTGGGCTTGTTGGCAAGCCAACTACCGGTGAAGCGGTGGGCAGTTTACCGCTTGAGCTTTACAACTCCCCCCTTACGTGCCCCTCAATGCGAGACAGAGTCGGATTCTCGCTCGTGGGATCCTCGCCACCGTAGAACCATGACGAAGGAAGAACCTTCAGATGGTGGCCGCGGTGACGGTGGCCCGCCATGTCAAACGGAAAGTGGTTGTACTGGATCAGGACCCGGTCTTCAGCGACATGCACGGCCGGGTAGGACCACATGCCGTATCCCTCCGGCAACGGTTTCACGGAGTCGACATCGCATTCGACGCCGCCCCCCGGCGCACCATAGGCCCCTTCGGGACGGACCGTGTAGAGAGGGCCCGGTTCGACGTGGGTCTCCTCGTGCAGCGATTCCAGGTTCTGGAAATGTTCCCAAATGCGACCCTGATTGCGGCTGATCGCGGTAGACAGCCGTGTGCGGATCAGGCCCTGTTTGATCTCCTCTTCGCTCTGCTGCGTCCAGACGACGAGCAGGTGGCCTGTGCCGGGGAACTGGCGGATCTGTGCCGGGGCCTGCGTGCCCGCCAGCTGCGTGGGTTCGGGGCGGGTCCAGGTGTCGCCGTCGTCCTCCGACCAGGCCTGGTACATGCGTCCCAGCCGCGTGCGCAGGATCATCAGCAGTTTGCCGGGCGCGTACTCCACGAGCGTCGGCTCGTTGGTCAGCTCCCAGCGACCGCCGTACTCCATAATGATGAGCAGTTCGCCGTCGCTGTTCTTCTGCCAGGTCTCGCCTTCGTCGTCGCTGTAGATGACATAGCTGGCGGTGAAGTGGGGATCGTAAAAGTGCGCGCTTGTCGAAACGAAGACGCCGTCGACGTATCCGCCCGGGAACGGCGCCCCCTCCTGGTGAAAGCCGCCCTGGCCGATGCCGAAATAGACCGGCAGGAGGATACGGCCGGACTGCGTGCGGATCATGGTATCGTTGAGGGCGTGCGCGGCCAGCATCCAGTGGTTCATCAGGGTGAGGGCGGACCATGTCCTGCCTTCATCCTCCGAGCGTCTGAAGACCATCTGCGACTCGTACAGGCGCGTGGTGCCCGGTCGAGTGCGCTTTGTCGCCATGCCAATGGCGCCGCCGGAGAGGTTTACCATTGAACAGTTCGTGAGCGTCAGCGGGTCGCCGTTTTCGTCGAGCCCCGGGTAGGGCTCGCTCCAGGTCACGCCGCCGTCGGCGCTGACTGAGAAGTGTGTGCCGTTGCTGAAGAGGACGCGCCCGCCCTCCAGGCCCACAAAGGCGTTCCCCGGGAACTTGCCGTCGTGGAAGGCCAGCATCTCTTCAGGTCTTGTCATCGGTACATTGCTCATGTCTGCCGCCCTCGTGGCTCGTGGGTTTTGAACGAAGTCGAGGCCTACCAACTCAGCCGGTTGATGCCACTCCGACGTCTTCCTTAGTCGACGCCGATGCCGTCAAATACGACGTGCAGAATCGGCATGCCGGATTGCCGATGCATTCTAGCCAAAGGCGACCGGGGTGGCAGGGATCGGTTTTTTGTCCTGCGGTGTAGATCGAATATGGGGCGAGGTTTGGAGTCAGCAAGTGGTCGTTTTCAAGAATGCTGCTCGGCGGCTCTCAGTGTAACTCACCCCTATGTTGCGTGGCACCCTGTCACCAACACTGCCTGCTTCTGCAGGGGCTTTATAGCATATCTCTGATTCGAGGTCAAAGGGCGAAAATTCAGCGGGTGCGTCCCAGATTTGGGGTGGGAACAGTGTGGCGGGGAGCCTGTGCCGGCTGTTGGGGGAATTGTTTACCGTCTTTGGGGGAGACGTAATGCAAGCGCCAGGCCTGGCCGTACGGTGGCGTCGGTCAGTTGGGGAGGGTGCGAGGGCAGGCACAAGGCCGGCGCCTACGGGGATCTGATGGGACTGGCGGGGCGTGGGTTGGCGGAATTCTTCGGTTGGGCACCTGTTACGAATGCCGGCACCAGGTCGATGAGGCATGCTGTTGGAGGGGGCGTTGCGGGGGCGGAGCCCCCGCACAAGGGAGGGCCGACTAGGCCCGACCGCCCAGAACTGCAGCAGTTAGTAGTCAGTAGTTAGCAGTCAGTGAAGGCGCTTATTCTGGCGGAAAGTGGGATGGGAACTGACCGTGGCTTGGTTGCTTCCAGAGGCATGCGACTGTTCACCCCCATTTTGGGATGCACCCAAATTCAGTCCCTGCTATGGAAAGCGTGCCCAGTGTGTCGCGGTTGACGAGGGTCGGCTGACCTCCTATACTTGGGGTCCACCTGCTCAATTCATGGATGTGCGTCGAGCGGGTGATGATGGGTCTGGAGCAGGCAGCGATAGGAAGCAAGGCTTTTTCACTCTCTGTTCGCCTCTGTCTTTTTCACTCTTTTCACCACCCAGGAAATGTGAGCTATGAAAGTACTCTACCTGCGCGCGCCAACTGGACTCGACGGCGCTTACCCCGACTTTGTCAAGGCGATCGAAGGACGCTATCCCTTCGAAGTCTACGACCCCGACAAGCCAATGGCTGAACAGTTTGAGAACGTGGAAGTAGTCATTGACCCGGGTGGGGCCGTGGGCACGCGTGCCTTGATCGGCGCTGGACTGACCGCGGGCGTCAAGCTGTGGCATGTCACCACCAATGGGACCGACCATGTCGACGTGGCCTACTTTCTGGAAAAGGGGTTGCCGCTGGCCAATTCGCCCGGGCGGTTGAGCGCGGTGCCTCTGGCCGAACACGTAATCATGCTGATCCTGTGCTTTGCCAAAGATCTCAAGCACAATCGGGCCGATGGCTGGCAGCGGGCGATGGGGGAGGAGCTTGCGGGCAAGAAGCTGGGGCTGATCGGATTTGGCGCCAGCGCGCGCGAAGTGGCGCGGCGGGCGTGGCCGCTGGGCATGCGCATAATGGCCATTGACGCGGTTTCGTTCCCGCAGGCTGAGCTGGATGCGTTTCACGTCGAGTTTCTGGGCAGTCCGGAGCAGAAGGAAAACGTTCTGGGGCAGGCAGACTATCTTTCTCTGCACGTCCATCTTAATGCGACGACGCGGCATATGATCGACCGACGCGCCCTGGAACTGATGAAGTCGACCGCGGTCCTGCTCAACATCGCGCGCGGCGGGCTGGTCGACGAGGCGGCCCTGGTTGAGGCGCTTCAGCAGGGCGGGATCAGGGGGGCCGGGCTGGACGTCTTCGAGCAGGAGCCGCTCCCGGTCGACCACCCGTTACTGCAGCTGGACAATGTTATACTCACGCCCCATTCATCGGGTCTTACGCCGGATACGCCCCGTCGGCGCATGGAGGCCGCGGTTGAGAACGTGGAGCGCATTGCCAAAGGGCAGCCGCCGGGCGACCTGGTTACGACGCTGGTGCGGTGACTCTGGAGGATTGAAAGAGCTGGAGACGAACCCTGTTTCGTCTGGTGCCGTGATCGGCAAGGCGTAACCGGGGGCCAATTTCAGAGGAGGGAAAATGACGAAATTCAAAGTGGCCATGGTTCATATGGACCCGGAGGTGCTGCCTGAATGGGTGCCCGAAACGATGGCGAGTCATAACATAGAATTCGTTTTTGAGGAGTGCGAGACGCGTGCGCAGCTGGTATCCTGCGCCGGGGATGCCGACGTCGTGTGGATCTTTGGCGGCAGCCACATCGTGACCGCCGAGAATGTGGCCGATCTGCGACGCTGCGGTGCGCTGATCCGAACCGGCAGCGGCACCGACAACATACCGATCGAGGCCGCGACCGCGCACGGAATTATCGTCGCCAATACGCCGGAGGCCTTCAACGACGGCGTGTCGGATCATACGATCGCGCTGCTGCTGGCCGTCGTTCGTCAGATTGCCCTTCAGGACCGGAAGGTGCGCGCCGGCGTCTGGGACCGTTACGCCGGCTTCCCGGGCTGGCACCTGCAGGGGCAGACGCTGGGGCTGATCGGTTTTGGGCATATCGCCCGCCTGGTGACGCGCAAGCTGAGCGGTTACGAGATGAAGGTGCTGGCGCATGACCCGTTCGTGAGCGCCGAGCTGATGGCCGACCACGGTGTGCAAGCGGCAACAATGGAGGAGGTGCTGTCCGGTTCCGACTTTGTTTCGCTCCACTGCCCGCTGCTGGACGCGACCCACAAGCTGGTTGGGGAACGCGAACTGCGGCTGATGAAGCCGCGGGCGATCTTGATCAACACCTCTCGCGGCCCGGTGGTGGACGAAGCGGCGCTCTTCCGAGCGCTGACCGAGGGCTGGATCGCGGCCGCAGGCCTCGACGTGCTGGTGCAGGAGCCGCCGGAAGCGGACAACCCCCTTTTCGGCCTGGAAAACGTCGTCCTCACTCCGCACATCGCCGGCTATTCTGATGAGTCGCTGGATAACAGCTGGCGGCTGTCGGTCGAGACCGTCCTTGACCTGGCGCAAGGGCGATGGCCCCGTTCTTACGTCAACCCCGGTGTGAAGCCGCGCTGGCAGCTGCAAAGGAGATGAGAGCATGAAGGGACAGGATCTGAAGAAGCGTCTGCACGGAGGCGAGCACGTCTACGGGACATGGTCGGCTTCGACCGACCCGCTGGTGGCGGCGACGGTGGCGCAGGCCGGCTTCGACTGGATGAGCATCGACATGGAGCATTCGCCGCGCAATGTGGAATCGTTGCGCTACATCCTGTGGATGGTGCGGGAGACGCCGACGGTGGCGATGGTCAGGGTGAAGGACAACCGGCCCGATGAGATCAAACAGGCGCTCGACGCGGGAGCAGACGGCGTCGTCGTGCCGCTGATCGAGTCGGTAGAGGACGCCCGCCGGGCGGTGGCGGGCTGCAAATATCCGCCGGACGGCGTGCGCGGGTACGGGCCATTCATGCCATCGTTCGGGGGCGATGACCGCGCCTACCAGAGCACAGCCAATGATGAAACCCTGGTGTTCATCCAGATCGAACATTACCGCGCCGTCGACGTTATCGAAGAGATTGCGGCGCTGGAGGGCGTTGACGGCTTTATCATCGGGCCGAACGACCTGACGCTTTCGATGGATATTTTCGGCGCCTGGGAGAGCGAGGCGTTCATCAGCACGATTCAGCGGATAGGCCGGGCGGGTGACGCTAATGGTGTCCCGGCCGGTTTCCCGGTGGATGTGCTGGGCGGGACCGAGGCCGGTATCGCCTGGGTAAAGGAGTATGCGCCGACGCTGCGGCTATTGACGATTGGCGGGGATCTGGGCTTCGTCTCTGCCGGCGCCCAGGCCGCGTTGCAGCAGTTAAGGGACCCGGACAAATAACTAAACGAGTGAGAATTGAGCCGGCGAGCCATGGAGGCGAAGGCGATTTGCCTATTGAACGACTTGGAGGTCACAGTCCTGTATCGTGAGACATGCGTGCGAGACTGAGTCAATTGGCAAGGAGCATCTTGATGATACTTAATGATCCTTGCACAAATGTGATAGAGTTGCGAATGAGGAATTGAAGGGCGAGAGAAAGGAAGCAGAACACCCATGAAATGGACACTTAGCTGCTCGGCATGGAAAGAGGGTGACTGGTATGTGTCCCACTGCAAGGAGCTGGAGGTAGCAAGTCAGGGGACGACTCTAGAGGAAGCGTTCGACAATTTGCATGAAGCCTTAGAGCTGCTTCTTGAAACTTACACCATCGAAGATTTTGTAAAACGAGTTGCCCGTTTCAATCCAGAATTGTTTGCTGAAGGGCATGAGAAACCAAAGATTAGTAGCACACTGATCGGCAAAGAAGACGATCAGGCGTTGTACGAATTAGAACTTGAATATGCCTAGGCTGCCGCCTAGATCATTCAGGCAGGTCCGTCGCGTGCTGCTGGCCAATGGATTTGAAGAGAAGAGACAGAGTGGAAGTCATGTTGTCTTCAGTAAGCGCGAAAGAAATGAGGCAGGAGAAACAGTTGGTTTGGATGTTGTCGTTCCCAGGCATAATGATATCCCTGTCGGGACGTTGAGGAGCATAATCAGACAGTCCGGACTGCCAGATTCACTCTTCAGATAGTACGACCGGGATAATGAATACCAGAGCAAGGCAAAGCGACCCAAAAGGTCGCTTTTTCTTTCGAACGTCACTAGACGTCTCTAAACAGAGCGCGTCGATCAGAGGCTATCTGTCCAGCCATGGGTTTGTGAACCAAGATTTGGCGGCAGGCAAATTGTGCTCAATAGCTTTACTCTCCGCTACCCGCTGATACCAAACATCCGCGCCGCGTTGCCGCCGAGGATCAGGTTCTTCTCAGCTGTCGAAAGAAAGTCGCAGTGCAGGCGGATGTAGTCGACGGACTGTTTGTAGGTGCACCAGAAGCCGCCGCTGTAGGGCATGTCCGAGCCCCACATCAGCTTATCCACGCCGACCTGGTCGATCAGCCATTTGAGCATTTCCTGACCGTCGCCGTAGGGGTACTCGGGCCACTTGGCCTGCATCAGGATTTCGGCGTTCATGTGGGGCCGCTGCAGCAACGCGACCACCTCTTCGGGGATGCCGATTTCGTGTATGATGGCAGCCGGCACCAGCCCGTGCGTGATCACCGACGGGATGTCATCGTGGGCGTCGGCCCAGCGGCTCAGCTCACCGACGCGCTCCTTGAAACCGGCGACCCGGTCCTGCTTGCGGGCGTCGATATACCAGAAGATGGGAATCCCCAGGCGGCGCACCAGTTGCCATAGCGGCTCGAACTTGGCGTCGTCGATCCTGTCCACGTAGCCCCGCAATGCGAATAGTTCCACGCTGAAGTAAAGCCCTGCGCATCCCAGCTCCGTGACGGCGCGTTCAAGGCTGGCCAGCTCCTCCGCCTGATGCGCCTCCGTTTCCCGTACCTGCGCCAGGGCGATGAAGCGGTCGGGGTAGCGGCGCATCGCCTCGGCGTAGTACTCGTTGATGTTGGCGCCGTAGACGTGGTCGCTCTGGAGAATCCCCCGGTCCACGCCTGCTACCTCCATTTCGGCGATCATCCTTTCCGGGGTCGCTTCCAGGTTCTCCAGGGCGGGGGGATAGAACTGCATGACGTAGTCGACGCCGTCTACGGTGAGCTCGGCCTGACCGTATCTGCCGAAACGGAAGTTGAGGTCGGGCATGGCGTTGATGTCGTCGGAGGGGAAGTCGAGCAGCGGCTCTTTAACGCACGCGCCGTCCTCCTTGCGCCAGAAGTCGGTGAAGTCGCGCAGGTGGTACTGCCACAGCTTGAGCGTGAGCGCGGCGCTGGCCGCGCCCGAGCCGGTGGCAAAGCGGCGGAAGATGTGGGAGTGTGCGTCGATGACGGGGGATCTTTCCTCTTCCTCAGAGTCGACCTGCCGCCAGCCACCGCCGAAGAATTCTAACTTTCTTTCTGTGGTCATCTTTTCTCCATCCAGGATTGAAAGTCGCTTTGCCGCCAAGTGTATTGGGGACGATAGCCCAGCAGGCGTGTCGCCTTTGCGTGCGACCAAAGGGAGGCATGTCGTTCTAACGGTTCCTTGCGGGGTATGTCAGGGGCGGTTGCTCCTGCTTCCCCTTCGCCAAACGAACTCCGTAAACGGTCGATAAGCAGGGGTGTTGGCTCCTTGGAGCAGGTGTCGTCACCGTTGATGAGAAAAACTTCATGCCTGATCGTGTCATTTTCCAAGGCCAGGCGGAAGGCCTGCGCGGCGTCGCGGGCGTCGGTAAAGGCCCACAGGATCTTGTGCGGCGCGGGCGGTCCCGGTGAAGGCCAGTCGCCCTCGTCTTCTATCGTCTTCAGGTAACGCTGACGCCACAGCTCTTCGACCGTGAACTGCTGTGCCCAGCCGGAACCGACGGCCACCTCGGCGCTGGCGCGTTCGAGATACCAGTTGTTGTTGATGCGCAGGCAGATGGTCCGGATGCCGAAGGCGTCGGTGTAGCGCTTGCAGGTCAACTCGCCCAGCAGCTTGCTCAGCCCGTATTCGTCCTGCGGCTCGCAGGGATGCTCTTCGTCGATCGGGAGGTATTGCGGCACGATCTCCCTTTTCTGGAAGGAGAAGCCCGTGGCCGCGCCGGAGGAGGCGAACACGACCTTGCCGATGCCGGCGTGGACGGCGGCTTCGAGGACATTGACAGTGCCGATCACGTTGACGTTGAGCAGCTGCGCCGGCGTCGCCCGGCCCGGGCCCGGTATGGCCCCCAGATGGATGACGGCATCGTGACCCCGACAGGCGTCCGCGGTCTGGTCGGGCTGCATAATGTCGCCCTGGACGAAACCTGCCCCATCCACACGCGGCGCGGAGCGGCTGAAGCTAGTGGCGGTGTGGCCCGCCTGGAGTAGCTCTCTCAGGACATATCCGCCGATGGTGCCGCTGCCTCCGGTTACGAGGACTCTCAACATTTTATGTCTCCCAAGCAATCCTGAAATCTTGGAGTATCAGCAAACTGCGTTCGGCACTGATCAGAGTGCGAGGCCGTGAAGCTGGTTCAGCGTTCACTCTCCCTCTTCCTTTGTCTCTCCCCAAAGCTCATGCACTGCTGCCACCTGCCACCAGGCCGGCCCCACCGGCTTTTCCAGCAGCATCGGCCTGATGAAGGCGGCCGCCTTTTCCAAGCCCTCCTGGATTTCGATGTATTCGCTCTCCATTTCCAGGGTCAGAATGCCGGTGTAGCCGATAAACCGCAGGGTCGAAATGACCTCGCGCCAGGTGCGTTCGTCGTGTCCCCAGCCCGGAATCGTGAACGTCCACGAACGGTGCTGGTACTGCTTGAGGTCGGTCGAGTCGAAATAGCCGCGCAGGCGCAGATTCGGTTCGTGAATCAGCGTATCCTTGAGATGAACTGCCTGGATGAGGTCGCTCAACTCGTGAATGGCGGCCAGCGGGTCTATTCCCTGCACCCACATGTGCGAGATGTCATAGTTGCAGGCGACCACCGGGCCCAGTTCGTCGCGCAGGCGGCGCAGCTTGACCGGGCTGTGAATCATGTCGTTGATCTGCATTTCGAAGCACAGCGTTACCCCGTGGTCGGCCGCAATCCGGGCATGCTCCTTCCAGTAGGGTAGCAGGCGACGTTCCCACTGCCATTCGAGGGCGTCGCGCAGAAAGGGCAGGTCGGTGTTGATGATCCATGCCGGCAAGCTGTCGCCCTCGGCGCCTTCGGGCAGGCCGGCCACAAGGGCCAACCGGGTGCAGCCTACTTTTTCCATGAGGGCGCACGTCTTGCGGAACTGGCGTGAATAGTCCTCTGCAATTCGGCGGTCGGGCACCAGGGGCGTCCCGTGTCCGGCGAACGAGTAGATCTCGAGGCCGTAGGCGGCGTAGATGTCCAGCCAGCGTTCCAGTTCGCCCCGGTCTGCGAGCAGCTTGTCGACATCACAGTATTTGATGGCCCCTGGACCGCCCGCTGCCACCTCGACTGCCTGTACGCCCTGCTCCTGGCAAAACTGCAGACCCTCTTCGAAATCAAACATATTGATAAAGAAGGTGTTCATGCCGAGTTTCATGTCAACTGCCTTTCGCGTGGAGACCGGATGCGGCCCTGGAACTGTCGGCTTAGAACTGACCGCTCTAGCGAATGAGCGCGCGTGGAAGTAGCTTGTCTGGCTGCCGAACCGATTCGTAATTGCGCCATTGCAGCGGGTATCTCGCTTCTGCACGGCCATCATAGTAAGGTCCAAGCAGTTCGTCAATCACCTGAAATGACCGGCAGGCTGCGGTTCCCGCAAAATCGGAGGTCGTGTATACTATGCCCAATCCACTCGCCACAGTCCACTGCGATAATCCGCCTGCCACGCATCAGGAGCACAAGAGATGACCCAAACGCGGAATATGGAAGGCAAGCGCGTGCTCGTGACCGGTTCCGGCACGGGCATTGGCCGCGGCGTTGCCCTGGAGTTCGCCCGCGAAGGCGCGGCCGTCGTATTGCACTACGCCCATAGCGCGGCCGGAGCGGCAAGCGCCGTCGAAGAGATTCGCGGCGCCGGCGGAACTGCCGAGGTCTTCCAGGCGGACCTGGCCGATATCGACGAGGTGAAAGGGCTGGCTGAAAGAGCGATCGACTTCCTCGGCGGGCTCGACGTACTCGTAAACAACGCCGGCATCACCATGAACAAGCCGTTTCTCGACGTGACGCCAGAGCAGTTCGACTCGCTCTACAACGTGAACATCCGCGGCATGTACTTTCTGACCCAGGCCGCGGTCCCCACCATGATCGAGCAGGGGGCAGGCGCCGTCATCAATCTGACCTCAGTCCATGCCTTTGCCGGGATGACCGAGCACACGATTTACGCCGGCACCAAGGCAGCGATCGTCGGCTTTACGCGTGTCCTCGCTCTTGAGTTGGCGACAAGGGGCGTACGCGTCAATGCCATTGCCCCCGGCTGGATACTGGTCGAGAATCACCTCAAAGTGCTGGGCGAATTCGATCAGCAGGAAGCAGGCTCCACCATTCCGGCCGGTGTGATCGGGGCGCCGCATGACATCGGCAAACTCGCTCTCTTTCTCGCGTCCGACGAGAGCCGCTACATCGTCGGCCAGACGCTCGTGATCGATGGCGGCATGCTGGCAATCATGCCGCTTTCCGGCGACTTCCGCGACCCGCGCCAGGAACAGTGGGGCCAGGGCTACGTGCCCGGTCTCTGAAGAACATATCCCGCGCAACACCGAAGGAGAGCGGATCATGCTATTCAATCGCGCCCGCGCTATCGACTACATGCACGAATACGGACTGGACGTCCTGGTTGCGACGTCTCCGGTCAACATCACCTATTTCACCGACTACTACTGCTGGATCGACCCGCTGTTCAAAGAGTTCATGATGGTGCCGGGGGCGTCTTCCAACCTGGCCCAGGCCTATGCCGTTTTCCCGCTGGAGGGCGAGCCGGCGCTGGTCGTCAATCCGCTGTTCGCCGCCAACGCCGAAGAGCTGTGGGTCAAGGACCTCCACATTTTCGGTAGTGCAGGCCTCGACGACTCACTGCCTGCCGGCGATCTGCCGCAGTCGCTGCACCGCTTTCAGGAGCTACTGCTTACCCCGCATGACAACGCCACGCCGACCGACGCTCTCCTGAGCATTCTGAGTCAGCGCGGGCTTACGAGCGCGCGTATCGGCCTGGAGATGGAGGGTCTGCCGCCGGAAACGAAGGAACTGATCAGGCGGGCACTGCCGGGGGCGTCGCTCAAGAACTGCGCCGACCTGATTCGCCTTATTCGGATGGTGAAGAGCACGGAGGAGATCCGGCGGCTGACCCGTTCTGCCGAAATCAACGAACAGGCCTCGATGGAAACTTTGGCCATCGCCAGGCCGGGGCGGCCGGTCTCCGAGATGGCCGACCACTACCGGGCGCTGGCGGCGCAGATGGGCGCCGATTTCGATCACTTTGCCTTCGGCGTGCGCGGCCTGGGCATGACGACCGAAACCGGCTACCAGCTGGCGGAAGATGATGTTCTCTACGTCGACTACGGCTGCATCTACCGCTACTGCTTCTCCGACAGCGGCACGACGCTGGCTATGGGAGAATTGCCGGCCGAGCTGAGCAGGCGCCATGCGGCGCTGCGCGCCTGTATGGACGCCGGTGAGGAGGCGATGCGGCCGGGCGCGAAGGCGTCAGTTGTGGCAGACGCAATGGTCGAAGCCCTGCACGATCGCGGCATCACCGCCTCATTCCCGCACGGGCATGGCGTGGGACTGGAGGTGCGCGACTACCCAGTCCTCGTCCCTGACAACGGTCTGCGCATCAAGGATGACTGTGTTGACCTTCCATCCGACCTGACGCTGGAAGCGGACATGGTCCTCAACCTGGAGGCCCCGCTCTTCATGCCGGGCGTCGGCTCTCTGCACATTGAGCAGTCGTACGTGGTTACGTCGCAGGGGAACCGGCCTCTGCTGGACCAGCAGAGAGAGCGTCCCGTGGTCATCGGTCAGTGAGCAGGGGCCGCCATCCCCACCAGCCGCGACGGCTCGTAACCGGTGACTGGCTATGATGGAACTGGCGCTGCGGCGCAATCTGAGCAAGTGGCAACCGATGTCCTTTGTGGTTGCCGGCCTGGTCGTCACCGTAGCGCTGATCGCGGCCATTCCCCTCTTCACGAACGCTGCACTGGACAGGTTCCTGCGCAGCGAAATCGCCGCGCAGGATGCTGAACTCCCTCTGTCCAGCCTGCTCCTCGTGCATCGCGTGCCCCTTTTGAGATCGACTCCGCTCGAACAGTACCGGCGCGCCGATGAATTTATGCGTCAACGCGCTACGGAGCTTCCGGGCCTGCCGCTCACCCGCATGACCCGCTACGGCTCGACGCGCGTCCTCAAATTTCTGGCCTCCGCCGACAAAGAGCTGCCCGAAGACCTGCGCCAGTACCAGTCTGCCGGGCTTGCCTTTCTGACCGGTCTCGAAGAGCATGTGGAGATCGTGTTGGGCGAACCCTTGGGACAAGCGGGTCCGGGCGCAGCCGGTGACGACATCCCGGCCTGGGTCAGTGAACGGTTCTATTACGACCACGAGGTTCAGGTCGGTGACCGCGTTCTCTTCGGACTCGATGATCCTGATATTGTTGCTCCCGTCGAAGTTCTGGTCAAGGGCGTATGGCGTCCGGCCGACGCAGATCGCGGCTTCTGGTTCGAGGAGCCGGAGGCGTTCGCTTTCTATTTCATTGTTGACGAAGCGGACTTCATGGGCCGTGTGGCGCCTACTCTGGGGGACCAGGTCCGGAAGTATGCCTGGTTTCTGCTCTTCGACGGAGAGGAGATCAAGGTCGACAAGGTGGCGCCCATGCTGGCGGCCATCACCCGTATACAGGCCAGAACCTCCGGCATCCTGTCCCACGTCGACCTGACCGCGCCCGCATACGTGCTGCTGCAGAAGTACGCGGACCGTTCCGCCGCCTTACGGACCTTTCTGCTGCTTCTGAGCCTGCCCGTACTGCTTGCACTCCTGCTCTACACCTTTATTTCGTCCGATATCATGGTGGCGTCGGAGGAGAGCGAGATCGTGACGCTCAAGAGCCGGGGCGCATCCAGTCTGCAGATCGTGGGGCTCTATCTTCTGGAGATGCTGGCGATCGGCGCGCTCTGTCTGACCGCAGGGCTGCTGGCGGCCGGCGGCGTCACGCAGGGGATGGGGCAGGTCTACCGCTTTCTGACCTTCGCGGCCAGGCCGCTCCTGGACCTCTCTTTCTCCGCCCAGGTCGCCCTGTACGCCGGCTCTGCCACGGTTCTGGGCATCGGCGCGACGCTGCTCTCGGCCGCCGGCGCGGCCAGGCGCACAGTCGTTACGCACCAGCGCGCGACGGCGCGCGAGGAGTTCCTCAACCGCGCCCGGCGCAGCGCATGGATTCCCTTGGAACTCCTGTTTCTTGCCGGCGTCATCTATGCCTACTGGCGTCTGCGGCAACAGGAACAGGCATTCGAGGTCACGCAAGACACGTTTGTGGACCCGCTGCTCCTGCTGGCGCCGACCGTATTTGTCGCCGCAGTGGCACTGGTCTCCTTGCGAGGGCTTCCTGTCATCACCGGCCTGCTGGGGCGGGCGGCGAGCCGCTTCATCAGTGTGCCGATGTGGCTGGCCGTCACGCAGATCTCGCGGCGCTCAGGCAGCAATCGCGCGCTTCTCTTTCTCCTGATCTTTACGATTGCTCTCGGCCTCTTCAGCGCGACCTTCGCCGGCACGCTCGATACACACTACACCGACGTCGTCCGCTACGCCGTCGGCTCCGATCTGGCCATCCAGGTGCAGTGGGAGCAGGTGGGGGGAAGTACCGAGCAGCGCTGGCGCTATCCTCCTTTCGCCGTCGTCCAGTCGATCCCCGGGGTGGAGGCCGCGACCCGTGTGCTGCGGCAGCCGGTTTTCGTCGACGGACTTGAAGGGAATGTAAATGCTACCGTGCTGGGAATCGACCGGGCGGAGTTCAGCCAGGCCGGCTGGTGGCGAGACGACTTCTCCCAGGAATCTCTGGGCGCGCTGACCAACAGACTGGCGCTCAACTCCTTGGGCGCTCTCGTCAGCCGCAGCTTTATCGAGGCGACCGGACTGCGGGTGGGAGATAACCTGTCCGTCTTCGTCGAGGGTGTTAGTCGCCCCATCAATTTCGCTATTGCCGGCGTCCTCAGCTATTTCCCGACACTCTACCCGGACGACGGGCACTTCTTTGTCGGCAATCTGGAACACATCTATCGCACTATCGGCAACCGGCCATACGATATCTGGATGAGACTGGATAGCAGTGCCGACCCGGCGGTCATCCTCGAATCTTTGCGAGCCCGCGGGTTCATCATCACCGCCGCGACCGACAGCCGCTGGGAGACCGCGGTCTGGCGTACTGATCCGCAGCGCACGGCGCTGTTCGGCATCCTTTCCCTGGGTTTCGTCGTGGCGACGGTCATCTCCGGGCTGGCGTTCCTGTTGCACTCGCTGTTTGCGCTGCGCCAGCGCATTCTGCAGTTCGGCCTGCTGCGTGCTATTGGGCTGTCGACGGCTCAAATAACGTCTGTCGTCGTCTTCGAGAAACTGTTTCTCGTGCTCCTGGCTGCTGTGGTCGGCACGTTGATCGGCGCGCTGACCTCGGCGCTGTTCGTTCCTCTTCTTCAGATTGGGACGGCCGTGCACGGCTCGACGCCTCCATTTGTCGTTGCTCCGGCCTGGGGGCAGGCGGTGAAGATCTATCTTGCATTTGCCGTGATGGTGATCGTGACACTGGCAATCGTCGTTGGGCAGTTGCGCCAGCTGCGCATCTATGAAGCGATCAAGTTGGGCGGTCTGGAATAGGGCTGAATTCATGCTGAGATGGGTTCGGTGCACCTATTGCGGGGCCGGCGCGTCTCGTCTCGGGTACATCCCAAAATGGGGGTGAACTCTCGCAATCCTCTTGCAGAGCCCTGACCAGGACCTGTCCGCGTTCCGATCTGCGGCAGAGGAACCAGCAACTCTCTCCTCATAACTCTCTTCTCGCATTTGGGCGGTCGGGCCTATTCGGCCCTCCCTTGGGGGGGGGCCCCGCCCCCGCAACGCCCCCTCTCCTGTCCGCGCCGTAGCGAGTGTGTGGCTAATTTGGAGTTGTCGTCTCGCGGCGGCCGGGCTTCACCCCCTCCCCCCCCCGCATCTTGGCAGATTCCGAGTATGTGCCAGCGCTGGCAAGACAAGCGAGGCAACTCCCATTTGTGCCCAACGTTCACTGCTATGACCATCGCGAGCCCGCTACAGAAATACTGACGGTCCATTCCCCCCGGAAAGACCGCACACAGTACACACGCAGAACATGGCTCAGCAGTTACCTCAGTTGAATGATGTATGAGACCCGAAGCAGTGCATTCCACTGGATAAGCTGAATCTGTGCGCGCACTTCTCTTCTTCAGATGGCTACTATCATTCCTTTACCGTGATCTATTTCTGATAGGTCGCCTGATCATCGGTTACGCCCGCATGTATGCCTTCAGAACGATTCATCATTCCAGTGTTCTTCATCTCCGAAGGTCTCCATGTGAAACTGAATCGCAGATGTGATGTCTGCCACTGCCTCTTCAAAAGAATCCCACTCGCCAACGATAGTGCCCTTCAAGCCAACTGCATAGGCGACATAGACGTCTACATGCTTTTCGACTATGACTTCAAGTAGACGCATCCGACACTCTTCTCCTCTGAATATGGATAAGCATCGGTCCGCGAAATCTGTGGGTTTCGAAGCCCCCCCTTGCAGAAATCTCCCGGTCTACCTGTTCTGAGCACGGTCACGCTACCCATCCTGTTCGTCACTGTCCGGCGACAATTGGGTGAATCTCATGCTCCCAGGGGCCGCCCACCTCCATTTCTTCGTCGGCCCCCGCCGCGTCACCGCCTCCCGTAAAGCGCGTATAGTCCGGAATGTAGATGATGGCGAAGGCCCGTCGCGGTGTCTCAGTGCGGTTGGGACCGGCGTAGTGAAACGTGCATCCATGGTGAAATGTAACGCCGCCAGCCCCCATCGGCATCGCCACCGGTTCCGGCACTTCAAAGCCCTGCTCCTTGAAACGGTCAACCACACTGTCGTCCTCGTCGGTCAGACTGATTGGGTCCAACCTGCCATGACTGTGCGAACCGGGAACAAAGTGCAGACAGCCGTTCTCGACGCTCACGTCGTCCACCGCAATCCAGGCAGACAGCGCACCAACCGGGTCCATCGGCCAGTAAGGGGCGTCCTGGTGCCAGTTGGTCTGCTTGCTCTCCTGTCCCGGCGGCTTGATCATCGCGTGGTCATGGTAGATGCGCACGTGCTGGCAGCGGCTCAGCTGACGCGCGTACTCGCCCAAACGCGAGTCGAACGCGATCTCCTTCGCCTGTGGGTAATCGGTCCACAGATTGACCATCTGGTTGAAGACGCGTTCATAGTCTTCGGAGTGGCGGCCCCCTCCTTCGGCTCCAACGATGCGGTCGCGCTCAATAGCGACAGCACTGTCCAGCGCCTGGCGCAGGGACGCAATCTCCTCCTGCGAAAAGAAGCTGTGATATTGAATGTAGCCGTTGTTCTGGAAGAACTCTACCTCGGCAGGGTCAACGACAATCTCCGGCATATCTCTGTGTCCTGTTTGATGAGTGAATTACTGTAGGGAAGCTCTTGCTCGTGAGCCGATTCCCGCTTCATCGTTTCTTACCGGGCATAGGGATCGGCCGCATCGCGCAGGCCGTCGCCCACAAAATTGAAGGCCAGCACTGCAATCACCACCAGCAGCCCCGGGGTGAGCAGCCATGGCGCCAACACCACCGCCTGCAAGTTCTGCGCCTCGCGCAACAGCACGCCCCAACTGAGTGCCGGCGGTCGCATGCCCAATCCCAGAAAGCTGAGACTGGTCTCGCTCAGAATCATCGACGGAACAGCCAGAGTCAGTGAGGCAATAATATGGCTGAGGAACGAAGGCGTCATGTGGCGTACTATAATGCGGCCCTCCGATGCGCCGGCAAAGCGTGCCGCCTGCACAAAGTCCTCTTCTCGCAATGACAGAAAGCGCCCGCGCACGACCCGCGCCAGCCCGGTCCAGCCGATCAGGGAGAGAATGATCGTAATGGCGAAATAGACCCTCGTCACCGGCCATTCTTTGGGAATCGCCGCGCTCAGCGCCAACCACAGCGGTATGCTGGGCATCGCCCGGATGAACTCGATGATACGCTGGATTAATATGTCGGCCGTTCCTCCGTAGTAACCGGAGATTCCGCCGATCAGGACGCCCAATACAAAGCTGAGAATTACGCCCACCAGCCCTATCGATACGGAAATCCGCGTCGCTGCCAGCAAGCGGGACAGCACGTCTCGCCCCAACCGGTCTGCGCCCAAAAGGAAGACCGTGCTTTCGTTGCTTTCAAGCCCGAACAGATGCAGATCGGTCTCCATCAAGCCCCAGAACTTGTAGGGATCGCCATGCACCATGAATCTGATCGGATACTTGACCGACTCGTCCACTTCAAAAATCTTACGAAAAGTCTCCGGATCTCGCCCACTTTTGAATCCGTACACAAAAGGGGGAAAATGGAGCCCTTCCTCATCGAAAAACTGCAGCAACTGCGGCGGAGCGTAGGCCGACTGCACGTCGTGGCGCAGCGGATCGTAAGGCGCCAGAAACTCCCACGTGAGAGCCGCCAGATAGAGCAGTATCAGCACCACACTGCTCAACAGCGCCATCCTATGCCGGCGAAAGCGCCACCACATCAACTGCCGCGGAGATGCGACAAAGATCCGTTCTCTCTCGCTCGGGACCTCGTCAAACTCCGGATCGTCCGGAAAAGAGTTGCCGGTCTCTGCGGCGAAGTCCTGCGTCATGGATTCTCCCTGCGCGGCGCGGGGTTCCAGATGTGACACTCTGTTTCCAGCCGCCGGCTCACTGCGTTTCCATCCGGATTCGCGGATCGAGAACGGCCAATAGCAGGTCCGAGATCAACGTGCCCACGACCGTCAGTACACTTAACATCAGCAGGAAGCTGGCCGCCAGATACATGTCCTGCGTCATCAGCGCCCCCAGCAGCATCGGCCCCGTGGTTGGCAGACTCAAGACGACCGATACGATCGTGGCCCCCGAAATCAGATTCGGCAGCGTCCAGCCGACCGTGCTGACAAAAGGGTTGAGCGCCACGCGCACCGGATATTTTCGCACCAGGACCCGCTCTCTCAGTCCCTTCGCCCTGGCGGTTTCTACATAGGGTTTGTTCAACTCGTCCAACAAATTTGCCCGCATCGTGCGGATCATTTCGGCAGTGCCCGCCGTACCCAGGATGATCAAAGGCAGCCACAGGTGCGTGATCATGTCGAGGAACTTTGCCAGGCTCCACGGCGCCGCCCGGTACTCCTGCGAAAAGAGCCCGCTCAGCCGCAGACCGAACTGATCGAACGCGTACCACATGATCACCAGCGCAATCAGGAAATTGGGCAGTCCCAGACCGATAAAGCCCAGGGTGGTGAATATGTAGTCGCCAACTGAATACTGGTTGACCGCCGAATAGACCCCGATCAGAAAGCCGACAACCCACGTGAACAGGATAGTCGACAGGCTGATGAAGAAAGTCAGGGCCAGCCGCTCCCAGATCAGGTTTTCGACCGGCACATTCCATTCGAAGGAAAAGCCAAAATTGCCGCGCAGGATATTGGTCAGCCACTGCAGGTAACGCAGGGGAGCGGGCTTGTCGAGGCCGAACTGCTTGCGTAACGCCTCGAGCCGTTCCTGGTCGACAGGGTCACCCCCGGCCGCCAGGTTGGCCGCGTAGGCGTCCAGGTAGTCGCCCGGCGGCAACTCGATCACCAGGAATGTGACGATGGTGATAAAGAAGAGCGTCGGTATCAGAAGCAGGATTCTGCGTACGATGAACGCGATCATTTCGCCGCTGACTGTGAGTGTAGGACCGACGAGCTTGCAGTGCGCGGGGCGGTTGGCATTATATACGTTCTGGAATGGGAAAAGCAAACGGGTCGTCCCGGCGGGCCAGGGATACCTGGGCTTCGGATACCCGCCGAAACACTGA
This sequence comes from Caldilineaceae bacterium, assembly GCA_022821585.1. GTDB lineage: Bacteria > Chloroflexota > Anaerolineae > Caldilineales > Caldilineaceae > Bin5. Next base: position 101,771 of record JAJEDI010000075.1, read on the forward strand.
CTGCCGGGGCGGGTTGAGGTGAAAGCTGCAACGACCTAACCCTTGATTCCGGTGATGACGACGCCCTGGATGAAGTAGCGCTTGGCAACAGAGAAGGCTGCCAAGAGCGGGACGTTCGACACAAGTGTCCTGCCCGTCAGCGGCCCAAGTCTGGCGTAGCTGTCGCCGCCCCCCATCACGCCTCGCATCGCACCCGTTCCACCGCGTCCCACAAGGCTGCCGCCATGTACTCGTTCTCGGCTTCCGTCATGAGCGGATGCAGGGCCATACAGAATAAGCGCGCGCTCAGCTCCTCGGAAAGAGGCAGTTCCTGGCCGGCCGTCTGCTCGCGTATAAACGGGGAATCGGCGTAGACAGCTCGATTGTAGACGCCGCAACCAATCCCGTGCTCCTCTTCCACGATGCGCATTACCCTGTCTCGCTTTTCCCCGGCCCAAGCGCGCGGCACCAGCATCGTGTAAAGATAGTAGGTGTGTTCATAACCGGGCGGCTCATAAGGCAGTGTCAGTTCGGGGATGCCTTGTAGCAGTTCGTCCCGCCGTCTGGCCGCCTTCACCCGCTGCGCAGTCATGTCGTCAAGACGCCGCAGCTGCACCAGCCCAACGGCCGCCTGAACCTTGGTCATCTTGTAGTTCGTTCCCCACCCGTCGTGCGCTCCCCCAAATTGCCTGATGCCGCGCAGCCGCAGCGCTGCCTCCGGGTCGTTCGTGGTGATCGCCCCGCCCTCCCCAAGCGTGGTCATCAGCTTCATCGTGTGGAAACTGAACACGGTCATCCAGCCCTTTGCGCCTATCTTCGTACCCATGTACCCGCCGGCGCCGGCGCGCGCCGCGTCGCCGATAACTTTGAGAGGACCGTGCCGCCGGTGAGGATAACGCTCGGCAATCTCGAGAAGCTCATCCATCGGCGCCGACAACCCGTTCATATGAACCGGGAAAATGGCGCGTGTGCGCGGTGTAATTCGCTTCTCCACGTCTGCCGGGTCCATGTTGAAAGTGCGGGGATCAACTTCGCACCACACCACCTGGCCCCGCTGCCCGATCACCGCTTGCGCCGCCGCACGAAAGTTGATCGCAGGGACGATCACCTCATCGCCCGGCTCCAAATCCAGGCACATCATCGCCATGTCCAGACCGGTACCGGCGCCGTTAATGGAAATCGCTTCAGCCGCCCCGCAATACTCGGCAAAGGCTGCCTCGAAATCCAGGATCTCAGGGCAGATAAAACCGAATCCCACTGTGGTCGGATCCATTGAATCGCGGATCGCCTTCGTCGCAGCCTCGATTTCCTCTTCGGTATACCATCCCCCCAACATCGGCTCTGCAGGCCAGTACGGCCCCGGTCGACCTCGGGCCAGAATTTCCTTGCGGCGGCTTTCGTCCATGGCTTTGAACTCTCCTTCCTGACGAGCCTACTCCGGCAGAGCGGTTGACGCGACTCCCTCCGAGGTTCCGGCACGCGATCGAAGCCGGGTCGCTAGTTCCGACCGGCTCAAAACGCGCACACCAGGCCTCCGGATAGGCCTGATGGTCGTTCCAAGGGCGTTGCAACTGGAGAACCCTGCAGCCAGGGTTCTCCGGCACGAAGTGTTGGATTCCTGCATGGGTGAGGCGCCCTCCCTTCTTGGCAAGAGCCACCGGGACAAGCAGCGCTATTTTCCCATATCCCTTTTGCCTGAACAAACTGTCTCAAAACACGGCCCAAACGGTTTGCCTTGCCCTGTCCGCTTGTGCAAAGCTATACGCCTGCTGCGCTTGGCCGCTAACGCAGCCACCTTATCGAAGTTGCAACTCAGCTTCGGGACAGGCTGTGGCCGCAGGAGATTCATGAGCCACACCGCAATGAGGATACCGAAATGTCATTCAATCACCCTTTCCCACCCACCAGACCGTCCATTTCGATTACAGAAAGCGCCAACAAGATAACGCAGCTCGACCTCCCCGAACTGCAATGGTGGCCCATAGTTCCCTCCCTCGGCCACCATGCGATGCAGGCCACCTACGAGGCAGATACACTGGAATTAAGCGCGGTGACCGAAATTAGGGCAACCAGCCTGGCCAGGATTCATAACCGGGACTGCGTCGAGCTCGCGGTGCGGGAACGAGCGATACGGGAAGACTGGGATGTGCCCGGCAGTCCCCAGCTCTTCTATGCAAGCCTCGACGAGAAGGAGACAAGATGGCTCGGCGTTGTCCTGCAGATGGACGAAAGAAAGGTGCTGCGTACCTTCAAGGACCAGGGGTTCGAGGCTGACTGGGGCCTTGGCGCCGGACGAAAGATCTGTGACGACGGCCGCTACCGGCCCCGGCCGGATGGCTCCTACCGCACGTCAGATCGGAAGGGTATTGGCGCGGGAACTTACGACGTAACGATTGGCGGCCGGACTTTCCACTGCCTGCGTGTTTGGGATACATTTGGCTCACCCCCGAGCGAACGCCGGGAATTGGCCGAAGCATTTATTGAAGAAAGTGGACGCGTCGTATTCTATCGCCAGTACCGGGGCCGGCAGATGGGTCCAGGGGACATCGACTGGGCGATCAAGTACCCGAAAAACGCGATGATCGTCATCGACGTCTGCGTCTATGTGCACTGCAACTGCACGGGCAGAGCGCATGATTTGATTACGAATACCGCCATCGGCGTCGATCTGCCGGGACTTACGTTCTGACGAAGACAGAAGACGCCCCATCCGTCATAGAACATTCACGCAATATGCCCGATTTGGATGTAGACCACGCGACAATGCCCGTAAACTTCGAAGAATTGCCTCGGGAGTTCGAAGTGCGAAGTCTCCCCCTGCCCCCCCACGCCGGCTGACGCGATTCCCCACCCACCACCGCGCGTTTGACAACTGTCCAAACTTCCCTATAATGCTGACACTGTCAGCCCAATGCGCTGGTCGCAGTCCTCAGATCCGTACTTGTGTATTCTCACAAGAGCCGCATTCGTGCCCTCCATCCGAGTCAGTTCCGTACGTCAACTGATCAATGACGGCAATCACAACGCATTCACCGACCTGTGTCGCTTCGGTGATCGCCTCTACCTGACGTTCCGCAGTTGCCCCGATGGCCACATGCTCTTCTCGTCGTCGCGCATCGTCGTCATGGCAAGCGACGACGGAACGAAATGGTGTCAGGTCAATGCCTTCAGCGTCGCCAACAGGGATGTTCGCGATCCGCACTTTCTGGTCTATAAGGACAAACTGTTCGTCTACACGGGCGCTTGGTGGGTGACGCCCGGTAACGCCGAGGACAGGGACGTCAACGATCATCTCGGATTCTGTGCCTGGAGCGAAGACGGCGAGAACTGGTACGGCCCGCGCATGTTGGACGGCACCCACGGCCATTACATCTGGCGCGCGGCCGCACATGACGAAACGGCATACCTCAACGGCAGGCGCATTCGCAATTTCGACGTGTTGGCCCGACGCGATGAACCGCCGGAATCGATGGAGTCCTGGCTGCTGCACAGCGCAGATGGATTCACTTGGTCGCCGCTCAGCCTGATTCAACCGGCCTACGGCGATGAGACCGCTCTGCTCTTCCAAAACGACAACGACCTGCTGGCGGTCGCTCGTGCCGGCGGACGTCCTGCCCAACTTTGTCGCTCCCGGGCTCCGTTCACAGACTGGGCGTGTACGGATCTGGACAGGCACATCGGCGGCCCGCTGCTGGCCCGCTGGGGAAACCAGATCCTGGTCGGCGGGCGCAAGCACACCAAGGACGGACCAGTCACCGCCCTGTACGAGTTGGTCGGCACAGGACTGAAGGAGATCGCCGTTCTGCCCAGTGGGGGTGACAACTCATACCCCGGCTTCGTCGAGCTGGGTCCGGAGCGGGCCTTGCTATCCTACTACTCAAGTCACGAGGGCAGCGGAACCGGCTTGGCGCCCTCAGCCATCTATCTGGCTTCTCTGGAAAAACTCTGACTCCTGGTCGATACCGAAAATGTGGTCATTTATCCTTCGCCGCATCCTGCTGATGGTACCCACCCTGATGGTCGTTTCTGTCATCTCTTTTGCCATCATTGAGGCGCCGCCGGGTGATTTCATGGACTCTTACGTGAATGCGCTCTTGCAGGAGCAGGAGGCCGTCGACCCCGCGGAAATCGCTTCGCTGCGCAAGCGCTACGGGCTGGATGCGCCCACCTACGTGCGTTATCTCCGCTGGCTCGGCAATATTCTGCAGGGAAACCTGGGCCGCTCGCTCGAGTGGAACCAGCCCGTCAGCAAACTGATCGCCGACCGTCTGCCCTGGAGTCTTGCCATTTCGGTCGCCTCCTTTTTCCTTGCCTACGCCATCGCCATTCCGATCGGCCTCTATTCCGCCACGCGTCAATATTCCCTCGGCGACTATTTCTTCACTCTGATCGGTTTTATTGGGCTGGCGACGCCCAATTTTCTGCTCGCCCTCCTGATCCTGTGGTACTACTTTGTAGCCACTGGCAACGTGGCCGTCGGTCTCTTTTCCGACGAATACCTGATCGCGCCCTGGAGTTTCGCCAAGTTCATCGATCTCTTGAAGCACCTGTGGCTGCCGGCGCTGGTTGTCGGCACCGCTGGCACGGCCGGCCTGATCCGCGTGATGCGCGCAAATCTGCTCGATGAGCTGGAGCGCCCTTATGTAATGGTGGCCCGCTCAAAAGGACTGTCCGAGGGCAAGCTCCTCGTCAAATACCCTTTCCGTATCGCCATGAATCCGGTCGCCAGCACCATCGGCTGGACGCTGCCGACCCTGGTGAACGGCGAACTGCTGGCCTCACTGGTCCTGGGTCTGCCCACCATCGCGCCCCTCTTTGTCGGCGCGCTGCTCAGCCAGGACATGTTCTTGGCAGGAAGTGTGGTCATGATCTTGAGTACGCTCACGCTGGTGGGCACCCTTCTCTCCGATATCGTGCTCGCCTGGCTCGATCCACGGATCAGGGGCGCTATCTGAGTTTGAAGTCTCGTTAAGAAAGGCCTTCGCTTGCCAGTGCGAAAGCCGTAATAGACTGGTAGAACTGTTATGGCCGTAATCGAAGAGAGATTCCAATCAAGCAGCACAGGGGTGGACGCCAGCGAAGAGGACCTGTCGGTCGCTACCCAATGGCAATTGATACGCTGGAAATTCCTGCGACACAAGATAGCGGTCATCTCGCTGGTGTTGATAGCGATCTTCTATCTGTTCGCGGTCTTTGCCGAATTCCTCTCTCCCTACGACCCCGCCCATCACGACACCGATTACATGTTCATGCCCCCGCAGCGGCTGCGCTTCTTCGACGAGGGCAAGTTTCAATTGCGCCCCTTCGTTTACGGCATGACTTCCAAGATGGACGAAAATACCTTTAGGACCACCTGGGAACTGGATACAACCCAGAAATTCCCGGTAAAGCTGTTCGTACGCGGCGATTCATACAAACTGTGGGGCCTCTTCGAGAGCAACATCCACCTCATCGGCGTCGAAGAAGGCACCTTTTTCCTTATCGGCACCGACAAGATGGGACGCGACCTTCTCTCACGCATCATATTCGGCGGCCGCATCTCACTGTCCGTCGGCCTGTTGGGCATCGCCATCAGCTTCGTGATCGGCGTCATCATGGGCGGCGTCTCCGGCTATTTCGGCGGCGTCACCGACCTGGTCATCCAGCGCATCATCGAATTCCTGCGTTCGATTCCCACTCTGCCCCTTTGGATGGCGCTGAGCGTGGCCCTTCCCCCTACGTGGACGGTTGTGCAGATTTATTTCGGCATCGTAGTCATTCTCTCGCTGGTCGGCTGGACCGGGCTGGCGCGCGTCGTACGCGGCAAGTTCATGTCCCTGCGCGAAGAGGAATATGTGATGGCCGCTCAGCTCAACGGCTCCAATGAAGCGCGCGTCATCTTTAAGCACATGCTGCCCTCCTTCACCAGCCACATCATCGCTTCGCTGACGCTGAGCGTCCCCGGCATGATTCTCGGAGAGACCGCGCTCAGCTTTATCGGCTTGGGCCTGCAGAACCCGGCCATCAGCTGGGGCGTCCTGCTTAAGGACGCACAGCGGATCATCGTCCTGGCCGACTCTCCCTGGCTCCTCTCCCCCGGCCTGTTCGTCATCATCGCCATTCTCTGCTTCAACTTTGTCGGCGACGGCCTGCGCGACGCCGCCGACCCCTATTCGTCCATCTAGGCAGACCGCCAACCTGTTCCATGACCCAGTCACCACTTCTGCTCAGCGTCGATAATCTGGCCACCCACTTCTTCTCCCAGGAGGGAATCCTGGAGGCCGTTGACGGCGTGTCCTTCGACATACACGCCGGAGAGGCCCTGGGAATCGCCGGCGAGAGCGGCTGCGGCAAGAGCGTTACCGCCCAGTCCATCCTGCGTATCGTGCCCAAGAACGGCAAGATCGTTATGGGAGAAATCTCCCTCTTCCAGAACGGTGAATCCGTTGACTTGGTGCAGCTGGAAGATCGCGGCCAAGAGATTCGCCAGATCCGCGGCGGCGAAATCGCCATGGTCTTCCAGGAACCCATGGCCGCCTTCAGCATGGTCTACACAATAGGCAACCAGATAACCGAAGTAATCCGGCTGCACCAGGACTGCAGCCAAAGCGAGGCGCGTGACCGGGCCATCGAGATGCTGCGGCGGGTGGGTATGCCCCAGCCGGAACAGACCATCGACGCCTACCCTTTCGCCCTCAGCGGCGGTATGCGTCAGCGGGCAATGATCGCCATGGCACTCTCCTGCCATCCCGCCCTGTTGATCGCCGACGAGCCGACCACTGCGGTGGACGTTACGATTCAGGCCCAGGTGCTCGAGCTGATGAAGGATCTGCAGCGCGACATGGGCATGGCGCTGATCGTCATCACGCATGACCTGGCCGTCATCTCCGAGCTGTGTGATCGTGTCATGATCATGTACCTGGGCAAGGACGTGGAGAGCGCGCCCGCGGATGTCATCTTTCGCGACCCAAAGCATCCATACACGATAGGTCTTCTGCGCTCCGTGCCCGAGTTGGGAGAAGGCCACAGCCAGGAGCTCGATCCGATCTCCGGCTCAGTGCCCAGCCCCTACCGGCGGCCGGCGGGCTGTCCCTTCCACCCCCGCTGCCCTGACTTCATACCCGACGTCTGCGACGTCCACCTGCCACCCCAAATAGAGTTGGCGGGAGGGCATAGCGTCCGCTGTCATCTGTATGTCCAGGACTGAGAACATGGCACAAGCAGATGCTGTTCCGACCGGCACAAATACAACCACGCAATCTCCGCCTGGCCAGCTGCCCCAGCAACGAGAAGAGGGACGGGGACTGCCCAGCGCCGACAATGTCCTTGAAGTAACCGACCTTCGTAAGTATTTCCCCATCCTGCGTGGCTTCTTCCGTCGCCATGTTGGCGAGGTGAAAGCGGTCGATGAAGTCAGCTTCCACGTCGCACGCGGCGAGACCCTTGCGCTGGTCGGGGAAAGCGGCTGCGGCAAGACGACAACCGGCCGTTGCGTCATGAGAGCAATTGAGCCTTCCGGCGGTTCGGTCCTGTTTCGCAAACGTGACGGCGAAGAGATCGACATTACTACGCTGACCAGGCCGGAACTGCGCTCCGTGCAGCAGCATATGGGGATGATCTTCCAGGATCCCTTCTCATCGCTTAACCCGCGTCTTACCGTCCTCGAAATCATCGGCGAGCCTTTCGTCACCCGCAAGCTGATCAGCGGCAGACGTGAACTGGAAGAAAGGGTGGCCCAGCTCCTGCGCAGCGTTCGCCTGGATCCAACCTACATGCGCCGCTATCCCCATGCTTTCAGCGGCGGCCAGCGTCAGCGCATTGCGATCGCCCGTGCTCTGGCCCTGGACCCCGACTTCGTCGTCGCCGACGAACCGGTGTCCGCGCTCGATGTGTCTGTGCAGGCACAGATTCTCAGCCTGCTCAAGGAGCTGCAATCTGAGCTGCATCTGACCTATCTCTTCATCACCCACAACCTGTCCGTGGTCGAATACCTGAGCGACCGTGTTTCGGTGATGTACGTAGGCCAGATCGTTGAGTTGGGCCGTACCGACTCGATCTTCCGGCAGCCCCGCCATCCCTACACAGAGGCCCTGTTGTCAGCCGTTCCCGTGGTGGAGACCGGTAAGGCCGGTCGGCGGCGGGAGCGTATCATTTTGGAGGGCGACGTCGCCGACCCGTCCAACGTGCCCGCCGGCTGCACGTTCCATCCCCGCTGTCCTTATGTTCAGGACATCTGCCGCGACGAAGAGCCCCAGCTTGTCGATCTGGCGGGAGCGAACGGCAGCCACCCCCACTACGTGCGCTGTCATTTCGCCGAGGAACTGGACCTGCAGGGCGTTCGCAACTCGCCGCAGTGAGCGTTTGCTCTTTCCAGGTACGGGGCAATTGCAGCCTTACAACATCACCTTGCTTACCTGCACCACTTGCAAGAGATCAATGAACAATCCAGGAGGCGCTTACATCACTAAAAGACTGAGTTTCGCAACCGTATTCTTTCATTTACAAGGAGCTATACTGTGTCGCACCGCAAAATTCCCTCTCTGAGAGGTGGCACCCCCGTCGTCAATAAGTTGGCGAAGGGTGTCTCCAAACTCGTTCCATTCCTGATCATCCTGTCCCTGCTGCTGGCCGCATGTGGCGCTGCCGACGAACCGGCCGCCAGCGAAGAGGCCGCGCCTGCGGCCGAAGAATCTGCGCCCGCCGCCGAAGAGTCTTCCTCGTCGGAAGCGGTCGCGGTAACAGGCCCTGTACTGACTGACCCACCAGCCGGCGCTGGTGAGCGTGAAGTACAGAGCGAAGTCTACAACACGCCGGCCGACGCCGGGGGCATCGACTCTTACCAGCAGGCGCCCGCGCTCGCTGAAATGGTCGCCAGCGGCGACCTGCCGCCTGTCGAGGAGCGGCTGCCGATAAATCCCATCGTCATCAAGCCTGAAGAGGCCGTTGGCAAGTATGGCGGCGCCCTGCGCAAAACCGTCGGCGGTCAGCGCGCCATGGGCGAGATGGGCTGGTGGGTGATTGAGCCCCTTACGCTCCATTCACCCAAGGGCGTCATCGTTCCCAACGTGGCCGAAGGTTGGTCCTGGAACGACGACCACACCCAGCTCACCATCAACCTGCGCAAAGGCATCAAGTGGAGTGACGGCGAGCCCTTTACTGCCAACGATGTCTTGTTCTGGTGGCAGGATATCATCCTCAACGAGGAGCTGACGCCTTCTCCCCCCACACTGCTGAGCCGCGGCGGCGAAATGGCCGAACTGGCGATGATCGACGACTTCACAATCCAGTTCTCGTTCGCCAAGTCCTACGCACTCTTCCCCACCTACCTGGGAAGCTGGGGCGGGCCGCGCTCCGGACCGACCACCAGCCCGAAGCACTACCTGTCCAAGTTCCATCCCGACTACGCCGAAATGGCCGATATTGAAGGGATGATGGACGATGGCGGCTTCGACAACTGGATGGACCTCTTCGGACAGAAGAACGGCAGCGTTAACGTCGACAAGCCGAGCCTGGCAGCCTGGATTCCGACCACCGTACCGCCCAACCCGGTCGAGGTGTATGTCCGAAATCCCTACTTCTGGAAGGTGGACACCGCTGGAAACCAGCTGCCTTACATCGATGAGATTCACGAAATTCGCGTCGCTGACGCTGAAGCCGCGCTGCTGAAAACCATCGCCGGTGAACTGGACTTCGTACGCGCTCTGGGCACCGCCAACATCCCGGTCTTGTCCGAAAACAGGGAAAGCGGCAACTTCCGTTTCGCCTATGCCAACTGGATGCCTAACGCCTACGGCAACATCATGTTCAACTACACCATCGATGATGAAGCCAAGCGGCAGTTGTATAACGACAAGAGATTCCGCCACGCACTTTCCGTGGCCATCAACCGCGATGAGATCATCAAACTGATCTATAAGGGCGGCGTCTTCGCCTCCCAGATCGCGCCGCTGCGTGGCCCGCCATACCACGGCGAGGATGAACTGTTCCAGTCCTGGACACAGCATGATCCGGACCTCGCCAACCAGATTCTCGACGAAATCGGCATTACCGAGCGCGACGCCGATGGCTTCAGGTTGGGGCCCGACGGAAATGAGCTGCTGATTATCATCTCCGCCACCACTGCCTGGCCTTCAGAGTCGCCCGAGTTGATGGAGCTGGTTAAGGGCTACTGGGCAGAGGTCGGCATCAATGCGACCGTAACACCTGAAGCAGGTCAGCTCTGGTACACACGCCACAACAGTGGCGAGCACGACGTCTCGGCCCGCGGCGGCCACTTCGGCGGCGGCCCGGTCCACCCGACGTTGAACGCCAATACCTTCGCCATGCGCGGCTGGCAGTGGGCCCGAGATTGGGCCGCCTGGCTCGACACGGACGGCGCCGAAGGCGTGGAGCCGCCGGACGACGTGAAGCAGCTGCGGGTGCTGCGCGACCAGATTCTGGGTGAACCGGATGAGGATACTCGCAATGCCTTGATTAGGGAAGTCTTCGAGATTCACATGGACAATATCTGGTCGATCGGTCTTGTCGTCGACGATCCCAAGTTCGGCCAGCTGACCAATGTGCACAACCGCCTGCGCAATGTGGTAACTTGGTCGATCTCCGGTGAGTGGACGCCGACCATCCCGGCGCAGTGGTTCATCAACGAGTAGCGATCACCTACCTCAGGCGCGGTCGCATCTGTCAGTTCTCACGATTGTAGCAAAACCCTGCGACCCGTCCGCCTTGAAGGACTGAAACCGTAACTGGACAGCGGAGCCGGCAACTGGCTCCGCTGTCTTGAATCTGGAAACTACGGGAAAGGAGAGCAGCAGGAATGGAACACGACGCCAGTAAACACCTCGTCTACATCAACGGCGAGACGTTCCCGCCGGACCAGGCCAGGATTTCAGTCTTCGATACGGCCGTCACACTGGGAGATACCGTCACCGAATCGACCCGCACCTTCGGCCACCGACCCTTCAAGCTGGAGCGGCACATCGAACGGCTCTACAAGTCGCTCAAGGTAAGCCGTATAAACCCTGGGATGACGCCCGACGAGATGACCGCCATCACGCTGGACCTGCTGGAGACCAATCTTCCGCACGTCCCGCCGCATGAAGATGTCTGGATCGTCCATAACATCTCGCGCGGCATGGGCGCCGCCGCCGCCGACCCCACTCTGCAACGCTCCCCTGCCACCATTATCATCAACACGGCGCCAATGATCTTGCGTGACTGGGCCGGCTTCTACTCCGAGGGCTGCCACGCGGTGACCCCCTTCAGCCGGGCCATCCCCACGCAGTCGCTCGACGCCCGCATCAAGAACCGCAGTCGTCTCGCCTATACCCTCGCCGAGGCCGAGGTCAAGCTGGTTGACCCGCAGGCGCAGAGCGTCATCTTGGATACGGACGGCAACGTTACCGAAAACAAGGGGGGCAACTTCTTCATCTGGGCCGACGGCGTCCTCAAGACGCCCCATGCCCGCGGCGCCCTCGCCGGCATATCCCGCGAGACTGTCCTCGAACTCGCCGGCGTTGTCGGCATCCCCACACAGATAACCGACTTCCAGCCCTACGACATCTACACCGCCGACGAGGCCTTTTTCACCAGCACGCCCTACTGCATCATGCCGGCCACGAAGTTCAACGGCCTACCCGTAGGAGACGGTACAGTCGGCCCCGTGGCCAGGCAGCTGCTGCAGGCATGGAGCGACCTCGTGGGCCTCGATATCGTCGCCCAGGCCCAAGGTCATCTGTAAGGCGCAAAGCGAGAGGGAGAAAAGTGGGGAGGGCCTACGCGTTTGAACGGGCACTGACCCTTTCATACACTGTGATTTGCCAGAATCCTTCCGTTTCCGCATGGACCGGCTCCAACCCATCCCGCTCCGCGATCGAATGTACTTCGCTATGGGGATGCACGAAAGTCCGGAAATTCTTGCGCTTTACTTTGAGATAAACATTGAACAGGCCGAATGCAATACGGACCCACCATCTTTCGCGCGGATAGCTTAGGGCGAGGTAGCGTTCTGCCTTTTTCGCGGAGGCTCCCAGCAGCTGTGCAAGATGCGGATAACAGCAGATCACACGGTCCAGGATCACGGCGTCGGCTGAACTGACCACGGCGGCCGCGGCGGTGAAGTCGCCGTGGACATAGTGCACCTTGTTCTCCTGGCCCAGCCGTTCACCTATCTCGCGGGCCGCCGCGATGTAGGCGGAGGATGCCTCGACCGCGACCGCGCTTTCGGCGAGGCCGCGACGCAGCAGCTCATGATGTACCCCACCCGCCCCGCTGCCGACATCCAACACGCGCAGCGGCCCGGTACAGTTCTCCAGCAGATAGGCAATCAACCGTTCGGCCCGCGCCTCCAGACCATTTCGGACGTAGGCGTCGGCCTCCCTGGACGCCCACTCCCTATCGAACATCCCCTCATAGTCGCCGGATGCCGGCGGTTCGCAGCAGGTGCAGGGCATCGCTCCCCTCCCTGAATCGAAAGGCTCGGCCCAACCTTCTTGAGACCAAGTCAGTCTCTCTTTCTGGCGTCACAGCGATTCGACCGTATTCTCCAGCACGCCCAGCCCTTCGATCTCGCCCTTGATGCGGTCGCCCGGTTCCAGGCGTACTTTCTTGGCGTGGCCGACCCCCGAGGGTGTGCCCGTGCTCAACAGATCCCCCGGCTCCAGCGTGACGAACTGTGAGACAAACGATAGCGCCTCCGCCGGCGAGAAGACCATCTGGCCCGTGCTTGCGTCCTGATGGAGCGTATCATTCTGCCACAGGCGCATGCGCAAGCGGTCAGGATGAGGGATCTCGTCACGCGTCGTAATCCACGGCCCCATCGGGCCGAACGTATCCAGCCACTTGCCCACCAGCCAGTCGAAGTACCAGTCCCCCTCCTGCTCCGGCAGTTCATTGCGGAAGGTCAGTTCCCGTGCCGATATATCGTTAAAGATAGTGTAGCCCATGATATGCTCTTCCGCCTGTTCTGTTGTCAATTCGCGGCCGGTCTTGCCAACAACGACGGCCAGCTCAAGCTCCCAGTCGGCGAACCCCGTCGAAGGCGGAATGCGAATCGGCTGCTTCGTGGCCGTCACCGACGAAGTAGGCTTGATGAAGAAGCGCGGGATCATCTTTTCCTTGCCTATGTAGGATCCGCCGCCTTCTTCAATATGGCTGGCGTAGTTTCCCGCCAGGCACATCAGCTTACCGGGACTGGGCAGCGGGGCCCGCAGCGTGACAGAATGGAGCGGAATCTTCAACTCAGGCCCGTTCTTATTCTTGGCCCATTCAAGCGAAGCGCGAACGCCCTCCATCCCGGCCTCGCCGGCCGCCAAAAGAGTAACCATGTCCGCAACCGTATCCGGGTCACCTAAACGGCACGCCTCCATGGCGCCCCGTAGATCGTAAATGTGGTCCCCGTCCACGGCGCCGACTCGCTCTCCCGCATGTCCCACATACGTCGCCAGTTTCATTTTCTCTTTCCTTTTCTGCAAATCTTCTAAGAATGAATGCTTCGATTTTCAAGAGCAGTCCATCTGAACGGTTCACCCATCACATGCCGCCCGACTGCTGCAAAAGCTTTGCTACCAATCCCGTCCAGCCTGTTTGATGGCTGGCCCCCAAACCGGTTCCATCGTCCCCGTTGAAGTACTCATGAAACAGAATGTGGTCCCGCCAGTGGGGGTCCTCCTGAAATAATGGCGTGTCCCCATTGAATGGGCGCCCGCCTGTCTCATTGCGTAAGAAAAGCCGAATCAGCCGCCGGGATAGTTCTACGGCGACTTCGTCCAGCGTCATGAGGACACCCGAACCTGTCGGACACTCCACCTTCAGCGAGTCCCCATAGTAGTGATGAAAACGCTGCAAGCTCTCGACTATTAGGAAGTTGATGGGGAACCAGACCGGACCGCGCCAGTTTGAGTTGCCGCCGTACATTCCCGAGCGCGATTCCGCCGGCTCATACTGAATCTCGAACGTCCGGTCTCCGACGTGGACATGATACGGGTGCTTCTCATGAACTTTGGAAAGCGAGCGGATTCCGTATGGCGAAAGAAATTCCTCCTCGTCCAGCAAATAGCGCAATATGCTCTCCAACTTATCTCGCGTCAGCAGCGAGGTTAGAAATCGCTCACCCACGCCCGGGGCGTCGGTTCTGCTTATGGTCGTTGCCAAACGCGGTCTGTTCTCTATAAACCAGTCTTTGCGCCGCTTGAATTCGCGAAGTGAGGACAACAGGCGTGGCTCCAGCGTCTCAACCGCAAACAGCGGTATCAACCCGACCATGGACCGGACTTTCAGCGGTATGAAAGTGCCGTCGTGCATGTGCAGCAGGTCGTAATAGAAGCGGTCCTTCTCATCCCAAAGCGAGGCGCCCTCGCCTCGCTCCTCGTTCATGGCCGTGGCGATACGAAGAAAATGCTCGAAGAATTTCGTCGCCATGTCCTGGTAGACTGAGAAATTCGATGATTTGCTCTGATAAACGGAGTCCTGCTCAGCCAGTTCCAAGGCTATCTTCATCATCATCAGACAGTAGAAACCCATCCACGCGGTTCCGTCCGACTGATCGATGCGGCCGCCTTCGGGTAATCCCGCGCTGCGGTCGAAGACGCTGATATTGTCCAGCCCCAGGAATCCGCCTTGGAAGACATTGTTGCCGTCCGCGTCTTTGCGATTGACCCACCATGTAAAGTTGAGCAATAACTTGTGAAACAGGCTCTCCAGAAAAGGCCGGTCCGGTATGCCGTTCTGCCGCGCGTCGATCTTATAGACCCGCCACACCGCCCACGCGTGTACCGGCGGATTCACGTCGCCGAATTGCCACTCATAGGCCGGCAAAGCGCCGTTGGGATGCATATACCACTCCCGCGTGGAGAGCGTCAATTGGCGCTTCGCATAGTCCGCGTCCACCAGCGCCAGCGGAATGCAGTGGAAGCCGGTATCCCAAGTGGCGTACCATGGGTACTCCCACTTGTCCGGCATCGAAATCACGTCGAAATTGTGAAGATGGTCCCAGTCTCCGTTGCGGCCGTTCCGGCGCCATTCCGGCGCCGGAAGAATCGGATCGCCCCGCAGCCACTGGGGGATGTCGTAGTAGTAAAGCTGTTTCGTCCACAACATGCCCGCCAGCGCCCTCCGCTGGACCCGCTGTTCATCCCTGCTCAACCCCTTTTTCTGTATGGCCCTGTAAAACTCGTCTGAATCGGCGATGCGCTGGCGAAAAGTTCTGTCGAACCCTCTGCCAAACGGTTGACGGTGGTTCATATTGGATAATCGCCAGCGGTAGACTCGAGTGCCGCCTGCGGGAATAATGTCGAAGTAGTGGGCCGCCGCCTTCGTACCCCGGCCCGCTCGATTCACCGCCTCGTGTTCGCCATTGATGACAAAGCGGTGAAAGGCGTCCTTAACGTAAGGCGTCCGACTTGGCATGCCGAAGAGCAAGGCCGAATTGGAGTCGTTTTCAGTGAATAGGATCTCCCGGGCATCCTCAACCCAAAAGTTGTAGGGTCCCAGAACTGGGTGTTCTGCGCTCAGGGTCAGGGTACCGTTCGGTCCTGCTTGCCGGGACAGCCGCGGCTGCTTGCCTACATCGCCCAGAGGCCCGTTTTCATACCCCCAGCTCCACGTATTCCGAAACCACAGCGTGGGCATCAGATGAAAACGCGCGCCTTCAGGCCCTCGATTTGTCACGGTAACGCGGGCGAGAATGTCGTTCTCATCTGCCTTGGCGTACTCGACCACGACGTCGAAGTAGCGGTTCTCGTCAAAAACGCCCGTATCCAGGAGCTCATACTCGTCGTCGTCGTACCCGCGCCAGCGGTTTTCCTCCACCAGCTGACCGTAAGGGAAAGCGGCCTGCGGATACTTGTAGAGCATTTTCATATAGCTGTGCGTGGGCGTGCTGTCCAGGTAATAGTAGTATTCCTTTACATCCTCTCCGTGATTGCCCTCAGGACCGGTCAGGCCGAATAGCCGCTCTTTCAGGATGGGGTCATTGCCGTTCCATAGAGCAATCGCGAGGCAGAGGTACTGATTTCGATCGCATATGCCTGCCAGCCCGTCTTCATTCCAACGGTAAGCCCGGCTACGAGCCTGATCGTGTGTAAAGTAGCTCCAGCAGTCTCCGTTATGGCTGTAGTCCTCTCGGACCGTAGCCCACGCCCGTTCGCTCAGATAAGGTCCCCAATGCTTCCAGTTGTTCTTCCGCATTCGGTACCATTCCAGGCGCTTATGCTCCGCAGTCTGCGGAATGTTAACCCTTGAAAGAGTTCCGGTTCTTGACGTCACAAATGTACTCCGCTCTCAGATTTCGACCCGCCGACCGCTGCGGCTCGACTCGTACGCCGCGTCCACCACTTTTGCAACACGAACGGCGTCCTCGCCCGTGGTCAGTGGCTCGCCGTTCCCTTGGCAGGCACTGATAAAAGCACGTAGGAACGTCTCGCCCGAGGCGCCGCCGTAAGCCGGCGAATCACCGAACGTGTAGTCAAATGTGCGCCGCGGCGCTGAAGCCCAGCTCGGATGGGTGCTTTCGACCTGTATGCTGGTCGGCGTGCCGTTAGAGCTGTAGGTGATACGTCCCAAACGGCCGTTGACGCTGACGTACGTGTCATAACCGCCAACATTGTGATAACCTCCCCCGCTCATCGCCAGCATATAACCGGCGTGGAACGTGCCGACCGCGCCCGACGCGAATCCCAGCGACACCGCGGCCACGTCCTCTACGTCAATGTCCTCGCCGCTGCGCGTGGCAACCTGCGCGGACACCGACACAATCTCGTCCTGCGTAATATTCAGGATCTGGTCGATATAGTGACAGCCCAACCAGGAAAGGATCCCACCGCCGGCCTTATCCATGTTGAAGAGCCAGTGACTCGGATCCCGCACCTGCACCTGGGTCGTCACCATACGCATCTCAACCGAAACAAGCTCACCGATCAACCCCTGTTCGACGATTCGTCGCGCATCCTGGATAGGAGGCAGGGCCCGGTTCTGGTAAAAAACGCCCAGTTTGCGCCCCTCGCGCTTGGCTACGGCCGCGACCTCCGCGCTCTCTACCGCCGTCTTTCCGATCGGCTTGTCGGTAATCACGTGCTTGCCCGCCTCCAGGGCGCGGGTGAAGATGGGTGGCCCAAGGTCGTTTCGCAATGCCGCCACCACAAACAGGATCTGCTCCTCAGCCAGCACCGCCGCCAAATCGGTCGTTGACGCGCTGACCTTTTCGCCCTGGTCCTCCAGGGTCGACCTCAAGAGAGCCTCGTCGTTGTCCCATAGCGTGATGCTGGCAACCTCTGGCACAGCCTGGAGCGTGCGCAAGTGGGCCAGCGCATGAGGATGGGATAGCCCCAACAGGGCTGCGTGTACTTCTTGCATCGGTACTGGCCTCCGCTGGTTATTGTCCTGCTGGTTCGATTGGAGCGCCGCGCTTTAGGAAACTGACAACTTTCCGAGCATGTCAAAGATCCACCCGCGTCTGGGACGGAGGCAGTTCCGGTCCTGAAATGAAATGGTCGGCGGCTTCATACGCGGTAGCGCAATTTGGAAGAATACGTTAGCATATCGTAAAGGTGATTCTACCGCGTGTCAACCTGCCGCGAATCCCAGGGACTGCATCCAAATATCGGGAACCGACTGGCCCCAGGAGGGTTTTCATGTACAGAGCAGCAGTAATTGGTCTGGGACGCATGGGCAGCACATTCGACGATGAAATTGAGCAGGGCGGCTCAATATTCCTGCCCTACTGCCACGCTCCCAGCTACGTGGCCTCGCCCCATACCCAGCTGGTCGCCGGCGCTGACCTCCATACCGAGCAAGGCGCCATCTTCGGCGAACGCTGGGGCCTGTCTTCAGAGCACATTTATAGCGACTACCGGGAAATGCTGGCAACGGAACAGCCGGATATCCTGAGCGTCTGCACAACCGCACGCCACCGCGCCGCCATAATGAAGGACGCGATCGAGGCCGGCGTCAAGGCGATTTGGGCTGAAAAACCTATCACCTTGAGCCTTGCCGAGGCCGACGACGTCATCGATCTCGGTGTCCGTAAAGGCGTTGCCATCGCCGTTAACTGCTCACGCCGTTACAGTCCTTTCCTGTCGGAAGCCCGCCGCATGGCGCAGGAAGGGGAGCTGGGCGATCTCCTTCAGATTACCGCCTACACCGAGTGCTATATATCTCACAATGGCAGCCATGCCATCGACACGATGCGCTATCTTGTCGGCGGCGATGTGGACTGGGTTTTCGGCGAGATGGAGTCGGACGAAGAAGCAGCCGGCGAGGAAGACCTGATGGGCAACGGCTACCTGGCCTTCGACAACGGAGCGCGCGGCTACATACGCGCCATGCCCACCGGCACTGCGCCATGGGAGTTCGACCTCATCGGCACCGAAGGACGCGTCCGTTCACTGGCAAACGGCACGGACACACAGTACTATCGATGGGTTCCCGGCGGTCTGCGCGACGAGGGCCTGCCGGCGCGAGCGCCATTTCCCTTGCCTTTGAGCATTCAGGGCACTGGACTTTCGGTCATTGCCGACCTCGTCAACGCCGTCGAGACCGGTTCTGACCCGCGCTGCTCGGCTGAAGATGGTCGCAAAGCGCTTGAAATCGCGGTCGCGCTGCGCGAGTCGCATCGCCAGGGCGGTCGCCGCGTCGACCTGCCGGTTGCCGACCGTTCTCTGCGCATCCTGTCAGTCGAAATAGGTGGGGACGCCGTGCCCGCCCGTGTACGGCGGCTGCAACAAGAGTCCGTGGTCGCCTAGCCGGGAACGAACAGCTTACCACACAAATACCACACGTTTTGGGAGAGATGGACATGCCAGGGAAGGGATTTCGAGCCGCCGTAATCGGCCTGGGTCGTATGGGCAGCACATTCGACGACGAAATCACACGGGGCGGACAGTTCTTCATGCCCTACTGTCACGCCCCCACCTATGTGGCCTCTCCCTATACCGACTTGGTCGCCGGAGCCGATCCACATGCGGAGCAGGGCGAGATCTTCGCCGACCGCTGGGATCTGGAAAAAGGACAGATTTACGCCAACTACCGCGAGATGCTGGAGGCGGAACGGCCCGACTTCGTGAGCCTCTGTACAACTGCACGTCACCGCGCCGCCATTATGATCGACGCGATAAATGCCGGCGTCAAAGCGATCTGGGCTGAGAAGCCGTTCACACTCAGTCTGGCCGAAGCCGACGAGGTAAACGAGCTCGGCGCCCGCAAAGGCGTTGCCATCGCCGTAAACTGTTCTCGTCGCTACAACGTATTCTTCAACCAGGCGCGCCGCATGGTCGATGAGGGAGAGTTGGGCGAGATCCTGCAGATAACCGCTTACACGCAATGCAACCTCTCCCACAATGGCAGCCATGCCATCGACGCCATGCGCTACCTCGTTGGCGGGGATGTGGAATGGGTCTTCGGCGAGATGGAGTCGGACGAAAAGGCGGCCGGCGAAGAGGACTTAATGGGCAACGGCTACCTGGCCTTTGACCACGGAGCTAGGGGATTCATTCGCGGTACTTCGACTGGCGCTGCACCCTGGGAATTTGACCTGATCGGGACCGAAGGACGGGTCCGCCACCTCGCGCAGGGAATGGAAACGCAATACTACCGCTGGGTGCCCGGCGGCCTGCGTGACGAGGGACTGCCCGCAAGGGCGCCCTTCCCACTGCCTACGCACATTCCTAGCTCGGGGCTCTCCGTAATCGAGGATCTCGTGGATTGTATCGAGACCGGCAAGCAGCCGCGCTGCTCAGGCCAGGACGGCCGAAAAGCACTGGAGATAGCGATTGCCCTGCGTGAGTCGCACCGCCAGGGCGGGCGTCGCGTTGACCTGCCGCTGGCCGATCGCTCTCTCCGCATTCTATCGAGCGAAATCCTCAGCGATGCCGTGCCCGCACGCGTACGTAGAATGCAAAGCAAGTAGGCCGCCGCGATGCAAAATGAGGAGAAGTGAGCT
This sequence comes from Caldilineaceae bacterium, assembly GCA_022821585.1. Classification (GTDB taxonomy): domain Bacteria; phylum Chloroflexota; class Anaerolineae; order Caldilineales; family Caldilineaceae; genus Bin5. The sequence goes on from JAJEDI010000075.1 coordinate 121,659, forward strand.
GTTACATCGGCGGCTTTGCCAGTTCAGTGAGAGTTGTGGTTTTCCCAACGCCGCCCCCAATAGGGGGCTGGCCGCAGCCTCCAGGAGAAACAGCAATGCCCGAAAGAACCTATCGCGCAGCCGTAATCGGTCTGGGGCGAATGGGCAGCACTTTCGACGACGAAATCCGGCAGGGCGGACAGTTCTTCATGCCCTACTGTCACGCCCCTACCTATGTGGCCTCCCCCCAAACCGAACTGGTCGCGGGGGCCGACCCACACGCAGAGCAGGGCGCGATCTTCGCCGAACGCTGGGGCCTCGAAGGCAGGCAGATCTATGCCGACTACCGCGAGATGCTGGAGGCGGAGCGTCCCGATTTCGTGAGCATGTGCACGACCGCGCGTCTCCGCGCATCAATCATGATCGATGCGATCAATGCCGGCGTGAAGGCGATCTGGGCAGAGAAGCCCTTCACTCTGAGCCTCGAAGAGGCCGATGAAGTGATCGAGCTCGCCGCCCGCAAGGGCGTAGCCGTCGCTGTAAACTGCTCCCGTCGCTACAATGTCTTCTTCTCCGAGGCGCGCCGCATGGTCGACAAGGGCGAACTGGGAGAGATTTTGCAGATCACCGCCTACACGCGCTGCACCCTCTCCGCCAACGGCAGCCACGCCATCGACACCATGCGCTACTTGGCAGGCGGTGACGTCGAGTGGGTCTTTGGCGAAATGGAGTCCGACGAAAAAGCGGCAGGCGACGAAGATCTGATGGGCAACGGCTACATGGCGTTCGACAATGGTGTGCGCGGCTTTCTGCGCGGCACGCCCACCGGCGCCGCGCAGTGGGAATTCGATCTGATCGGCACAGAAGGACGAGTCCGTTCCCTGGCCCAAGGCATGGAGACGCAGTACTACCGCTGGGTCCCCGGAGGGCCGCGCGGTCGCAACCTGCCGGCGCGTGCACCATTCCCGCTCCCGACAGCTATCCCCAGCATGGGCCTCGCCGTAATTGAAGATCTTGTGCAATGCATCGACACCGGCGCACCGCCCCGCTGCTCCGACGAGGACGGACGCAAAGCGCTGGAGATAGCGATCGCGATGCGCGAGTCACATCGTCAGGGCGGCCGTCGCATAGACCTGCCGCTGCCCGACCGCTCCCTCCGCCTTCTCTCGTCCGAGACCACCAACGATTCAGTGCCCGCCCGTATTCGCAGACTCAATGGCCGGTGACCTGTCCTGATTCTCTCGCTGCCGGTCGAGCCGCTGGCCATAGTCTTCCGGAGAAACTAATATGACCGACAAAACCTATCGCGTTGCCATCATCGGACTGGGTCGGATGGGCAGCACAATCGACGATGAGTTCCCCGACAGGAGTCCGCCTTACTCGGTGGCTGCCTCTTGCAAAGCCAGCGATCGCTTACAGGTGGTCACAGGAGCAGATATCGATGCCGCCAAACGGGCCGCATTCTCAGAACGCTGGGGCGTCGACGCGCTGTACGAAGACTACGTTGAAATGATCCGCCAGGAGGACCCCGACATGGTTGCCGTCTGTACGCGCGGCCATCTCCACGCCGAGATGGCGACGCGTTCCGCGGAAGAAGGGGTCAGGCTCATCTTCTGCGAAAAAGCGATCGCCTGTTCCATGGAGGAAGCTGACGGGATCCTCAGGGCGGTCCAGGAAAACGGCTCTCTCTTCAACTCGGGCGTCCTGCGCCGCTTCAATCTGCGTTATCATCAGGCGCGAGACCTGATCAGGAACGGTGAAATCGGCGAACCCAAGGCCGCGATTCACTACGCCAGCACAAATCTGCTCCACGGCCACATCCACTCTATCGACACTTTGAGCTTCCTGCTCGACGATCCCAAGGTCGAGAGCATCTGGGGAGAACTGAACACGACCGATCATCGAATCCCTGACAACCGCCTGGATGATGATCCGTACGGCATCTTCCAACTTACCTTTGCCAACGGCATCGCTGCCACCAGCGTCCCGGCCGGAAACTGGGAATTTGAAGTAATGGGCGATGGCGGAAGCGTGCGCGTATTCGACAATGGGACCGGCCTGCAACTGCGCAAAAACCAGGCTGGCAAGTCGCGCATCGCCGCCGAAGTGCCCGTTGAGCTGGTACCCGACCACAGCGCGACGCAGTACTGCCTGGAGGACCTGGTCCTCGCGCACGAAGAGGGACGGCAAACGCTGGGACCGGTCGAAGTCGCCCACCATCTGACCGAAGTCTGCCTTGCGCTTGCAGAGAGCCACCGTCAGGAAAAAAGGATCACCCTGCCGCTCGAAAACCGCTCGCTCTACATCTTTCACCGTTGAAACACGCCAATGCACACAGCCAGGGCCACGCGGCCCTGAAAGAAAGGCTTCACCCAAGTAGGGAGGATGACCATGGACAAAGTGAAGGTCGACGACCGTGACTGGTCCAAGCTGAGCTACGGCCAGCATGTTTACCAGCTTGAAGTGGAGGGCTATACCGTCATCCCCGATCTGCTCACCACGGAGCATTTGGAGACTCTGCGGGCCGAGACCGCCCAACTGAATACAATCGCAGTGGACTACAGCGTAAAACAGCAGGTCCGCCCAAAGGCGCAGTTCACAGGCGGCGCCATAACCGCGCTGATTGCCCATCCTCCCACGACCCAGTTTCTGGAGCGCCTGTTTGGCGACGACATTGTATTCATGTCCTATGCCTACGCCCGCTCCGAACCGGGCCATCCCGGCATCAGCCTCCACACCGATGGCCAGCCATATGGATCGAAAATCTTCGGCTACGAGGGCAGCTGCCCCTGCATGGTTCGTGTGCTCTACTACCTCCAGGAGCTGACCGAAGAGGTCTCCCCATTTCGCGTGATCCCTCGCTCCCATCTCGTCATGCACGCACACGGCAATCCCTACGTTCGCTACGAGTCCCACCCCGAGGAGGTCATGGTGACTGCCGCGGCCGGTTCTGCCGTGCTGATCAACCATCGGGTCTTCCATGGAAACTTTCCCAACGTGGGAGACTACGCCCGCGAGCTGCTGGCAATCGCCTACCGTCCTGCTTGGGCCGGGCCTGTCGAAGAGGAAGTAGAGCAGTGGCCCGCCGACGAGGTGGCGAAACTGCCGCCAGAGGTCAAGCGATTTTTCATCGATCGCAACACCCGGAAATGGGACTACGGCGGCGGCAATAAACCGGCCAACATGGCCAGCGAGGCCCCCGGCATCAACCCCAGCCGCTGGGAGCTGGCATAGCGAACGACCGGTGAGACGCGGCGACTTGCCCAAAACATGGCAATCCGTTTCTTGCTGGCCTGGGATAGGAGGGCCGGATGCAGATTCCTGGTGAAACCGTAGAAGTTCCTGAAATCCCATGGCAGTCCTCCGTCGAACTGCCCGCGCAGAGCAGCGCCGTGATCGTTGTCGACATGCAGAACGACTTCGTCAAGGAGGGTGGCGCCCTGGTCGTCCCTGACGCCGCCGCCACCCTCGACAGTCTGCAGACGCTCCTGGAACGCGCCCGCCGCGCCGGTGTGCGCATTGCCTACACGCAGGACAGCCACTTCCCTGGCGACCCCGAATGGGAGATCTGGCCGCGCCACTGCGAAGCAAATAGCTGGGGCTGGCAAATTGTCGATGAGCTGACGCCGCAACCGGAAGACCTGGTCTGCCAGAAGAGCCGCTACGATGGATTCTATGGCACTTGGCTGGAACACTTCCTGGCCAATGTCTGGAACGTGCGCAATCTCGTAATCGTCGGAACTGTCTCCAGCATCTGCGTGCTCCACACGGCCGCTTCAGCCGGACTGCGCTGGTTTTCCGTCGTCGTGCCCGCCGACTGCATCTCCGCACTCACCGAGTTCGATCAGGCCCTTACGCTGCGCCAGGTCTCCTGGCTCTATACCGGCAACGTGACCAAGACCGCCGGGTCCATCTCCTTCAGCAGCGGCGAATGTGGTCGGTAAACCGAGGCCCGTGACCGTGCTTAACACCAACCCCCGGCCCGCCGCCGCCTGAACATGGCCCCTCGTACTTTCGTCGCCTTCGATCTGGAAACAACCGGACTGAACCCAAAACGGGATGCCATTATCGAGTTTGGGGCCGTGCGCTTTCAGAAAGGAGGTCCCCGCGAATACTACTCGACCTGCATCAACCCCGGCCGCCCTCTCCCTGTTCGCATTCAACAAATCACCGGCATCCGTCCTGCAGATGTTGAAGGCGCACCCGCCATCGAAGAGGTAATTCCGCAGATCCTCGGCTTCTTCGGGAACGGCACCCAGGCCGTCGTCGCACATAGCGCCGGATTCGACATCTCTTTTCTGCGTGCGGCCGGCGTGAAGCTGAATGCGCCGGTTCTCGATACCCACGAGCTGGCAACGATTCTGCTCCCGGGGCAGGACAGCTACAGCCTCGGCGAACTGTGCAGAGCACTGACGATCCCTTTGACGACGGCACACAGGGCAGCGCAAGACGCAGAGGCGACCGCCGAGCTTCTTCTTCATCTCCTGAAGCGAATCGAGGAACTCCCGCAATCCGCTTTGGAAACCCTGAGCGACGCCGGCCGCGGCAGCGATTGGGGTCCGATTCTCCTGTTTGACGACGAGTTGCGCCTCCGCAAGACTGCAGGTCCGGAAGAGATACGCGATCAGAAGACCAGGCCGATCCGGCGCCAAGGTCCCCCTCTCTCACCGGTCACGCCTAACCCTGAGCCTCGGGAACTTGCGAACGAGTTCCTGGTCACGGCCTTTTCTGACGACAGTCCGCTATCGGTGGAATTCGACGCCGAGTCGGGCGTTGAGTTCGAGCACCGCGACGGTCAGCTGCAGATGTCTCTTCAGTCACTCGACGCGCTGAACCGGGGCGATCACAAAATCATCGAAGCGGGAACCGGTACCGGAAAGAGCCTGGCCTATCTCTTGCCCGCCGCCGCATGGGCTGTGGCCAACAACAGCCGCGTCGTCATCGCCACACATACCCTCCCCCTGCAGGACCAGTTACTCGAAAAAGAGCTTCCTCGCGTGGCCCAGGTCCTGGCGGAAACCGACCTGGCCCCAAACGGCGGTCCCAGCGCGCCAGTCCGGGCGATGACACTAAAGGGTCGAACCCGCTATCTCTGTACACGCAGGTTGGCTAGCTGGCTGGAGGCGTCCCGCGGCGCCAGAGGACTCTTTGCAGAGAGCCTTTCTTCCCTCGAGCTGCGCTTCCTGGCAAAGCTGCTGGTCTGGCTGCCGTATACGCAGAGCGGCGATCTGAGCGAGCTCCCGATTCACGACCGCCAGGAGCAGGCTCTGATCGCGCACGTCGCTTCCCGCGCAGACGAATGCAGTATGGAACTTTGCGCTTTTGGACGACCCGCAAGTCGGCATGGCTTTCTCGGCGGCCGTTACCGTGACTTCTACCTGGAAGCGCACCGCCGGGCCGGTTCGGCCCATCTGCTGGTCGTCAACCACGCACTCCTCCTGGCCGATGTTGACGCCGGCGGTCAGGTTCTCCCCGAATTTGACAGTCTGATCGTGGACGAGGCCCATCACCTGGAAGGCGCGGCCACAGAGCAGTTTACTCGGCAGATCGATCTGCGCGGGCTGGCCTACCTTCTGGACGGACTGAACTCGACAGTCGACCTACTGACCCTCCGACTGAATCAAGACCATCTGCAGAAGCTGGCGAGGGAAGTGACGGCCGGCAGCAAAGACCTGCGAGCCAGCCTGCCTCCCTTTGCCGAAGCTCTCTACGATTTCGTCCTCCGCCACTCCGAGACCAGGCCCGCCGCACGTGGAACCTCCAGCTATCCCCGGCAAGTAGCTCTGGACAGCCGAATGCGCGCCCAGCCGGCCTGGAGTGAAATTGAAATCGAGTGGGACGGGATCAGCCAGAGAATCGGCCAGGTCCTCGGCCGCCTGACAAATCTGGCCGAACTGCTTGACGCATCCCAGTGGTGGCAATATGAAGATGACTACGGGAACGCTTCCTCCTTTGCCAGCGGAACATCCCGCGCGCTGCAGGCCCTGCACTACAGCCAGACCGATCTCGCCGACCTCCTGCAGGTCGCAGACGATGTCATCCTCCGTCCCCTCAGCCACCACGAAGAGTCGGTCGCCTGGCTGGAGCTGTCCGCGAACGGAAGGACCTCCGCAGGCAGCAGTTCTCGCAACCGCCGCAGCGCCGACTCGGTCACTCTTCGCAGCGCACCGATTCAGGTCGGCGAAAAGCTGGCTTCAGGACTGTTCGGCAGGAACCGGGCGGTGGTACTGACGGGGGCCACGCTCCGGGCCGGCGATCACTTCGACTATCTGCGCGACCGGTTGGGGTGCTGGGACGCGAACGGTGCCGTCATCGACAGTCCCTTTGACTACAAAAGAAACGTGCTTCTCTACCTGCCCGGCGACATGCCCCCGCCCGACAATCACAACTACCAGCCGGCGCTCGAAGAGGCCATTCAACAGGCTGCCCTCGCCGCGGAAGGCAGAACGCTCGTCCTCTTTACCAGTCACAGCCATCTGCGCGCCACCGCCGACGCTATACGTACACCCCTCGCCGCCGCCGGACTGACCGTGCTTCAGCAAGGGGAGGGCAGCCGCACCCGCAACCTGCGCGACTTCCGCGCCAATCCGAACTCCGTCCTCTTGGGAACCAGCAGCTACTGGGAAGGGATCGACCTGCCCGGCGACCAGTTAGTCTGCCTGATCATCGTCCGCCTCCCCTTCGCCGTGCCGACCGACCCACTCTATGCGGCTCGCAGCCGGCTGTATGAGGACCCCTTCCACGAATATGCCGTGCCGGAGGCGGTCATCCGCCTGCGTCAGGGATTTGGGCGCCTCATCCGCAGCGCCTCTGATCGCGGCGTCGTCGTCCTGCTCGACAGCCGCCTGTGGCACCGCAGCTATGGCGAGGTCTTTCTCGACGCACTGCCCGATTGCACCAGGCGCCAGAGCCCGCTTTCTCACCTTGGCGAAGCAGTCCACGCCTGGCTGAACCATCAAGCCCAACCCCACGCAGAAATCGAGCGGAAATTCGAATATGACGCCTGGGATTCCGGCGATGAGTGAGGAGTCCGCGCAGGCGCGGAAAACACCCGCCAAGGGCCCGCCCCATCGATCCCGTCACAAGGCGGGACGTCTGAAGGTCGTCCTCGACGCCGGCCCAGCTGTCCATCAGAGCGCCGGCCTCGCCCGCTATACCGAGAGTCTTGCCTCCGCGCTGTGGCAGCACTGTCACGACACTGTCGACCTGAACCTCTTCTACAACAGTCACAGCGGCCACCAGCTCCCCGCCTCGATGGCACCGATTCCCGCGCGCGCTTTCCCGCTGGGCCAGTATCCTTGGCGGCTGGGTGTGCTCGCTTGTCAGCTGCTGAGAGCGCCTGTAGTGGAACGCAGACTCGGTGCCGGAGACATCTATCATGCCACCGAGCATCTCCTGCCATGGACCGCGCGGCCGTCGGTATTGACCGTCCACGATCTGATCTTCGAGCGCTATCCGCAGCACCACACACTGGCCAATCGGAGCTTCCTGCGCGTAGCGATGCCCTTGTTTGTGCGCCGCGCCGATGCTATCATTGCCGTGAGCAGACACACGAAACAGGATTTACTTGAACTGTATGGTACGCTGGCGCAAAAGGTTTTTGTCGTAGAGGAAGGCATTGAAGGGCATTTCAGACCCGCCGTCGAAGACGAGGTCCGGCAGGTAAAGGAACGGCACAAGATCCGGCGACCGTATCTGCTGATGGTGGGCACGCTGGAGCCGCGCAAGAATCACCAACTCGCCTTTGAGGCCCTTGCCCGGTTGAAAGCGGGCGCATTCCCTCACTGTCTTGTTGTAGCCGGAGGTGGCGGCTGGCTATTCGATGACGTGCAGAGGAAGGTGGATCAGTTGCAGTTGGCCGAAGACGTACTATTTGCCGGACGCGTTCCGGATGAAGACCTGCCCGCCCTATACAGCGGCGCAGACTGTTTCCTGATGCCCAGCCTGTACGAGGGATTTGGCATTCCCGTATTGGAAGCGATGGCCTGTGGAACCCCGGTCGTCTGCAGCAGGGCCAGCAGCCTGCCCGAGGTGGCGGGCCCTGCTGCCCGCTACATCGAATCGCTGACCGGCGAGGGCTTGGCGGAGGCCCTCCTCGACGTCTTGCAGAATCCGCAGCTGGCCCGGCAATTGCGTACCGAAGGCATGCGTAGAGCAGCCCGCTTCTGCTGGCGAGATGCGGCTGTGCAAACTGTGGATGTCTACCGTTCAGCCGCAGGTAGAACTTAGGAACCCAGGACAAATCTGTCTGATGAGTAAGGAATGTCCCCCTGAAGGCTAAAGTCAAGCCGGTTATCTCCTTCCGGACAGATGGCGTGCAATAGGTTGTCGTCATTTGCGATAATGGGTTTCTCGTTGAGTTGGACGACGCATGAAAGTTGATGAATGCCCTCGTCAGGCGGGATGAAGATCAGGAGTTGAGGCAGCAGTCAGGTCATCGCGGCTCTGAGCGATTGAGGCCAATCTTCGCTGCAGGGAGCTTGCGGCAGGAGACCGTTTCTTCCTGCTGGCGCATCCCTTTACATTCCAAGGGCGGCTCTACTCATGTCGTCCAATATGACTGTTCCGGCCTACCGGCGTCAGCCAAGAAGAACTGATGGCAGGAGGGCAAGGATCGCACATAGCTGAGGCTCAGGGCCTCCTCGCCCCTGCATCATCCACATGAGCGTCTATCAGACCATCGTCAGGAACACATATTGGAGCGCGCTGAGTACTGTAGGTGGTCTGCTGATGGGCCTGATCACCAATATTGTCCTTGCTCGTGCTCTTGGCGCACCGCTGCTTGGCCAGTACAACTACTGGTTGTGGCTGATAGGTCTGCTCGCACTGATCGCCTCCCCGGGGCTGCCCCAGGCAATGACCAAGTTCGGGGCAGAATACCTCGGACGGCCTGACAGAGAAACCGCCTCCGCAATTTTCGCGAGGTTGTTACGCATTGAGTTGGTCCTCGGTGCCATAGTGGGGGGCGCTGTTCTGATCTATTCGTTGGTCGTCCCCGCCAGCGACACCGCTGCCATTGCTCTGGTCGCCTTCTCGGTAACATTAGTGGTGGTGGAGGGATTCTTCCAGGCTGCGGCCAAAGGCGCTCAGGACTTTCGTGTGTTCAGCCAGGCCAGCCTGATAGGGGGGTTCCTATATGGAGTCGCGGCGATTACGCTAGTTTCATTCGGCTACGGGATCTATCCTCTCCTTCTTGCTTACATAGGCAGGCGCATTCTCACCGTTCTGCTGATTGGCCGGAAGCTGCCGAACCACTATACAGTGAGCGGACTCCCGACAGCTACAATTCCACCAGAGTTGCGCCAGCGTATACTCCGCTACAGCCGGGACATCGTCCTCATCTTCGCCACCAGCACGATTCCATACGAGCGGTTTGGCGTATTCTTTCTGAAACTCTTTGCGACAGACGTAGACATTGCCTTTTACAGCCAGTCTTTTGACCTGGCGATAAAGTCAATGGCCATTCCAGCAATCTTCACCGCGACGTTACTCCCTACGTTTGCATCGCTGCAAGGGCAAAATGACATTGAGCGCATTGGCCGGGTCTACATTTCGTCCAATCGGGTCGCGGCGGCTGTCGCCATGCCAATTGGCCTGGGAGGAGCAGCTGTGGCCGCTTCGGTCGCACTTCTTTACGGTCCTGAATTCATAGGCATGGCCCCCATTATTGCGATCTTCTTTGTCGGCAACATAGGGGGTTCCATCGCCTCTGTCAGCGTGGCCATGCTATACAGTGTTGAGGAACAGAACTATATTGTTCGTCTGAACGCGGTGATGGCACTTTTCAATATAGCGCTGTCCCTAATCCTGATCCCGATCTATGGAGCAGTCGGGGCCGCACTGGCCACCTGCGGCTGCCACACGATTTCCAGCGCCATGATCGTCGCCCACGCCTCACGTCGTCTGCAAGTGGAACTGCCATTTCAAATTCTGAGCCGTGTCTTTTTTGCAGCTCTGTCAGCCGCCGTTGCCGCACTGCTTATAAGCACGTGGCTGGGCGGCCTCGTTGTCGCCGTCGCCGCGGCCGTCCTCATCTACCCGGTAATGCTGAGAACCCTCGGAGCGCTGGAGGCCTCGGACCAGGAGTTGTTAACCCGACTGGGCCAGCACCTGCCGCAGAGCATGGAGCGGACTTACCACGGACTGGTACGGTTCCTTATACGCGGATAGTCAATGACTGAAAGTCCCTTCTGGTCGATAATTGTTCCTACATACCAACGCGAAAAGGTCCTGTGCGAAACGATCCAATACCTTCTCGAACTCTCATATCCGCATTACGAACTGTTAGTCATCGACCAGACTCGAGACCACGAACCGTTGACTAAACATTTTATCCGCAACTGCCAGGATCGTTTTCCTGACCAATTTCGCTGGCACTTTGTCTCAAAGGCCAATCTGCCCCATGCACGCAACGTAGGCGCGAAGATGGCCAGAGGCAGCTATCTCCTCTTCTGCGACGATGACATCATTCCGCCCGAAAATCTGATTGAACTGCACAAGGCCAGCTTGGAGAAGCCCGGCATTGGCGCCGCTACAGGGGGCGTCCATGTGGAACAAAAGAGACTTCCCCCAAAGTCAAGACCTTGTAACATAGCACCTGACGGGCGCGTGGAAGATTACTGGCAACATGAAGTTCCCGAGGGAACTACTGACAGCCTGCGAGGCGGCAATATGTCTATGGGCCGTCAACTGGCAATCGATGTGGGCCTGTTCGACGAAGGATTCATTGGCCGCGCCAACGGAGAGGAGACCGACTTCTCCCTGCGCATCCTACGCCGCGGCTATCAGATCGCGTACGACCCTGCCGCCGCGATTGTCCATCTGGGTCATCCGACCGGCGGCTCCCGCGCCAGCAAGGACAGTGACGAGGGGCAATACTTCTTCGAGTCCCACCACAATAACGCCTACTTTTTCGCCAGGAACTTCCAGCAGCGCTATCTGCCTTGGTTCCTGAAAAGGGAGTTGGGCTGGATCTTGGTTAAGCAGACCATCTTTCAGAGGCATCCGGAGAGGATAATCCCGTCACTTCGAGGCCTGTGGCAGGGATATCGGGCTGGCCTGCAAAGACGAATCTAGCTATCCAGCCGTGAAGATCGCCGTACTTTCCTCCCATCTGCCCTCGCCCAACCGCTTAGTGTCGGGAGGTGTGGCCTATGCGACGCACAGATTGGCAAACGCACTGGCGCAACGCGGCCACAACCTGACGGTCTTTACTACCGATGGAAGCCCACCGGATGCTTACTATCAAGTGCGAAGAGTGCTTTCTGCGCGCCCTACGTACCCTCTACGCGCCTGGCTCTGGCTCTGGCAACTGGCTTGGCGCTACAGCACCCAGGACTATAGTGGTTTCGACATCATCCACGCACATGGAAACAACGCCCTGCTTCGAACGCAGGGTCGCCCGCTAGTGAGAACGCTTCACGGAGCCTCTTGGGCCGAAGCAGTTCATGCGCCCACTTGGAAGAGGCGGTTATGGTACTTGTCCCTGACCCCCGCGGAACTTTGGGAAGCGTCAAGAGCCACCAAGGTTGTGGCCGTCAGCGCCGGCACCCGGCAATTTGTGCCGGGCATTGACCTAGTCATTCCTAATTCTGTAGACTTCCGAGTCTTCTGTCCTGGACCCAATTTGAATCATCATCTCAGGCACAGCTATCCTGTGATTCTCTTCGTCGGTACACTTGCTGGACGCAAGCGAGGGCAGATGCTACTCGAACTCTTCCAAGACGAGATTCGACCTGCCCTTCCCAAGGCCGAACTCTGGATGGTGGCAGAGCGTAACATCCAGGCGCCCGGTGTTGTTTGCTTTATGAACCCAGACGATAGCGCTCTGGCCGATCTTTATCGCCGCGCCTGGGTTTTCTGCCTTCCCAGCACTTACGAGGGCTTCGGCATTCCCTACATTGAAGCGATGGCCAGCGGCACACCGGTTGTTGCGACACCTAACTCCGGGGCGAGGGAACTGCTGGAAGACGGAAAATGGGGTGCTCTGGCCCGGCCATCCGAACTGGGACCGACTTTGTTGTCGCTTCTCAACGACCACCAAAGACGGCGCAATATGGCACAACTAGGCCTCCAGCGTGCAGAAGCATTCGCGCAGGACCGGATCGTAGATGCTTACGAAGCTCTCTTTGCCAGTCTGGTCAATGGTGAGAATCGCCAGACAAGTGCGCCGCTATCCTAGCGACCCGCCCCATGTCGACTCTTCCGCCTTCTGCCCCACACGCTCATCGCCCGAGAGTGGCACTGCTTACCCTAGAATTTCCTCCCCGCATCGGTGGAATGCAGCAGTATCTCTTCGAAATATGCAGGCGCCTCGGACATGAATTCAATCTCACCGTTGTACATCCAGCCGGCGACCCTTCACAGATCGACGGAGAACCATTTCAACTGGTCTCCTTCGCAAAAGATGGTAGCGGCTATATATCGAGTCGAACGGAATCCTCTATACCCCCAGGCTCTGGCCTGCGAATGACCTGGCGCCTCGCCCGCCAGTTAGCGAGACTGCATCCCCACCTCACGGTAGTTGGCCACGCGCACCCTCGCCTTCTGCTCCCCGCCGCAGTGCACAGGGGGCGGTACATCGCCTTGGCATATGGAAACGACTTCGAAGCGGCGCAGTTGCATTGGCACGCCCCCATCTTCAATCGCCTCCTCGCAAGCGCTCATTCGCTGGTGACAATCTCCCGCGCCAACGCGCAACGCCTTCAGGACTTGGGTTTGCCACCCCCCGAGGTTCTCTACCCCGGGACACATCCGGATCGATTTGTGCCGCCTGCTGTGCTCCCTACAGGACCTCCAGTTCTCTTGACCGTGGCGCGTCTTGTGCACCGCAAAGGTATAGACATAGTTCTACTTACGTTGCCCTCACTGCTGGACAGGACTCCCGATCTCCAATACTGGATCGTAGGAAATGGCCCCGAACGCGCTTCGCTTGAACAACAGGCTCAGGAACTGGGAGTTCTTCACGCAGTACGTTTTGTGGGGGAGGTATCTGACACAGAACTCCCAGAGATATACAGGCGAGCCACTGCCTTTGTAATGCCTTCACGAGCAGACTATCATGCCGGCAGCGTCGAGGGCTTTGGCATCGTCTACCTCGAAGCCAGCGCCAGCGGCCTGCCCGTCGTCGCAGCGCGCAGCCGCGGAGCCGCCGAAGCGGTGCTCGAAAACGAATCGGGGATTCTCGTTCCTCCCGATGACCCTCCTGCGTTGGCTGAGGCCCTTCTACGACTCCTTAATAACGCCGAAATGAGACAAAGGATGGGCCGCGCCGGCCGCCGTTGGGTCGAAAACGAAATGAACTGGGATCGAGTCGGACGCCAGTTCCTGTCCATCATCGAGCGCGCCCTATGACACCAAGCCCCGTACTCTTCATCGACCACGCTGATGCCCTAGGCGGCGCCGAAAGAAGCCTCCTCCTCCTCATGACCTTCCTGGACCGCAATCGATGGCAACCGCATCTGATTGCACCCCCCGGTCAGCTTGCAAAAGAGGCGGTGGCTGCAGGGCATCCGGTGCACGTCCAGTCGCTGCCGCGGCTCCGCGGCTCCTCCCGTAGTCTGCTCGATCTGTGGAAACAGGCCCGGCGCATTTCAAAGACAGCCCGCGAAATCGGCGCTGCAATAATCCACAGCAATACGGTTCGCGCCACCGCCTACGCTTCACTGGCCGCTCGCCTCGCGTCAGTTCCTCTGGTCTGGCACATGCGCGACTTCTGGCTCTCGGAGGCCGAGCCATCCTCCAAATGGGCCGACCGAACGGGCAAATCCATCTTCTGTGCCCTGGCCAGTCGTGTCATCACAAATTCCCATGCCGTCGCCGAACACCTGCCTTGCTCCACCCGGGCATCGGTTCTCCACAACGGCATCGACCTGGCTCACTTTGATCTGGCCCACAACACTGCCCATAACAAAGCCTGCATTTGCCAAGCCGCCGGCTTCCCTGTCGATGCCCCCATAGTCGGCATGGTAGGCAGAACGCGGCCCTGGAAAGGCCAGGACACATTCTTGCACATGGCGCTTCAGCTAGCTGAACAGGTGCCGGAGTGCCGCTTCCTGATAGTCGGCGGCGACCCTTTCGGCGTACAGGACGACTATGAGGCACACCTGCTGGCCCTGGGCTCACAACCCAGCCTTGCCGACCGCGTGCACTGGTCCGGTCAGCTCGACGACGTACGACCTGCCCTGGCCGCAATCGACCTGTATGTACATCCGGGCGCGCCCGAACCCTTCGGCTTGGTCAATATCGAGGCAATGGCCATGGGCAAACCGGTCGTCGCCTTTGCCCACGGCGCTCTTCCAGAAATCGTGCTGCACGAAGAGACCGGGCTGCTCGTCGCACCCGGCGACGCGGCTGCTCTGACCGCATCCGTCTCGCGCCTCCTCAGAGATCCCGAAAAGTACCACAGCATGGGTCGGGCAGGCCGGCTTCGCGTAGAAGAACACTTCCGAATCGAACGCACCGTGAACCAACTCGAAGGGCTCTATCAGGAGTTGGTCGGGAATGTCTAGAGGACGTCTTATCCGTTAACGGCCAACATCTGGCGCCATACCCTATGAGAGTACTGCTGCTGTACAAGGACTACTACCCGGTCGTCGGCGGGATCGAGAACCACATCCGCCTGCTTGCCCGCGGCCTGCGAGCCGAAGGCCTTGACGCCCGCGTCCTCGTCACCAATACCGGACCGGAAACCGTAAACCAGCCCATCGACGGCGTTCCCGTTACCAAGACGGGACGTCAAGCCCACCTCCTTTCCACCCCTATCAGCCTGTCCTTTTTCGCCGAACTGCGCCGCCAGACACAGTCGGCCGACCTCGTTCATCTCCACGCGCCCTACCCGCCTGCCGAGCTGGGTCAACTTCTGCTGGGTCGGGGCAGACCGGCCGTGCTCAGCTATCACAGCGACATTATTCGCCAGAAGCGGACGGGACAGCTCTATGCCCCTCTACTGATGAAGGTCCTGCAACGCGCCGCACTGGTCGCAGCTTCCAGTCCCGCGTACATCGAGTCTTCTCCCTTCCTGCAGCGCGTGCGCAACAAGTGCCGCGTGATCCACTACGGCATTGACACAAAGCGCTTTGAGGAGACCGAACAGATTCAGGAAGATGCACAGCAGCTGCGCAGTCGTTTCGGCGAGCTGCCCCTCCTGCTCTTCATCGGCCGACTGCGCCATTACAAAGGTGTCGACGTGTTGATCCGGGCCATGCACGACATCCGCGCCAGGCTGCTGATAATCGGGACGGGTCCAATGCAGGAGGCGTGGCAAAATCTGGCGCAGGCGCAAAACCTGACCGACAAAGTCTTATTCTTGGGCGACGCTTCGGAGAGAGAAGCTCTCGCCGCCCGTTACGCAGCCGACCTGTTCGTGCTGCCGTCCACCAATCGCGCCGAGGCACTGGGCATCGTGCAGCTGGAGGCGATGGCCTGTGGCCTGCCTGTCGTCTGCACCGAGCTCGGAACCGGCACATCCTACGTCAACCGCGACGGCGCCACCGGTCTGGTTGTGCCGCCCAACGACCCGCGCGCGTTGGCCGTGGCTGTCAACAGGTTGCTCGCGAGTCCAGCCCTGCGCGCGAAGATGGGAGTCGAAGGTCGCCGGCGAGTCAGAAGCGAATTCTCACTCAAGGAGATGGTCAACAAAACCATCACCTTCTATGAAGACGCGCTTAGTCAGGGCTGAGAGGCAGCCCTGAATTCCAATTTCTCCCTCTATTCTTCCTGTTCATTCTCTTCCCGCCGTCAAATGAGCCGCTATATTCTCGATGCCCGCACCGCAGTGCCCCGCTTCCCTGGCATCGGCCGCTACGTCAGCAATCTCGCCTCGGCTTTGCCTCCCCAATTGACTGCCGGCGAGGAACTGACCTTGCTCGAAAGCCCGGCAACCGCCGAACCCGCACTAACATCAGCCCGCGCCCTGGAACAGGAGGGAGCATGCCAAATTCCGGGTAAGACGATCATCGCGACCGCCACACCATTCGACATCCGCCAGCAGTGGCGCATCCCACCCCTGCTCAAGCGACTCCAGGCTGACCGCGAGGCCCTCTACCACAGCCCCTACTACCTCATGCCGTACCGCACCGGTCTGCCCACCCTCCTTACCTTCTACGACATCATCCCCCTCAGATTCCCCAAGGCCGTTCCAGCCCGCGCCAGGCTCTTCTTCCGCCTGGCTGCAACCCTCGCCCTGCGCGCCGCTGACCGCGTCGTCGCCATCTCCGAGGCTGCTCGCGACGACCTTACGAGCCACTTTCGCGTCCCTGCATCCAAAGTCAGCGTCACTTCTTTAGCCGCCGGCGCCAGCTATCGTCCTCAACCACCCGCTGAAGTCGCCCGCGTACGCGACGCCTACCGCTTGCCTGGCGAATTCATCCTCTATCTCGGTATCAACAAACCCCACAAAAATCTGCCCGCACTTGTCGACGCCTACGCACAGACAGCCTCACCCCACATGCCTCCACTCGTCATCGCCGGCGCCTGGGATATCCGCTACCCGCAACCCCAACAACACGCCGCCCGCCGCCAACTCGGTGACGCCGTCCGCTTCCTCGGTCCCGTGGCCGAACGCGACCTGCCCGCGCTCTACAGCGCCGCGACGCTGTTCATCTTCCCCAGTCTCTACGAAGGGTTTGGCCTTCCCGTCCTCGAAGCGATGGCCTGTGGAACGCCGGTAGCCTGCTCAAACACCCCCAGCCTGACGGAGGTCGCGGGCGACGCAGCCCTCCTCTTCGACCCCCATTCCGTAACCGAGATCAGGGACGCGATGGCCGAACTCATCGAAGACGGTGTTCAACGCGCTCGGCGCGCCGAGCAGGGACTGGCACGCGCCCGCCGCTACAGTTGGCAGGCCACCGCCGCCGCTACCCTCCGCTGCTATCGTGAAATGCTGGGATTGCCGCTCGAAGACTGAGGGAGACGAAGCAGCAAGAGTCCTCAGCTTCATCCTGCATTGAGCCGGTACACGGTGCGGATTCCTGCCAGCGTCAGCCAGGGATCGTAATGGTCGATCGAGCTTGCCAGCGGGGTAATAACGTGCCCCAGCCCACCTGTGGAAACGACCGTGACAGAGGAATCCAACTCGAGACGGATGCGGGTAAGCAGCCCTTCAACCAGTCCTGCGTAGCCCAGGACAATCCCCGACCGCAGAGCCTCGTCGGTGTCGCGGCCGATTGCCGAGGAGGGAGGCCTAAAGTCGACCCCGTTCGAGGCCGGCGAGAGATTCCCAAACACATCGGACAGCTCAGCCAGGCCGGGGGCGCCGACCCTCAGCGACTCCGCCGCAGTAGCAAGGCCCGGTGCAATGGCCCCGCCGCGGAATCGCCCATCTTCGTCCACCACGTTGAACGTCGTCGCCGTGCCGAAATCAACGGCGACCGCCGCGCCCTTCGTTCGCTCCCGCACGGCAGCGGCGTCGACAAGCCTGTCCATCCCCACCTGATCGGGGTTCCTCACGTCCAGCGTCAGACCCAGGTCCATGCGCTGGTGAAGCTCCAGCGGTTCGAGTTCAAGGATCTCCCCAAGCACGCCGCGCCACAACTCGGTTAACGGCGCCACCACGCTGCACAAGGCCGCGCCTTCAAAGTCCTGCGCGCCAAACCCCTTCTGCCGCAAGAGTTGGCGAAGAGACCGGTTGATCGTCTCCGACCGGCTCTGCCTGTCCGTCGGCAGACGCCAACTGGCGACCGGGGCCTCGTCCTCGCCAAAAGCGCCCAGGGCGATGCTGCTGTTTCCGATGTCGATTGTCAGAAGCATTGGAATTGTCAGAAGCATTGGAAGAGGGTTGAAACGGAACAAATGGGGACTTCAATGAGGGAGCTTAGACTGGCTATCGGATGCGCCGGCGAAATCATCCGTCGCCGCCACTGTTTTCCTCCCTTGTCGGCGCAGCCGCCGGCTCCTCCTTCACATCCGTGACGCCGGGAATGACCGTTCCCGGACCATACAGGAACATGGCGTTCCAGGGGCGATAGACCGATCTGATCGGGTCCTCGCGTGTCCTGCCGTTCTCGGTAACCCTGCGCATGACGATCGCGGTCATGCCCTCCTTGGCCCACTCGACCTGCTTAATCTGTCCCGCCTCTAGTGAGGCGTCTTCTTGATAGATCGGCTCGCCGGGCTGTTCAATATCCGTGTATTCAGCCTCGCCGATCTCCACCACTCTGTCAGGCCTCGTGCCGTAAAAGCGGAAGGAGAGAACGCCTTCCTCTCGATCCACCACAGGCTGGATCAGCAGATGCGCGCTTGTGTCATTGAGGAATCTGAGATCAACGTACGGCGTGTATATCGTCGCGTCAAAGCCGGGCTCGCCATACCAACTGACGACGTACCCGTGATTGTGGCGCTCGAGAAACGGAAAGCCCCCTTCCAGCGCTGCCCGAAATACCGTTGTACTCACCTGGCAGACGCCTCCACCCACGCCAACAGCCGTACGGTCACCCCAGATTATGGCCGAGTCCTCGAATCCGTTGGCTCCGCTCACCGCCTCAATCGCCGAATTGAAGCTGAAGACACCACCTGGCGGCACCACCACGCCGACCAGTTTCTCCGCCGCGACTTCGATGTTGTAAACACGTGTGTTGCTGCTGCCCGCAAAGTAGGTGGTGCCGCTCGCGACCAGCTCTCGGATCCCCAGTTCATTCAGTCGACCCGAATCAACCGCGGGAGGAATGGAGATGATCGGCAGCGTCCCCGTCCTCTGGTTGGTGGCCAGAGCCTTTCGAACAGCCTCAATCGTCAGGTCGACGTTCAAACGCTGGCCGGCCCTGCTATGCTGCAACACGGTCAGCGCTGACGTCGCGTCGTCAAAGCGCAAACGCGCGTCCTGAGCAGGATAGGAAACCTGGTTCGCCCAGCCCTCCACGACGAAACGTAAAGCCTCTTCATTGAGAAAACCGGGATCTCCGCCGGGCATTATCCTCTGCAATAACGCCGCGTCCAGCGCAAAGGCGGTCCCCGATGGTTCATGCCGCAATACGACCGGCTGCGCGGCCGCAAAACCACCCGAATTGCCTGCGGAAGCAGAGGACTCGACGCCCGCTCCGCTCTGCTGCCTGTCAGCCGTGGCGCTCTGGGGCGGGGCCGTGCTGTAAGTCTGCAAGGGCACGGTGCCGGAATGTCCGCTAGCCAGCTGCGCCAGTATCAGCTGCGCCGTTGCCGGGACATCGACGTCCAGGCCAGGCTGCGGCGGAAGAGAGATCTCGCCAATCTGCATTGCAGGGCGACTAGGCCGTCGCACCTCAGACGCCGCCTCGCCCACGGCCTGCCGCACAACCCCTTCGCTGACAAGCACCTCCGGCCACACCGTCTGCTGGCCGTTGAAAGCCCGCCACTGGCCGAGGATACGCGCCAACAGACCACCCTGCCGCCCCACGTGATAGGCAAGGTTGACGGCACCCTCCAGGTCCGCCTCCGGCGCCAGAAGCTCTGACCCCAGTGCCCAGCGCCTGACCGCAGTTCTCGCAAGCCCAACGCCCTCTGTGGAACTGGGGCTAAGTTCAAGGAAGACGGGCGCCAGCGGATAGGGGGTCAGCTCCCTGTGTAAGCGCAGCAGCGCCGACGCACGCGTCTCACCCCCGACGGGAACGCCTGCAATGTGCACGCCGCTGAAGATGCGGTCCGTGTGCCAGAATTGCCAGCCGGCGAAGGCGCCGGCAACAGCCACGATCGCTACGCACAGCCAGATCAGAATATATTCGACGCCGCTGGGGGGCCTGCCCTGGGTTGAATTCGGGCCTGGGAGTTCCCGCACGGGTACGATCTGTCGTGCAGGGGGCAATGGGACAGTTGAACTCATCTGTTTCAGTGCTTCAGAGTAGAGTCGCGGGCGATTAGGATTGCCGCAGCGGGGTCTCCAACCGCGTCCTTTCCCGAAATCGGTAATTTCAGGAACTGAAATCGCCGCAAACTGGAATCACAATATTACGAACTCAACTGAGGGACAATATACAGGAACGGTATGGCTATGTCCAGAGCAACGACCACCAGGAACAGACACGTATACAAGATCGGACGCAAATCACCGTCACTGCGTAGCCGATTGGACGGGCCTTTGGGAGTACCACTCTGGTCCCCAGCTCCGACGGCGGCAATGAGTCGGATAACGCGGCCGGAGAGCAGCCCGTAAAGCAGCATGCCGGCGCCCGCCGTCCCGAACAGCAGCAGGGTCCACCGGTCTGCCGCTCCACCTGCCAGCGTCGTAACTGCCACATGCGCTCCGGCTCCCGCCAGTAGAACGCCCCCCGCGACGAGGCTGGCCCTTCTTTCGAACACTGTCCACCAGCCTATGGCGAAGAGCAGGCTCCAAGCCGGCAGCGCCGGAAACAGATAACGGCCCTGGTGCTGGATGAAACCTGAGTTATACCAAGCGTACGCAGCCCAAGTTGCCAGCCAAAGTAGAATCAGAGTCATGCCGGGAGTAACTAGGAAGCGTGACCACTGCCATTCAGCCCTGTCCGAATTCGCCCAAAACCGCAACAGGATGCCCACCGCTGCCAGGACCGTAAGTATGGAAAGAATGGTATAGACACGGGCATCCATAAAGACGCCCAACCAGCCAAACACGCCCCAGAAGCTCTTGCTGGTAAACGTCCACGCCCGCTCCCAATATGCCCCCCATCCGTTTTCTGCGATCCACGCCGCCGCTGTCGGCTGCCCCGTAACCACCGCATCGTGCCGGCTGAGCCCGAGGATATCCAGGTTCCCGTAAATTAAACTGTTTCGGATCCACCAGGGGAGACCGAGGAGCAGCGCAGGACCAGTCACCAGAACAAGCCGCTTGATCAGCTTCCCGGCCGAACTCTTGCCGGCAGACCCCGGCAAACCTGAATGAATGATGACGACGACAAGTGCGACAGGGAGGAGAAGATAAGCCGTCGCCTTTGTGAGAAAGCCAAGCCCAATCAGGATCCCGACTACCAATAAGTGACGTGCCCCCCTGGCTTCATAGCTTTCAGCCTCCATCCGCTGCCAGCGCAACAGCGCCAGCACGGCTCCGGCGATCAACAGTTCCGCGAGGACATCATTGTTGACCGACGCCATTAGCGCCGCGTGCATGGGCAGAAAAGCTGCAAAACCTGCCGCTCCCAGGGCGATGTGAGGCGCCCCGGCTACTGCTGCCCGCGCACAAAGGAAAACCAGCAGCACCACGCCCCCGCCCAGCACAACGCTGAAGAGCCGTAAGGCCAGCAGTCCGCCTTGGCCCATCCAGTAGAATGGAACGGCGAGCAGATAGTAGAGAGGAGGCTGATGAGACTCGTACCGGACAGGTTCTATCGAGAGGTCCGGCGGAAACTTTTCCGCCTTCAGGCGTTCGAGATAGGCTTCGTCATAATCGCCCATCCGCAACACCGGCAACCGTCCTTCGGTCGCAACATGGGCAATGTAGTTGTAATGGGCCGGCTCGTCCGGGTTCTGCCATGGCGGGGTCTTGACGGCGAAGAGTATGCCCAGTGCAGCATAGACGATTAGAATGGTGATCAGAACATAGGCTGTTGCGTCGAAGCCTCTTTGCATGGGCCCTGTCACGTGCTACCCGTTCGCCTCACCCAGTACGACCGCAGGATCCAGCTTGGTGAAAAGTGGCGCCGGTTTCCGCAGGAGTTGACCGGCCGCCAGCGTCTGCGCCTGCCACACGCCGCTGGCGCTCCCATGGTCGTAGCGCAACACCAGATGCGAGCCGCGGTCGTCCTCAACTGCCGTCGTATCCAGTTTTCCGAATAGCGGCACGGAATAGCCCAGGTACTGGTGGAGCCGTTCGCTGCTGTGGGGCAGAATCGGCGCATACAGCAGTTTCAACCAGTCGATGGCCTGCAGCGTCACGTACACGGTGGTCGCCGCCGTCTGCGGTTCGGTCTGGACAGTCCTCCACGGCTCCTTCTCATTCAAGTACTGGTTGACGCGCTGGCTCAGCCGCCGCGCCTCCTGCAACGCCGCCTTCAACCTCACCGCTTCGTATAGCGCCCCCACACCGTCGAAACCGCCGCGTATCTCCTCCAATAGAGCCTGGTCCGTCGCGTCAAACTCTCCCGGCTGCGGAACTGCCCCGTCGAAACGTCTGTAGGCGAATCCAACCGCCCGGTTGACCAGATTGCCCCAGTTGGCCACCAGCTCGTTGTTGACCAGTTCCACAAAGTCCGGCCACGTGAACTCACTGTCCGCGGTCTCCGGCGCCATGGCCGTCAATGTATAGCGCCAGGCGTCGGCCTGGAACTCCTCTAGGACCGTATTGAAACCAATCACGTTTCCCCGGCTCGTACTGAACTGGGCGCCCCCGAAGTTGAGGTACTCGTTGGCCGGAACGTCGTATGGCAGGTGCAGGCGCGCCGTTCTCAGCGGCGCTGCCGTCTCCGACAGGCCTGAAATGTTTGCCGCCTCATTGTCTGCCTCGGCTTCACTGTTATAGGCCATAATCATGCCCGGCCAGATCTGCGTGTGGAAGGGAATGTTGTCTTTGCCGATGAAATAGTAGTGACGGGCATCCGGCGACAGATCCCTGTCCCACCAGTCCTGCCATTGGCCGCCGCTCAATGCGGCCCATTCGATCGCCGCGCTCAAGTATCCTTGCACCGCGTCGTACCACACGTAAATGCACTTGCTCTCGTAACCCTCTATGGGTATGTCGATGCCCCAATCGATGTCGCGCGTGATGGCCCGGCCCCGCAGCTCCTTCAGATTCAGCTGACCTTGTGTAAAGTTAAGAACGTTGTTGCGCCAGTGCTCTTTATCGCTGCCGACCCAATCAAGTAGGGGCTCATTGAGCGCGCCCAGGTCGAGAAAGAAATGCTCCGTCTCCCGCACCTCCAGCGCTGTGCTCCCGCTCAACTTGGACCTCGTGTCGGTCAACTCCAGCGCGTCATACAGCCGCCCGCAGTTGTCGCACTGATCGCCGCGAGCTTCGGCAAAACCGCAGAATGGGCACGTTCCCTCCACATAACGGTCGGCCAGAAAACGCCCCGCCTCAGGGTCGTACCACTGCTTCTGCACCTCCTTGTAGATATACTCGTTCGCCATATGACGCCGGAACACCTGCTGCGTAACGTCCCAGTGGTTCTGCGTATCCGTGTGCGTGTACAGATCGAAGGTCAGACCCATCGCCACGCAGCCCTCAACAAACAGCTCATGGTACTTGTCCACCACTTCCGCAGCACCCAGACCTTCCCTCTCCGCCTGCAAAGTGATCGGCGTACCATGCGTATCGGAGCCGCTGACCATCAGTACATCGTTGCCTGCCATGCGCTGGTATCGGGCAAAGATATCAGGCGGCAGATACGCGCCCGCAATCTGTCCGATGTGCTTTTCCCCGTTGGCATAAGGCCAGGCAACGCATACAAGGATTTTCCTGCCGTGCTCGGTCATCGGTCATCCTCCCAGTAGCTTGGGGCGAATTCACCCGCTCGGGCTTTTTTCTACTCCAGGTGGACGGCTGCTCAACTCGTTCGAGATCTTCCGTAAATCTGAGAGGATTCGCGCCCTTTGCGTCGGGCAATTGGCGGGGACTCCCCCTGCCTGAGGTCAGTTGCGCCGGCCCCTGCTTCTGCCCCGCAACTCATTATATCTGTCCCAATTCATAAGTGGCAAAAGTATGCGCCATGTCGTGTGCATCCCAAAACGGAGGCGAACATTCCCATGCCCCAGGTCGCAGCGGACCCCCAACCATCTCGCTCTCAACTCAGAGCCAGGGGAAACGCAGAAACTGCCCCCTAACCACTAAAAACTAAAAACTGACTACTAAAAACTGCTGTTCTGGGCGGTCGGGCCGATTCGGCCCACCCGTGTGGGGGGGGGGGGGCGGCGGCGCCGGGGGGGGCCCCGCCGGG
>JAJEDI010000033.1 GCA_022821585.1 Caldilineaceae bacterium
ACTTGGCTTTTTTTTGGGGTGGGGGGGGTGGGGGGGCGCAGCCCCCGCACAAGGGAGGGCCGAATAGGCCCGACCGCCCAAAAAAGCGAGGAGAGAGTGAAGAGGCGTGAGGAGAGAGGACTGCCGTTTCCTCTCCTGCAGATTGGATGACGTAATGGCTGCGTTTAAGTCGCTGCCAGAGGATATAGAAAGCTCACCTCCATTTTGGGATGCACCTACAGGGACTTCCTGTCCCAGCGAGGAAGGAGAGGCTGGACAGGGTAGGCCGCTTTCGGCGAAACGATGCAAATCCCGTGGAATCGCATCGGACTCAGGTTGGCAGTGGAGTTTTGTCAGGTCCAGGGGTGACCGGAACCGGTGAATCGCAGGGCCACCTGGTGTCACTCCAGAGGGGAAGGTAGACTGCTGGCCGCCTAAATCTGTCCCAGACTGTGCTGAGTCCAGTCCATTAGCGCTTGCTGAGTGCCGTAGATGCGGGCAGCGCTCGCGATGCCGTTCTGGAGGCGGCTGGATGCAGTTTCCAGTGAGTCCGGCGCCGCGGAGCGCGTTCCATCCGGTTGAATTGCGGTCTGGCCGTTGGACGACAAGGGTTCATCTCGGCGGTGGTACAGACCGTCCCCCTGTAGGGTCCAGGATTGACGGCGGTCTTCCAGACAGCAGTCGAGAATGCGCTGCAACTGTCCCTGTAAGGCGGGGTCCTCCACAGGGACAATTGCTTCGACGCGGTCCATGAGGTTGCGCGACATCCAGTCGGCGCTGCCGATAAAGTAAAGGGGCTTGCCATTGTTGACGAAGGAGTAAATGCGGTGGTGCTCCAGGAAGCGTCCGATAACGCTGATGACTTCGATGTTCTCGCTTAGCCCTTCGATGCCCGGTTGAATTCGGCAGTTGCCGCGCACGATCAAGCGGATGGGAACGCCGGCCTGGCTTGCTCGATAAAGAGCACGGACGACGACAGGGTCATCGAGCCCGTTCATCTTGGCGACGATGCCGGCGGGACGCCCCGCAAGCGCGTTGGCCGCCTCGGTATCGATTAATTCGACGAACCTGTCCTGCATATTTACGGGCGCCACCAGCAGGCGCCGGAAATGGCGCTGCCGGCTGTATCCCGTGAGGAAATTGAAGAGATCCATGAGGTCGGCCCCCACTTCGGGACGGGCGGTCAGCAGGCCCAAGTCGGTGTAGAGTCCTGCGGTCTTGGGGTTGTAGTTGCCGGTGCCGATGTGGGCGTAGACCTGAATGCCTTCCTCTTCCTCGCGCACGACCAGTGTCGTCTTGGTATGGGTCTTGAGGCCGACCAGGCCGTAAGCGACATGAACACCTGCATCTTCCAGGGTTCGCGCCCATTCAATGTTGCGCTCCTCGTCAAAGCGGGCTTTGAGCTCTACCAGTACAGCGACCTGTTTGCCCCGCTCTGCAGCTTGGATCAGGGCGCGTCCGACCGGGGAATCGGCGGTTGTCCGGTAGAGTGTCTGTTTGATGGCCAGGACCTGCGGATCGCGGGCCGCGGCTTCGATGAAGGATTGCGTGCTGGTCGCAAAACTGTGGTAGGGGTGATGGACGAGGATATCGCCTTTGCGGATAATGGAAAAGATATCTGCGGGCCGGGTCTGGCTGCCGACTCCGGAAAAGGCCGGATGGGTCTGCGGTGTCCAGGGCTGGTTCTTG
Organism: Caldilineaceae bacterium; assembly: GCA_022821585.1. Lineage (GTDB taxonomy): Bacteria > Chloroflexota > Anaerolineae > Caldilineales > Caldilineaceae > Bin5. The sequence continues at coordinate 1,669 of JAJEDI010000033.1, forward strand.
AGATGGGGCAGGTTGACATCAGTAAGTGGCAAAAGGTCTGCGACGCCAAGGGGGCCTTCGTGGCGGTAAACGTCGGTGTGATTAAGTCCCATCTCCTGCATCAGGATGGCGCGAATGTCTTCAGGCATTGACTCGGCCACTTCCAGCCGGACGATGGGAGCAAATCGGCGTTCACGCAGCTCCTCGCTGATCATTTCGAGAAGGTCGTCGGCTTCCTCCTCGCTGCGGGCGATGTCGGCGTTACGGGTCACCCGGAAGGGGTAGGCGGCGATCAGTTCCATGCCGGGAAAGAGGAGCTCCAGGTTATGAATGATCACCTGTTCCAGAGGAACGAAGTCGAGCGTGTCGTTGACGGTTACCCACCGGGCCCGGTTGGACGGCACTTTGACGCGGGCAAACCGAACTTCCCCGTTGACCGGGTCACGCATCTCAACGGCAAGGCTGAGGCTCAGGTTGCTGATAAAGGGAAATGGGTGGCCGGGATCTACGGCCAGCGGCGTAAGGATTGGGTAGATTTCCCTGCGGAAAAAATCGGCGAGCTCCTCTTGCCGGTTGGCTGGCAGTTCGTCGTAGGTGACAACTCGCATACCCTCAGTGCGCAGGCCAGGAAGGATTTCATGAAGTAGTACGTGGGTCTGACACTGGACCATGGCGCGCACGTGGCGAGCGATCAAGCGGATTTGGTAGTCCGGTGTCCAGCCATGGAGAGTCAGGTTGGCGACTCCGGCAGCCTGCTGACGTTTCAGGCCACCAACCCGTTTGCGGAAGAACTCGTCGAGATTGCTGCTGGTGATTGCGATGAATTTGAGACGCTCAAGGAGCGGGTTGCGATCATCAAGCGCTTCGTAGAGGACGCGCCAGTTGAAGTCAAGCCAGCTGAGCTCCCGATTGTAGACCGCAGGCGAATCGGTCAGTTCATCGATGGAGAATTGAGTAAGAGGTGTAGTAAGGGGCGGGTAAGCGGAGGCGGGTGGCATGGTCGTATCTGGAGTAGGCTTCGCCTGCCAGTCGAAATCTGACCCCACACCTGATTCGTCGGCGGCGTTGGTAATCAGTTGCTCGACGGGAGGAGGGCTTTCGACCTCTTCGTCTAGACGATACGTGTAACTGTTCATCAGTACGGCCTCCGACAAACTCTCCGAGGTGTGTAGGGCTACAAGGCGCGGGAAGATTGCAACTATTCTAGGGAAAATCTGCTAAAATGTAAAGCCCGCCGTCCAGCTGGGTGCATCCCAGATTTTTTGCGAGACTCGTCTTACCAGTGTTGAATCCAGCCTGGTCGACGAATCAACTCTACTGGGCGGACAATAATTTGGGATACACCCGTCCAGCTTCAGCGGTCTAACCAGATTCGAATGTGCCGGTAAAGGCTTGCCCCGTTCAGTTAGGGGAACTGCACCGGCTAGCCTATGCCTCTTCCGGACCGAAAACAGGCTACGGCAAGATATCTGCTCTGGGCGACTAACAGGAATGTGATCGTCTGATCGAACAATCTGTTGGAGATCGTGGGACCGATGGGTTTAGAGTGGTCCAGGATGTTTTCAGTCCCAGTGCATTTGGTCTGAACCTGAGCTACGCTGAACACAGTTGTTTAGACAGTCCCGACACCAGTAGATCCGAGTCGGAAGATGAATGCCGGACCCATAGGTTGGAGCGCATGCTGAAATGAATGAGAGTACATTTACAGTCATCCTGTTTGTACCATTATTTCTGATTGTCCTACTGGCAAATCTGGCGGACAAGCAAAGGCTGGGCGATGGTTCCGGAAAGACAATTGCCGGGCTGACCTATACGCTTCATCTGTTCATTTTCGGAACTATGGCGGTAATAGGAGCAGCCTTGCACGCCATCGCGGTCAGCATGGGGACTAACGACGATCTGAGGGAAGGTTTTCTTGCCTTCGCGGGCGGTGGCGGAGCCGAGCAGATTGACGCGATTCTGCCAATACTTGACAGACTGGACGTGTTGGGACTAGGCATCTGGGTCCCGGCCGCGGCCGCGCCGCTCTTTCTGCTGCCTCCGGTCCGAAGGCTGCTGGCGAAACTATTTCAAGTCGACGCGCGTAGCACTGTTCATGCGGTCGCAGCTTCTTTCGTCATGCTGGTGGTGTTGAATCTGTCGGTGACGCTGGCGATTGGGTTGGAGACGCTTGCGGACCTGTCGGAGGCAAGCGAAACGGACGGCGGTTCTCTCCTGGTATCGCTGTGGGTGCAGCAGATTACCTTCGCCCTATGGGCCGTTGTAGGCGTGGGATGGCTGACGCGTCGAAAGTGGCTGCAGGCTTTGGAAAGGCTCGGGCTGCTGGTGCCGCGGCCGGCTGAAGTCGCTGTCGGCATCGGAACAGGCCTGGTGTCCGTTGCGGTAATCCTGGCGTTGGAGATGGTCGCTGAGGCGGTGGGGTGGGGACTTGATGAGGACGTCCAACGCCTGACTGAGGTTCTCATCGGTCCGCTTCTGGGTTCGATTCCAGGTATTCTGACATTGGGTCTGGCCGCCGGGATCGGTGAAGAAACGCTGTTTCGCGGGGCGCTACAGCCTCGATTTGGCTTGTTATTCACCAGTCTGCTGTTTGCTCTGCTGCATAGCCAATATGGGATTACTCTCTCTACGCTTGCAGTCTTTATCGTCGGCATCATTCTCGGGTTGGTACGGAATCGGTTTAATACCTCTACGTGCGTAATCGCACATGCTTCGTACAACATAACGCTGGGCGTGATAGCCTACCTGTTTCCTCAGGTGTTCTAGGAGAAGTGTTCCCCTTCCTCTCTCCCTTTTGCTCGGCACGGTCCGGAAAAAGCAGTTTGTCCGAACCACAAGTCTGTGCTAACATGGATCGCGTCCCACTTTAGCGGTTTACAAAAGCGATTTAGTTGAAACGGGTCCCTGTCCTTCCTTTCAGCTGGACGAGAAGACTCATGCCAGAGTGGCGCCGCAACCTATATGTGCTGTTCATGGTGCAGGTTCTCTCTGTAGCCGGCTTCAGCCTGGTCTACCCCTTCATGCCGCTCTATGTGGAGGAACTGGGCGTGACAACAAGAGGGTCGGTCGCGTTCTGGTCTGGCATGGTGTTTTCGGCGCAGGCGGTGACGATGATGTTATCGTCACCTGTCTGGGGTGCGGTAGCAGACCGCTATGGCCGCAAGCCGATGCTGATCCGGGCGACGATGGGCGGCGCAGTGATGGTGGCGCTGATGGGGTTCGCCCAGAGCGCGGAACAGCTGGTTCTGATTCGAACGCTCCAGGGTTTCCTGACCGGTATCGTATCTGCCACCAGTGCGATGGTGGCGGCGACGGTGCCCAAGGAAAAGTCGGGAGAGTCTCTCGGTCTGATCCAGACCGGTCTCTGGGTTGGTGCGGCGGTCGGGCCATTGATTGGCGGGGTGGTCAGCGAGGCATTCGGCTACCGAGCCAGCTTCTGGTTTACGGGTGCAGCGCTGGCGCTGGCAGGTGTCGCGGTCATTGTCTGGGTGCAAGAGGACTTTGAACCTCCTCCAGCCGAGAAACGCGTCAAGTTCTGGGCAAGCTATCGCAATTTGCTGCGCGCGCCTGACATGCCGTCCCTGTATTGGGTCTCATTCTTGCAGAGCGTTGGCCGGTCGGTGACGATGCCGCTGCTGGCATTCTTCTTTGTCGAGCTTCTTTCTTCCAGTGAGGGAGCCGCCGTCCTGTCGGGTCTGAGCATTGGCGCCAAGGCAGCGATTGGATCCGTCAGTGCGGTCTACTTTGGCCGGCTAAGTGATCGGATAGGGCATGAGAAGGTATTAACTGTGGGCGCCGTATTCGCCATCCTGGTCTACCTGATGCAGATGTTTGTGACAAATGCCTGGCAACTGCTCTTCCTGCAGGCACTCATTGGAATAAGTGCAGGCTCGATTATGCCGGCCACGAGTGCCTTGCTGAACCTGCGTACACCACAAGGGGCGCACGGTACTACCTTTGGACTGAGCAACAGTGTCAGCGCTGCCGGACGGATGGTGGCGCCGATGTTAGGGGCGGCGGTCTTCCCTCTGATAGGAATGCGGGGCGTTTTTGGCGTTGTGACAGTAGTCTACATTGTCCTGGCACTTGCCGCCCTCTATGTGTGGCGCAAGACTCCGGCGGGCATCAGTCTGAGAGCAGCAACTAGGGTGGCCGGGGACTGACACCTGCACAGTGCATCCCCCGCAGAGAAAATATTTTGGCCAGCTTCAAATTGCTGTGGCGTTTCAATCGGGCAAGAGCCCGATTTTCCTTTGGCAGAACTCCAACCTGACAATCCATCTCTCTCAGTTTACGAGGAGCCAATTACCCGGTCGTACAGCTTCTGCTGGCGACTCAGTGCCTGTGCGTAGATCGTGCCTGCTTCACTGTCGGGCATGGCCGTGTGTACAGTGGGCGGGTCGGGCGGCTGTGGAAGGCCCAGGGCTTGCAAAGCCAGGATGGCGGCGCCGCGGCTGGTTGCTTCGTCAACATCGATAAGGTGCACGGGGGCCTGAAGGACGTCTGCCAAAATCTGCCGCCACAGACCGTTCTCCTGGAGTGCGCCGCCGCTGGCGACGACCTCGGTTCCTGGCGGCAAGAGCGGGCGGAGCCGATCGTAGATGAGACGGAAGCGCAGGGCGACGGCTTCAAAGGCCGCGCGGACCATGTGAGCCGCGGTCGTTGCAGGCGAAATGCCGCTGATTGTGAGGGATGCCTCGGTTGCCCAACCAGGTGCACGTTCGCCGCGTAGGAAGGGGAGAACGGTCAGCCCATGTGCGTCGGGTGGAAGTTCGGCAGCGGCGGCTAAGATGGCGTCTGTGTTTTCCATGGCCAGCGTTTCGCGTAGCCAGGAAAAGAGTGAGCCGCCGTCTGTCAAGGACCCTCCGACCAACCAGCGTTTGCTGTCGATGGGGTAGCTCCACAGGCCTGCAGGCGTCTGCTGCATTCCAGCAGCGGCGGGCTCGTGTCCCGAGTGGTTGAATTCATTAGGCAGCACGACTCTCATGGCGCCTGTGGTTCCAATCGTAAGAGCGATACGAGAGCTGTCCGTACAGCCGCTACCGAGGTTGGCACCGACGCCGTCGCCGACTGCCAGGAAGAATGGCTTGTGCGCGAGCTCCGGCCACTTCGAGGCCCAAGGTTCGGCCAGCCCCACCGAATGGTTCGTGTAGTCAAGAACAGGCGGCAACTGTTCAGGATCAATGTTTACCCGTCCAACCAGTGACTCATCCCAGTTCAATGTACGACGATTAAGCAGGCCGGTCCAGCCCACTTCGCTGTTGCTGACGGGAGAGTTGAACTGTCCGCGCCAGCGGGCGAGAATACTGGCGGCGAGTGTCTGCCAGCATGCGACCTTTCTAGCGAGATCCGGTTCTTCCGCCGAGAGGCGCAGAAGCTGGGCGGGTGCGTAGGCGGTGTGGATGGGGGTTCCGGTGCGCTGCCACGTGTCTTCCAGGTTGCCTTCTTGCAGCAGTTCCTCACGCAGGCTGTCGGCGTAGGGCCCGCTGCGGGCGTCGGAGTAAGTGTAGACAGGGGTGACCGGTCGGCCTTCGGAGTCGACGCCGAGCCAGCTCATGGCAAAGCTGGTCCAAGAGACAGCGATTATGTTGGCATTGTCTGTCAATTGTCGGACGCGCGCGAGGCAGCCGCTGATGACTTCCTCAGCCTGGTTGGTGAGAACCTGCGGATCGAACGTCCCGTCTACCGACTGCACAGTATTGCGAAACTCCGTCGTTTCCTCGAGCCTTGTGCAGTCCAGGAGAAAGGCGGATGCCCTTACCGAAGAGCTTCCCAGATCGACGGCGAGGATAAGGTCCTGCTCTTCAGTTTTCAGGGATGGGCTGGCGCCGAATTCTGAGTCCATAATTTTCGCGTCGGCCATTGTTTCTATCTTTCAAGGCGAGCTACTCATCTGCAGCTGCGGGGCCGCTGGGAGCCTCCTGTTCGTTTGCTTTGGAGAGCGCGGCGAGGTCGTCATGGGCAAGTACGAATTGGTCCGCGCGGCTGGTGCGGTAGGCGGCCCTGGCCATGGTCGTGGTCGCAATCGGGGCGGTTACGAAGAAAAGGATGATGAGTGCGACCATGCGGAGCATTTGCCCTTCGGCAATGAAGTGAAGGCCGGTGGCAAGAAGCAGGCAGGAGATGCCCAGCGTCGCGGCGATGCCGGCGGCGTGCATGCGTGTCAGTACGTCGGGAAGCCATAGAATTCCGACAGCGCTTACGAGCAGGAAAAACGTTCCGACCGCAGCAAGTGAAACTACGATCAGGTTCGCCAAGTTTGGGTCCATTACTTCACCTCGCAAAAGAGAGCGACCGGCGGCATCTATTCCTCTTCCTCGGACTGTCGCTCCAGCAATCTTGAGTAGGGATAGCGTTCCAAGGCGCGGGCAAACATCATTGTGCCCAGGAAGCCAAGCACAGCCGTTACGATTGCCCCTTCCAGCAGAACGTACGAGTGGCTGTTCACAGCAAACAGGACGAATATACCAACGGCGTGGATAGATATGAGGTCAAAGGCTACCGTTCTGTTAGGCAGGTTTGGCCCGCGCAAGAGCCTACCGAAGCATAGCAGCAGTGAAACAGAGAGCAGTGTCATCATGACCAGCAGGCTCAGCTGGAATAGTTCATTGTTCAACTTCGTCCTCCACTTCTAGTTTTCGACCAGGTCCAGATCTTCGATCAGTCGGCGCAGCTCCAGGAGAGGGTTTTCGAAGTTCTGCTTTATGTCCTCACGGAAGGCCGCCGGGTCGCCAATGTCAATGGTATGGACAAGCAGAGCTGCCTCTCCTCTGCCTTGCCGGGTTGTTTCATGGAAATCGTGTTGGGAAGGGCTATTGCTGGGCTGCGGGCGCAATTCAACACGCTCAGCATCCAAACCAATAGTATCCTCCACAGTTTCGCCGTAAGGCCAAAGCTGACCGGATTCATCCTCGCCCAAGTCGACAGTGAGCGTGCCCGGAGTCAAAGTGATGACGGTTGCCAGAACAGTGATGTCAAACGGATTGGTCAGGTCCAATGGGACGGCAACTATACCCGGGCGCAAGGAAGTCTGCATGCCAACTGCGCCGGCGAGTACTTTGGCCGCCAGTCGCAAATTGCTCTGCAGGATGGCCCAGAGGACGAATCCCAAAAATCGGGCAGCTCGATAGGTGTAGAGGCCATATTTTCGCTGCACAATCGACATAAGCACAAAACCAAAGGCAAAGCCGATCAGAAGGTTTCTCAAGGTATAGTCGCTGTTGAGAATCGGCCACAACATTGAGATAAACAGATTCAAGACCAGAAGTCGTTGCATGGCGCGGCTCTCAGCTTCTCACGCTCAAGACTCGTACAGAATTACTTTCAACCAAGGTAGCTGGCTCCGTTGCTATGCATTTCAACGCGAGACTAACAGAGTTGTAGACGTAGAACCGGGCAGTTTCGCCGGACTGTTCGGCGCAACAGGGTCGGAAAGTCCAATTGGCCTTTTAGTCGAAGGTGTTGAGATATAGCCGGCGGGCGATACTGCTTCGATGTAGGCCTGACGATCAAGCGCTTGATGGGCAACCTGCATCGACAGCCGCAGGGCGGGTTCTCCCCAAATGCCGAGAATCAGGCTGAGCAGGACCAGCACGGCCACTGGCGTCAGCATTAGCTGCTGCCGGGCTCCGCTCTGCAGGATTCGGGAAGGAACTCTGCTGGGACGGTTGTAGTCCCCCCAAAATGACTCGCGCCAGAGACGCATCATGTTAATCATTGTCAGAAGACTGGCGAAAATACTAACGCCGGAGACGAACCAGTGACGCGTGTCAAGAGTGATCTGCAGGAGGCTGAGTTTACTTACAAAACCGCTGAAAGGCGGGACTCCCGCCAGTGAAATCGCGGCCATGAAAAAGAGAAAGGCCAGAAGGGGCTGCCGGGTTACAAGCCCACCGATCGAGGCCAGGCGGTCACTGCCCATGTACAGCTCTACGGCTCCCCCTGCCATAATGAGCGCGGTCTTGATTATCATGTGGTGACAAAGATAAATGATGGCCGCGCCCAAGCCGAATCCGATGGCCAGACTGTTTCCACTGAGGGCAACACCCAGACCCATCAGCATGAACCCCACATGGCTAATGATATGAAAGCTGAGAACGCGGCGGAGACCGGGCTGGGCCAGCGCCCCAAGCGCGCCTACGAGCATCGTCGCCCCGGCAATGGTCAAGAGCGCAGGCTGCCAAGTCAGCAGCAGTTCAGGAAAGAAGAGTGTGAAGCTGCGGAAAAGCGTGTAGACGCCTACCTTGGTCAACAGGCCGCCAAACAAGGCGGTAACCGCTGGGGGAGGCGTGTGGTAACTTGCTGGAAGCCAGAAGAAGAGGGGGAAAATCGCTGCCTTGCTGCCGAAACCGACGAGAAGCAGACCCGCGAAGACCGTGCGGACCGCGGGAGAAGCAAGCGGCAACCGTTCCGCGATCTGGGCCATATTAAGGGTTCCGAGCGTACCGTAAGCGATTCCCGCAGCGACCAGAAAGACGGTCGACGCAAGAAGGTTGAGTACGACGTAGCGAATACCGCTATTGGTCTGGGCCGGCTGGGCACCGACTGTCAGCAGAACGAAGCTAGCCATTAAGAGGACTTCAAAGAAGACGTAGAGATTGAAGAGATCTCCGGCCAGGAATGCGCCGTTGACGCCGGTGAGAAGGAATAGGTAAAGGGGATGAAACCCCATGCGGGCGCGGTGGTAGTCGATGGTTGCAACGGCAAATGGATAGACTGCCAGTGCGACGAGGGCTGTCAGCAGCAGAAGCGTTGCCGAGAGTCCATCACCGTAAACGGTAATACCGAATGGGGCCTCCCATGCTCCAAGCTGCAGGACAAACCTTTCACCCTGGCCGGCAGTAGCCTGGAAGAGTAACGCTGCTACTGCAAGGTTTATGCAAAGGGCCAAGGTCGTCAGAGCGATCTGATGCCGAATCAGCGTCCGTCCACCCCAACGGGCAAACAGAAGAATGAGAGCGGCAGTCAGAAGAGGTGCGGCGACGGGGACGGCCAGCAGGTTTGCGCTCAAGGCCATCGGTATTGATCCTCTTCCATCGCGGTAGATTCGTCCTGTTCCGACGGTGGCGGCGGCGGTATGCTGGTCCGAAGATCGTCGGTGTCGTAGACCTCGTCAACCTCGTAGGCAAGCCAGTCGTACTGGTCTGTGTCGGTAGATTCGGAAAAATCGAAGGGATCCCCTTCCCTCAGCAGGGGTACAAACTCACCGTGGACATAGTCGGTTTGCGTGACGGTATGGCGCCGGTGCACGAGTACGATGACGAATGCAGTAATGCCGAAACTGATAACTATTGCCGTCAAAATGAGGGCTTGGGGCAAGGGATCTGCCGGCAGACTCGACGTAATGGTCTCAGCGTAGTCAGCCTTGTTGAGAAAGATGGGAGGCCGGCCTTCGACGAGCCTGCCTGACCCAAAGAGCAGGAGATTGACCCCATGACTCAATAAAGCCAGTCCGAGGATGAGCTTGATCTGTCCTCGCCGCAAGATTAGATAGGTTCCGGATGCGAATAGGCTGCCGACGGCAATTGCCAGAAGTAATGAGATCATGAGTTTGCCCCGCGCCCGGTTTCGACTCTCAAGTCCGGCGAATCGAGGGAGGAATCGTCTGAAAGAACCGGAGAAGCCGAGTCATCGCGCAGGCGTTCGCCCGTTGCAGAAACACGGCTGAGGCCAAGAAGGTAGGAGGTTGCGAAGCTTACCACAACGAGAAAGACACCGAGATCGAAGATTATTGGCGTGCCCAGTTTGAGATAGCCAAGGAGAGGGAGGGACAGACTGAACCATACGCCTTGGAAGAAGGACCCATCCAGCAAACCAGTGATGCCAGCAAGGACGGCTAGAGCCAAACCCAGACCGATACTGCTGTTCAGGTAAGGACCGATGGTACGTCTGACTATAACGTGACCGCGGCTCAGGATTTGAAGCTGAAAGGCACTGGCCGCCATCAGGCCGGCGATGAAGCCACCTCCGGGTAAGTTGTGGCCGCGAATGAGCAGAAAGAGGGCCAGTAACAGGAGGACGGGAGTCAGAATTCGATTCAAGAGACGCAGATAGAGTTCAGGCATAAGGACCACTTACAGGTTTCAGATTGGTGGCATCACGTCTCACTTGCTTTAGCAGGAGACTCGGTACTCGCCAGTTCGGATTCGACCGGTGGATGGACAGACTGTCTTTCAGCGTGTTCGGGTTCCCGACGTCGCGACAACGACGAAGGCAGATTTACACGCGGTGCATGTAACAAGGCGTACCCACCGAGAGCCGCCAGCGCAAGAACAGTAATTTCCCCCATCGTGTCGAAGGCGCGAAAGTCGACCAGGATTACGTTTACTACATTTGACCCATGGCCGCGTGGCACCGCATTGCTCAGAAAGAAGCCGCTGATGGACTGTGCGGCCTGCATCGCTTCGCTGGTATTGAAGAGGACAAGGAAAAAGCCGAATGCACCTGCTGCCAATGCCACCAGCACGTTGCGCGTCTGTTTCAGCTTCCGCATAGGGGGTCGAATGTCGGGCGGCAGCTTTGTGAACACGATTACGAGAAGCACAACCGTTAGCACTTCAATCAGGAGTTGAGTAAGCGCCAGGTCCGGCGCGCTGAAGAAGACGTAGAAAAGGGTCACTGAAACGCCAACCACGCCCAGGCTTACGATCGCGCCCAAGCTGGTTCTGATGCGGACAGTGACATAGGCGGATACGACCAACATTAGTATCAGTATCGTTTCGGGGGCTCCGGGCATTACGTCGTTCCAGGGCAAGATGTCAGCAAGCTCGATCTGCCGCAGGGCGAAGGCAACAGGAACGAAGGCGGCGAGAAAAACGATCGCAGCTTGGGTAGCAAGGGTATAGCCCTGGGAGAAGCGGGCCGTTATCTGGCCCATAGCGTAAACGCCATCGAGGATGTTCTGAAATACCACGACGCCGCGCAGGCCATCGGGAAGGGCGGCCAATGTTCGGCGCAGAAGGGACCTTTTCAAGAAAAGCCATACGCCGGCTGCGATCGCGAGCAGGCTTATCAGGAACACCGGGGAAAAGCCATGCCAGAGAGCAACGTGCTTGTGGACAGGCGCGCCTGCAATTGAAGCTGCCGCAGGGGCAAAAAGTGCGTCGAGATACGCCAAAGCTAACGGCGCGACCGTGCCGCATGCCACAAGAAGGAGTGGCGCGGCAACGAAAAGAGGCGGCGGAGCATGGTGTACATGCGTCTCTTCAACCGGTACGCCGCCCTCCTCGAGGGGAGTTCCTGCTTCGATGGTCGAACTGGGCCGCAAGAAAGCTTCCCAAATGAGGGTGAGACTGTATGTAACGAAAAAGGCTCCGGCGACGGCTGCGGCGCCAAATGCGATCCATCCCGCCAAGGCGCCATGCTCGGCTGACGTAAAGAATGATTCAAGCAGGGCCTCTTTGGACACGAAGCCAAATAGTGGGGGAATGCCGGCCATTGACAGGGCTGCAAGAATCGCCACCCACGTGGTGACGGGGAGTGACCTTCTGAGGCCGGCTAGTTTTCTCAGGTCTCTGACCCCCGTCGCGTGGTCAACGATACCTGCCACCAGAAAGAGGGGGCCCTTATATAGAGCGTGGGAGAGAATGCCAACGACGACGGCCAACAATGCGGCTTCACTGCGAAATGCCAGAAGCGTGGTGAGGACGCCAAGCTGGCTGACGGTGGCGTAGGCCAGCAGGGCCTTCATGTCCCAGTGGCGCACAGCCGTGACGGCACCGACCAGCATGGTGATGCCGCCAAAGGAGAGGAGCGCCCACATCCACATAGAATGCCCGCTGAGAGCAGGATGAAGACGTGCCAGAAGGTATATGCCCGCCTTTACCATGGTGGCCGAATGCAGGTAAGCGCTTGCCGGCGTTGGCGCGGCCATAGCGCCGGGAAGCCACCAGTGGAAGGGGAACTGGGCCGACTTGGTAAAGGCCCCGACAAGAATCAGTACCAGGATCGCCGGGTAGAGGTCAAGTTCGGTTAGGCCGGGGCGAGTGACGATTTCGCTGATGGTGTAAGTACCGCTCTGCTGCCCCAGCAGAATCATGCCGGCGATCAGGGCCAGTCCGCCGCCCGCGGTGACGATGAATGCGTTGCGCGCGCCGCCCCTGGCTACGGCAGACTGATGTGAGTACCCTATGAGAAGATAGCTTGTTACGCTTGTCCCTTCCCAGAAAACGAAGAGAGTCAGGAGATTATCGGCCCATACCAGGCCCAACATCGAGGCCATGAAGGAGAAGAGTGTAAGGTAAAAGTAGCCCTGGCGATCATCATTCTCAAGATAGTAGTGGGTGTACAGGGCAACAGCGGCGCCGATGCCTGAAATGACAAGGCCGAATAGAAGCGAGAGGCCGTCCAGGCGGAATGAAAGCTCCAGGCCCAGGGTTTCAATCCAGCGATACTGTTCGGCAATGATGGTTCCGTTCTGCAGGAGACCACTGTCGCCGTGCGCGGCTGCATCGCTTCCGGCCAGAAGTGGAAGAGAGGCTGTTACCTGCCAGAAGGTGACGGCCAGGGGAGGCAGAGCCGACAGCCAACCAGCCCAGGAGCGCTCATGAGGGCGAAGCCAAAAGAGGATGACACCACTGATGAAAATGAGTATGACGGATGCCGCTAACATAGTTTCTTTACTTGGATGGTAGCCTGAAGTCGCTTTCCCGGACCCATGTTTCGACACTTAGGCCTGAGAACTGTCGCCTTGATGCCCTTAAGTATTCAAACTCATCGCTCAAGGCCGTCGCAAAGGGCTTGTGGTAGAGGAATCCATTCCCCTTCGCCCCTGACCGCCCCGCGAAATGTCTGTGACCCGTGCTCCCCTGACAACAGAATGCTAACAGGGCCGTTCGATTAGATGACATCTATTCCGTCGGTGTCCTTACGGTCTTCAATGGAGGGGAGAACAGCGTTCCGAATGCGGTGATTCTCAGGAGAAAGAGACATTGGCGCGGGCAGTTAGAAAGTGCCTGCCGTCGACTGGGTGGGTCGGTAACCCGACTCCGAAGAGAATAATATTCGACTTTTTTTTACCACAACTGCAGCAGCCGCCCTAACTTTCGCCTGCAGTTTGTCGCCCTCCAATCTTGTGCTCCTGCCTTTGAGACGTAGGGAAGAAGCTCAATGTTTCGTGCTAGTGCCCTCTGAAGCTGATGTCGCCTTCGAATCCCTCTCGGGAAGAGGGCGCCTTGGAACTGACGCGCCGTATGCCAGAATGCTGGCGTTTCAGTGCTTGCACAGGGATCGTGCTCAGTCCCAATGTCCCACTTGACTTTTTCGGCCGTTAATCCAGTGGAATCGAGCCGTCAAGCGAAGGAATGAGGCGAAGTCAGGACCGCCATGGACGAACAAGGCGGGATGCTTTGTAATGCTGAAGTAGCACCCCGATGACTGTTCAAGGGAAGGGGCGAGGACCGGGTCCAGGGACGAGAACAGAAAAGGGGGAAGAACCTACGTAGAAGGGTAGTCTTGAGGTCGGAACACTGCAAGTGAATGGAAAACCTGCCTGGTCAAAGGCGGCGTGTGACCTAGATTCCAGCGTCTGTGTGGCCGGCGTCAAGATTCATCAAGTCCCTGCCGAAAGGAAATAGAGCCAGGGGAATCAATTTGATATGCTGCTTGGCGAAAGGGATACCTACAACTGTAACGGTAAGTATCAGCGCCGAAATCAGATGTGCCACAGCGATCTCCCACCCGAAAAGAATCAGCCAGATCAGGTTGAAGAGAACGCGAAGGGCACTGTTCGCGTTCTGCCCTTCCACCACCTCCTTGCCAAATGGGGCGAGGGTTGCTACGCCGATCTTTATCGACTGCAAACCGAAGGGAATGCCGACGACAGTGAGGCAGAGAAGAAGACCGCCGATCAAGTATCCGAGGGCGGCGATGAGGCCTCCAAAGACAAGCCAAATGATATTGCCGAGCGTACTCATGAAGGTTTCCTTTACTGGATCGAGGGATTCCGGTCGATCCGCTGCTCCAGCCCGATTCTCTACTATGGAATACTACGAGTATCTAGCGACGAGGTTTCAGTAGATGCCGGTTGATGAGAAACCACCAAGAGGGGGGGCGGGGAAATTCGGGTTCCTATACGACAGGGATGAAAGCTGACCGTGGTTATGGCGCCGCGCAGCTGACTGAGGAACCGGCCAGGTAGAAGAAGAAGCTGACTCGGGAACGGGTAAGTGTTGTAGTCGCAAGGGATTCCCCCTTTGCAAGAACGGCCACCTGAGGTGGACCCCCATCAGGGTGATTTGGGCGCAAATGGTCTCATTTCGGACAAGGCTGAAATGGCGGCTTTTCATGGCCGTATTCGGACCCCGTCAGCGAGAACGCGAGTCAACTGTGGCTGAGTAGCACCGGCGTTCACAATCAGTCATACAAAAGTAGGACAAAAAGTTCCAAAAACGGTTGACGGGCCGGGATTTTCTGCTATACTCGATGTTATCGTTCAAACTTGAGAGGGCGCGTTCTGTATGGGCAAAAGTCTTTCATGCGCAGCCCCATGAGCCCGCTTTGTGGGAGGACGCCAAATGAGCCGGGTGCGCTGCCCGCAGAAGCGCTGCAGCTTCTGGTTGAATGGATGGTGCGACGCCGATGAAATCGAGTTGGATTCGGTTACACTTTCGTGCATAACTTTCGATGAAATCGAGAATGCAGAGTCATTGGAAGGTGCGGGGGCAGCTACCGAAAAAGACGAAGAAGAGTATGAGTGGCTGGATGATGAATCGATATTCGAAGACGACATGGATGAAAGTCTGTATGGTGTAGACGACGGCGATCCGGAACTAGACGATGAAGAGGGCGATCTGCAAGAAGAAGAAGACACGTGGACTCTTTGAAGCCAAGGGGCTTTACGAGGTGCCAGTGTTCTCGCAATGGTTAGGACGATTCGATGGGAAGGCGCTTTCTTTGGAGTAAGGCGTTCATGTATGAAGTAGAGGGATTACCTGACCGGTGCTGTATGAAGACCGGCGGGCAAGAAAGATCCAGTCCAATGTGCACTCGCGAGGCTGCGCAATGCGATGCGTAGAATGCTCCAATTTGCGTCGAATTCGTGGGTATGGTACTCTGATTACAGGTATGGACAACTGAACATTTATCGTGTATAATCAGTTGTATCATTTCGCATTCATTTTGCAATCATCCCTTAAGGAGAGCAGCCATGACCTATGAAGCCGCTTTTCCACGATTTACACCGAAAAAGAGCCGGAGCCGTTCGGGACCGCAGTTGCCTGTGAGGTCGAGGCTGATGTTGCCGGTGAAATGGCAGCCATCACTGTATTTGGGAAAGAAGTACAGTCCCAGATTCTTCCTGGCCATGGCGGTAAGCATAGTAAGCTCCATCAGTTTCCTGTGGGTGCTTCTTCTGGTAATTGCCGGCTAACTGTCTGAGGGGGTCGGGACCAGTTCTATCCGTTGCCAGAATGGAGAATTCGGTACGCGAGTAGAAACATCATAATAGACTGCATTTCCCCTGACGTACTATCGCAAGTCAGGGGATTTTCTTTTCCGACAGCAAAAGAGTGTTCAGGCTACTCATCCGTTGTGAGCGAAAGAAGGTAGACGACGATGGCGTCGATTTCCTCTTCGGTCAGAGAGTCGCCGTAGTTTTCGGGCATCACCTGCAGGCATGGTCCGATGGGGCAATCTTCTACGATAAACGCGCTTGGGTCGAGAATCGCCTCTCTGAGGTACTCCTCTCCAGTATATCCCTCCCGGCGACTGGCCGCGATATTGCCCAAGTTTGTCTGATCCGGGCCAAGCATCGCTCCGTCTCCCTCTGGCAGCCCTGTCGTGATGTGGCAACTATTACAGCCAGTTCTCGTCATTGCCTCAATGGCGAGGTCAATAGTCTCCTGTGCCAACTGACCGGAGACTGACGCCCCTTGTTCGGTCGTCCGACTCCCCTCTACGTTCACAACGATCGTATCCCGGTACTGGTCGCCCTCCAGCGCTGTGTGGAGGCCGTCGGCAAACTGGAGCCGGAGAATGTGCTCTCCCGGCTCCAGCTCGAGACTGACGGATGTCTGTCCCTGGCCGTAGTGGAGGTGGTTCTCGTCAGTGGGGATGACCTCTCCGACGGGAGTGAAATCGGTATCGACGAGGATGTGGAAGTGTCCGGCGCCTTCATTGACTTCGCCGGAGGGTTCGACGGTTAGACCGGACGCCGCCATGACGACTTCGAAGGGAGAGGTGACGGTGGCGCCGTCGGCCGGTTGCTCGAATCTAACTGACGGGGACTCGTCCCCCGCCTCGACGAAAACGGTGATGGTGTCGGTGTACTCGTCGCCGTCGAGGGCGGTGTGGAGTCCGTCAGCGAACTGGAGGCGTAGCGTGTGCTCGCCGGGCTCGAGTTCGAGGGTGGCGGTAGTCTGTCCCTGGCCGTAGTGGAGGTGGTTCTCGTCAGTGGGGATGACCTCTCCGACGGGAGTGAAATCGGTGTCGACGAGGATGTGGAAGTGTCCGGCGCCTTCATTGACTTCGCCGGAGGGTTCGACGGTGAGACCGGACGCCGCCATGACGACTTCGAAGGGAGAGGCGACGGTGGCGCCATCGGCCGGTTGCTCGAATCTAACTGATGGGGATTCGTCCCCTGCCTCGACGAAGACGGTGATTGTATCACGGAACTCGTCGCCATCGAGGGCGGTGTGGAGTCCGTCAGCGAACTGGAGGCGTAGCGTGTGCTCACCGGGCTCGAGTTCGAGTGAAACGGAAGTCTGACCTTTGCCGTAATGTAAATGCGTTTCGTCAGTGGGGATGATCTCACCGGTGGCGACGAAATCAGTGTCGACGAGGATGTGGAAATGGCCTGCGTCTACGTTGACCTCGCCAGAAGGTTCAACGACGAGGCCGGTTGCAGTCATCACGACTTCAAACGGTGAAGAGACGGTTGTGCCGTCAAGAGGATCAAAAAAGGCCACAGATTTCTCGGGGGCATCTTCTTCTACGAAGACTATTATTGTGTCACGGTACTCGTCGCCCTCCAAGGCCGTGTGAACTCCGTCGGCGAACTGCAAGCGCAGCGTGTGCTCGCCAGGTGTTAACGTCAATTCCGCCTCAAGTGAACCGTCGCCAAAATGCAGGTGTTGCTCGTCGGTTGGTATTATCTCTCCGGCAGGGATGAAATCGGTGTCAACGAGAATGTGCATGTGACCCGATCCCGCGATGACCTCACCTGACGGGTCAACCGTCACGCCGACTGCGCCCATCTTGACGACAAAAGTCGGAGGTACGATTGCGGCTGTGGTCGGCTGCCTGAAAAAGGCTTCCGGCGGAACACTCTCCTCCTGTTCGGTTTCTTCTTGGGCCGGCGCTTCTTCGGTCGTTTCCCTTTCAGCCTCCTGTTCCGAATCGGCCTCGGCTGCGGCCAGGGTCGCTTCCCTCTCGGCGTCGCGAGCCGCCTTCAGTTCGGCACGAAATGTATCGACGGCCGTGTTGATTGCATAGATGAGGATGAGAAGTCCCAGTATCGGGCCGCCAACTCGGATCAAGGGGTGAACTCTGTTCATAGAGATGCTCCGTCGGATTTGCTGGCAAATTTCAACCTATGTGAACGACCGGCAGTCTGCCTGATGTCAACTGTTGGTGTACCACACTGCATTATACTGTTTCCGCATTGGCTGGCAAGTGGGGAGGCAAATATTGCGCTGAAAGACGTGCGAAATACAAGACTCGGGAACGCCAGTCTCGAGGGTTCGCTGTGAGGCATTAGGGGAGATCCCTTCGGAGTAGTTTTCAAGTCAGTGTCACATTGCAACAGCGGTCAAGGGCCCAACCGTTTCCTCTTCGACCGTGCGTAAGGCGTCATTTTCCAGTCTGAGGCTGATCGTCCTGCTAGTACCGTCGTCACCCATCGTGATGCCGTATATGCTATTGGCGGTCTCAAGCGTTCGCCGGTTGTGGGTGATGACGATGAACTGTGTTCGTTCGCGAAGCAAATCCATAGCCGACCGCAGGCGGTCCACGTTTGCCTCGTCAAGCGTTGCATCTACCTCGTCGAGCACGCAAAACGGTGTGGGGCTGACGCGGAGGATGGCGAATACCAAGGCGCAGGCGGTCAACGATCTCTCGCCACCCGACAGGAGGTCCAGGTTCTGTGTACGCTTTCCCGGGAGGCGTGCAAAGACCTCGACGCCGGTATTAAGGATGTCGGCCGGATCGGTCATTGTGAGCTGCGCCGTACCCCCCTGGAGGAGCAGCTGAAAGAAGCTTACGAACTCTTTCGAAACAGCGTCGAAGGTGCGTCGCAGATCACCCTCCATTCGATTGTCCAATTCGCTGATGACACGAAGGAGGTCACGGGCCGCATTTTCGAGATCATCCGATTGGTTTTGGAGGAAATTGTACCGTTTGGCAACTTCCGCGTACTCTTGGGGAGCCTCCGGGTTGACATTGCTCAAGCGTCGGACGCGAGCGCGAGTTTCCCTGACATCATCCTTCAAACCGGCAGGCAGGTCGTGGACGACAGGTAGCTGGGCGACAAGCGCCTGGAGCGGAAGCGGTGGTTGGTAAGCCAGGCCGGCGGCTTCTTGCATTTCCGCAAGGCCGAAGTCCTGCCGGATCTCACGGCGAAGGCTTTCCAGCCGATCTTCAGTGCGCTGCAAGACAAGCCGGGAATCATTCCAATCCGATTCAGTTTGCAGCACCAACCTTTGGGCGGCTCGCTCTTCTTCCTCTGCGCGAGCCAGATCCAGATCCGACTGCCTCAGCTCAGACTCTGTTTCGGCCGTACTCCGCAGATGGGCTTCGCCTTCCGCTTGCAGTTCACTTTCCTCAGCAGTTGCTCGCTCTATCTCGTCGCGCAACTGCTCCGTCTTCTGAGAAAGCTCAGCCTGACTTTCAGACCTGGACTGGAGCTGGCCACGGACCTGTGCATGGGAGCGCTTTAGGTCCGCTTCGAGTTCACGGCGGCTACTCAGATACTCTCGGGCTGCTGCGGCCTCCGCGCGCAGGTCGGCCAGTTGGCGGAGCATCTCATCCTGACTGGTACGGGCCGCCGCTTCCGATTGCATGGCTCGATCACGAGCGTGATGCAGAGTGTTGGCGGCTTCCGTCAGTGCCGTGGCGAGCTGTTCTTGCTGCGAGTCCAAACTGGCCAGTTCAGCTTGCGTCTGACCGAGTAACTGCTGCTGCCAAGCGGCCTCCTGTCTGACCTCAGCGGCCTGCAGCCTGGCCCGCTCGAACTCAGACTGGCGTATCTGCACATCACGAATCAACTGTTCCCGTTGCTTTTCTAGCTCTGCTCTCTTGCGGTTCTGTGATTCGATCTCGTTTCGGGCAGACAGAACTATTCCTTCTGCTTGCCGGACCTGTCCTTCAGCGCGCGCCAGCTGTGCAGGCAGTTCGCGTGCTTCTCTTTCCCAGGCCAGTACTGACCTGCGTTGGCGGCCGCCGTCGGTGCCGCCGGTGACGGCGCCGCCTGGACGGATGATCTCTCCTTCCAAGGTGACGACGGTTGGCAGCGCGACATAGGCCGAGGCTTGTCCCTTGGGCCGGCGTCCGTTTGTGAAACTGACTGCGTGCTGGTCAAGGGCATGGCGCGCGGCCGACAGGTCGTGGGCGATCCAGACTCGCTGCAAGAGATGGTGGATTGCCGGTGCGACTTCAGAGTCAAACCGTACAGACCTTGCTGCGTTTCCAAGGATCCCATTGGAATTGGGCGCCGGAATAGGCTCCCTCGACCGCAGGCGGTCCATGGGTAGGAATGTGGCGCGCCCAGCGCCTGCCCTCCTGAGGTATTCGATGGCGCCCTGTGCATCCTGCCACGACTTTGCGATCACGTTCTGCAGGGCGGCTCCAAGGGCGACCTCAATTGCCCTTTCCAGACGGCCGGGAACCTGAATTCGTGAAGCCACGGTACCCATGATTCCATTCAGCCGGCCTTGGTGCGACGCTTCCAGAATGGAGCGTACGGCGCTGGCATAGACAGTTCCCTCGCCGCGAACCGGCTGCAGAAGGTCGAGCCGTGTACGTAAGCGCTCTACCTCGCGCTGTTCCCGACTCATCGCCGATTCTCCGGCTTGCAGCGCGGCTGCCGAGGCTTCAATGGCAGCAGTCACTTTGTCGACCTCGTCCTGCATGTCGTCGATTTCAGCACCGCCTATGACGGCCGCCTCCTCCAGTCGAGTCAAAGCGGCTTCGGCCTTTTGTGCGGCGCCGTTGCGTTGGTGATTCTCCGACTGGATCCGGGTCAGACTTTCCTTCAAGCTAACGAGCCTTTCAGCAAGCTGCTCCTTCCGGCTGCGAAGTTCGGCGTTGCGGCTCTCCACTCTGCGCAATTCAGCGACGTCCTCGCGCCAGCGCTCCTCGGCGACGCCTTGCTTTTTCTCCCTTTCAGCAAGTTGGATCTGTAGGCGGTCAAGCTCTTGCCGGAGGACGTTTCGCCTCTCCAGAACACTCTCGATTTCTTCGGAAAGAACGTCCAATCGTTGTTGCAGGGACTCCCTCTCTGACTGCAGTTGGCAGCACTCGTCTCCCAGCTCCATCTGACGCGCGTTGACTTGACTTAGCCGTTCCTGAGACACGGCAAGGCGGCGAATTACCTCGGCTGTCCGGCGATGGCGGGCTTCGCTGATCTGGTTACGTTCGTTCTGTTCGGCCCGCAACCTGCTCTGGCGTAGACGAATCTGGTCGAGCCTGTCGTGAACTTCGTCCAGCCGTTCGCGGCGGACCTGTATGGTGCTCTGGTCGCGCTCGGCATTTTGCCTGGCTATGGCGAGGTCTCTCAGAGTGCGGTGCCACTGATAACCGTACCAGACCTGGAGCAGGTCCTTAAGGTCGTCTTCAATCTGAATCCTTTCTAGGGCCCGCTCTGCTTGCCGTCTGAGGCTGTGAAGGCGGGGAGAGAGCTCGGTCAGGACGTCGCGGATGCGGTCGAGATTCAGCTGGGTCGCCTCCAACCGGCGCAATGCAGCCGACCGTTTCTGCTGGTAGCCGGTTATGCCTGCGGCCTCCTCGAATAGTAACCGTCTTTCTTCCGGTCTGAGGCTGAGCACCCGGTCGATCAGCCCCTGACCGATTACGGCATAGGCGCGCCTGCCCAATCCACTGGGCCCCAACAACTGGGTGATGTCCTGAAGACGGACCTTTTGTCCATTAATCAGATATTCGTTATCGCCGTCACGGTAGGCCCGTCGAGTGATCTTGACTTCGCTGAAACTGTTATTTAGGTCGCCGGCTTCATTGTCGAGAACGATGCTGACAGCCGCCATTCCCTGCCGGGCCTTCTTGTCACTTCCTGAGAAGATGACATCGACCGTTTTCTTCGAGCGCAGCAGACCGAAACTCTGTTCGCCCAAACACCAGCGAATTGCGTCGGCAACGTTGCTCTTGCCGCACCCGTTCGGCCCGACGATCGCGGTTACACCGGATCCAAAGGCGAATTCGGTCTGCTGGGCGAAGGTTTTGAAGCCCTTAAGGGTTACACTCTTGATTCGCAGCATACAGATTGTAATCGGGAGAAGACAGTTCGGCTCGGACGGCCTTCCCGTCCTGCCCATCTTGGTCGTGTATCGGGTTTCTTGTCTTAGCTTAGTGCGGGACAGCTTAGCGGAGGGGAAAGTCCGGAAGGGTGCAGGAGGGATCGGCAGTCCGAGAACTGCGAAAGGTTTAAGGACGAACCAGCAATCCCAGTCTGTACTGGGCCAAAGAACGTGCGTCTTGCGCGTCCAACCACTTGCTTGCCTTCAGACCTGTGACTCACGGCGCCCACATGACGCGCCAAAGACCGGGAAGCGCGAATTCCAGTACCAGACCAAGAGCTATCAGCACGAGGGACGCGATCGCAAGGCGGCGCTGCCTCACAAGGTAATGGGCAGGTTTCCAGATGTTGGTCAAGAGGGGTTGTGCAAGCATGACAACAAGGCCGGCGTAACCTGCTAACGTCGCCAGCTTCCAAGGCATCATCCCCAGTATCAGCCCGGCCGGGCCCTCAACGGCCAGGCGACCAATCCCATACCCGAACTGATTCACTGCGCGCATGAGAAACCAGAGGCCCACGAGACCTGCAGAGAGCAGGCTTCCAATCAGGATTCCGACAAGCTCAAGCAGACGAGATCCCGGGGCCTGGAGAACTGAGCCGGGTAGACTGATTCCGGTCACGGACCACTCCAGCAGTGCCCGGTGATAGGCGAAGCCCTCATGGATTGCCCGTTCAAATACCAGGGGCAAGAGCGCCGAACCCGCAATCATGACAAAGAGTTGGAGCAAGAGCCAGGAAGTTAGAACAACGAGCGCAGTAGTGATCCTTCCCCTACGAAGCGGAATTGCCAAAAAGAGAGTGATGGCCACCGTCTGTGCGATGGGCAGGAAGTTCGGCTGTCCCAGGGCGGCAGGTAGTGCCGTTGTGAGCAAGGCGAAGAATCCGAAAGTAATGTAGTAGATGGGATCCTTCACCAAGTCGTATTTGCTCGACTTTGGTGAGCCGTTTGACGCGACCTGAACAGAATCTCGCATATTAGGATTATAGCACCCTAAGCTGGAGATATACGAAATCAGACAATTTGGACGATGTGCGCCGCCCGGAGATTACGGGACGATCTTGCTTCCGTACTACCCGGAAAAAGCCTTAACACCGAGGCAAATCCAGGGCGTGCGTACCCTCTACCACTGCTTGGTCGTACAGTGCCTGGACTCGGGAAGCGTCGAGCCTTCAGTTTGGAACGCGTGAGTCAACCGGCATGAAGCATAACTGTGGTATACTGCGCAAATGGACCGAAAAGCGCATCTGGTCCGATGTCAGAAGAGTTGTCATCGCTGACTAGTGACGCCTCAAGCAGGAAGAGTTGCCCGTGTCTTTATTGCCTTCCGATCTGTCCGAAAGGGGGAAGTCCTCGTCGGACCTGGTGGCGCCTGGAAGAGTGAAACGTGTTGCAGCAGTGGTGGCCGCTGCCGGGTTCAGCAGCCGGATGGGGCGTTTCAAGCCATTGTTGCCATGGCGAGACGGGACCGTCATCGAAGCCGTTGTTGCCGCCCTGGCAGAGGGAGAGGCTTCTCCCATTTATGTGGTAACGGGCCACCGGGGCACGGAGATCGCAGAACAGCTGATTGGTGGGCCAGCCGAGGCCGTTGTCAATTCAGACTACCGCTTGAACGAAATGCTGCGATCTTATCAGGTCGGGATCCATTCTTTGTGTCAGAACAGTGAGCCGGTCCTGGGAGCGCTCCTCGCGCTGGGCGACCAGCCGCACATTCCGGCCAGGGTGATCCGGCAGATCATCAGCAGAGGACAGGCAGAGCCAGCGGCCGTGGTCGTTCCCAGCTACATGCGGCGACGCGGCCATCCCGTCTATCTGCCCAACTGGGCGTTTTCCAAGCTTCTGGGCCTAGTGCGGGGACAGTCACTGCGAACTCTCCTTAACGCTGTCGAGGACAGGATCGTTTACGAAACCGTTGACAATGACTGCGTGCGAAGGGACATGGACGTACCGGCCGAGTATGAGTCGTTGCGTGCGGAGTTTGAGTGGGTTGACTGATCCGACTGGACCGAGGGCACTGGTATTATGAAAGGCGCACCGGCCTGCGCTCCATCGAATGCTACTTGCTGTAACTAGGATAGCAAGGGTCGAAAGTAGTCGCAGTTCGCTTTCAAGACGCGGCCCCGAAGGGGGTCAGGAAGGAATGTGAAGACCTTGACCGCTACACTTTACCACTATCTGAAGGAAATGTTGGAGGAAGAAAAGGCTGTTGCCGTGGCGACGATCGTTGACGCCAAGGGTTCGGTGCCGAGGGAAGTTGGCGCGAAGATGGTTATTCACCCAATGGGCCGGCACGTGGGAACGGTGGGTGGGGGGTGCGGTGAAGCGGATGTGATTCGAGCCGGGCTGGACGTAATCCATGACGGGATACCGCGTACGGTTCACGTAGACCTGACCGAAGACATCTCCATGAACAGCCTGGGCGTGTGCGGCGGCGTGATGGATGTGTTCGTTGAGCGCTGGGACGGAAAAGGCAGCAGCGACTCTTCGGGAGGCGCGGCCAGAAGCGCAGCGGCTGAGTGACCCGAGTTGGGCCAGTGGCTGGCCCCTAATCAGTTCGTCCCTCCTCTTCTGAATAGGGGACCGGGATGCGACTATGCAGATGTACGGGCCGGGACTTCTCTCGCAGTCTCAGGTTGATCATTTCGACGGCAAGCGAAAAAGCCATGGCGAAATAGGCATAGTTTTTCAGATGGAGTTCCTCGACTGCCTCATGGAGCCAACCTTCCAATACAAGCAGGAAACCAATCAGAATCAGAAATGCCAGTGCCAGGATCTTCATGGTTGGATGACGTTCGACGTAGGCGCTGATTTGGCCGGCAAACAACAGCATCACTGCAGCCGCTACAACTACGGCGGGCACCATCACCCAAAGATTCCCTGAGATTCCCACAGCCGTAATGACCGAGTCGAGTGAAAAGACAAGGTCAATGAGGATGATTTGGGCGATGACTGAGGCGAAGGTTGCCGTCGCCTGTGTCTTGCGATCATGGCCTGCGGCTTCGAGCTTTTCATGAATCTCAAACGTGCTCTTGCCGATCAGGAACAGTCCGCCGATGAGAAGTATCAGGTCGCGGCCTGATACTTCATGTTCGAAGAGTGCGAAGAGCGGGTAGGTCAACTGCATGATCCAGGCGATGCTGAAAAGCAGGGCGATGCGGGCAATCACCGCCAGCGCGATACCGGTTGAGCGTGCCCTGGCCTGCTCATTCGGAGGCAGCTTGCCGCTCAGGATGGCGATAAAGATAACATTGTCGATGCCGAGAACGATTTCGAGCAGGACTAGTGTAAGCAGGGCTACGAGGTTCTCAGCTTGAAAGATTTCAGCCATGGGACGGTTGACTCCTCACCCCGCCGGCATCTGGCAGGGCCCAGTTTATGCGACAGCACAGGAGCTTAAATATCAGGGTACATTTCGGATTCTAGCATCTGGACTGGGACGTGTCTAACGGCACGGGAAGTGCAGATCCGAGGTGCAACTGTAGACTGGCAGAAGGTGCCAGCCGCCTACCAATCAGGTTTCGCAGGATTTATATCAGGAAATATGCGCGAAGAGCTGCTCCAAACGCTTCTGCAGGCGATAGAAAAGAGAGAAGAGGTGGCACTTGTCACAGTTACCGCGGGAGAAGGCGTTTACGCGGAGGCGGTGGGCAAGAACGCGGTTGTCTGGCCCGAACCTGAAAGGCGCCCTATTGGAGACCTGAGTCTGGGCGGGCAGTTGAACAGTGTGCTCAGAGACGGACGGCTGGCGATAGCCCGCAAGCGACACGAGCATTTTCACTACGAGGCAACAGATGGCAGTTTTTCGATATTTGTGGAGGTCCAGGCCAGGCCCCCTCATCTGATTATTGCCGGTGCAGGCCACATTGCCATCCCACTGGCTTCGATTGCGAAGACGTGCGACTTCCTGGTAACTGTAATTGACGATCGCCCACAATACGCACATGTTTCCCGGTTTCCGAGCGCCGACCGTGTAGTCGCAGGCCCTTTCAGGCCCACTCTTGTGGAACTAAGGCAGGGCAGCGAGGCGTTTGATAGCGACACCTACATTGTACTGGTGACGCGAGGCCACCAATACGATATCGATTGTCTTCTGGAAGTTCTTGAAGATCCGGTTGCCTATCTGGGCATGATCGGGAGCCGCCGGCGCATTCGCGCAGTGTTTGAACTCCTGGAAATCGAACAGAACATTCCTGCTTCGAATTTCGACCGCGTTCGGGCGCCGATCGGCATAGACATTGGCGCGATTACGCCGGCAGAGATTGCGGTTTGTATCATGGCCGAGATAATTTGCGTCTTACGGGAAGGGCCTCTTCCCGGCTTGAGCGAGCAAATCCAGCGGGAGCGCATCGAACGCAGAGATCGAGCAATTAAGGCACTGAACGACCGAAAATTCAGGTGATCTTGGGCTGGATTACATGAGTGACTTCGGTGCGCCAGTTTGAATCCGTTTCAGCTGCAGGCCAGGTAAGTGGCAGGATTTATGGATGTCCAGTCTATCAATCGATACGCATGGGACAGAGCGGTAGAGCGCAAGAGCAGGTGGACGGTCCCAGTTAGCGAAGAAAAGGTGGCTGCGGCGCGTTGCGGATGGTGGGAGATCATTCTCACGCCGACCAAGGCCGTACCGCGAGCGTGGTTCCCCGATTTCAGCGATGCCGATATACTGTGCCTGGCTTCAGGGGGAGGTCAACAAGGTCCGCTGCTGGCTGCCGCTGGCGAAAGCACTGGCGCGAAGGTAACCGTATTTGACATCTCGCCGCGCCAGCTGGCTCAGGACCGTCAGGTTGCCGAACGCGAGGGTCTTGCTCTGGAGACCTTAGAAGGCGATATGCGCGATCTGAGCGCCTTTTCAGACGAAATGTTCGACCTGATTGTCCATCCCTGTTCGAACCTGTTTGTCCCAGACGTACGCCCGGTTTGGAGAGAGTGCGCACGGGTGCTGAAGCGAGGCGGCGTCCTGCTGGCGGGCTTTGTAAACCCGGTCCTCTACCTGTTCGACCAGAACAAGATCGATGAGGGAGTCCTGGAGGTGCGCCACCAACTTCCATATTCGGATCTCACGAGCATTTCCCAGGCAGAAAGAGATTCCTACTTACGGGCGGGAGAGGCCCTTGAGTTTGGACACACGCTAACTGATCAGATTGGCGGTCAGCTGGATGCTGGGTTTGTGATTACCGGCTTTTTCGAAGACCGGTGGGAGGGACAGCCGCCGGCGGAATTTACGGCCACTTATATCGCTTCACGGGCCGTAAAAGTTCGACATTTGAAGTAAGGTATAGTTGCGTTTTTGCGGTATCGGAATGCTGAATTACAATTTTACTAACTGTATATGGTACAGTTCACCTGGGTCGCATTGCAGTTCTGGCCATGGAACGGCCGAACTCCTGCGGATAGGTAGAGGAATTTGGATTTAGTCGTTTGGAAAAGGAGCATCAAAACATGGCGTATGCGCACACGAACTCCAAGGGCAGAACATACTATCTGCATTCAAAGGAAACTACGTTGCGTAACGGTCGACAACAGACCCTGTACTTCTTCGCCAAGGAAGAGAAGGAGGGCTCGCTGGAGGCGGTTCCGGAGGGTTACGAGGTTTCCGAGAGCAAGAACGGCCTACCGGTCTTGAAACGCTCAAAATAAATCTGATGACTGCGCTCAGTCGGAAGCAGTTCTGACGAGAGCACAGCCCCCGTTTGATGGATTTCGAACTCACACTCGAAGAAAAGATTGACCGGACTCCACCGCCTCTGCGAGCGATCATTGAAGACTTTCGCAGCATGGAGCCGCGGGAGCGGCTGGAGTCTCTCCTCGATTTCGCTATGGGCATGCCGGACCTCCCCGGCTTTCTACACGACGCCCGCGATCAGATGGAGCAGGTCCACGAATGTCAGACGCCGATATTCGTATTCACTGACATCGTAGACGCTGGAGTACACGTCTACATCGACGTGCCCAAAGAGTCGCCTACGGTTCGGGGCTATGCCGCGATCGTCCAGGAAGGGCTGGAACGAGCGACGCCCGACACGGTGCTGCATACGCCTGACGACATTCATTATCTGCTTGGTCTGCACGAAGCGATTTCACCGCAGCGAATACGCGGCTTGCATGTCCTCATGGCCTATCTGAAGAGGCAAGTCACAGCCAAAATGGCGCAAAGTGAATAACGCGCTGACCGACGTTCAGGGCATGCTGGTCGGCCACTGGTCGGACCCCGTTCACGGAACCGGCTGTACCGTCGTGTTGACTCCTGGGGGGAGTTGCGGCGGCGTTGACGTGCGCGGTTCGGCCCCCGGTACGCGGGAGACGGCCCTGCTTGATCCTGTGAACCGCGTGGACCGCGTTCACGGTGTCCTTCTGAGCGGCGGCTCGGCCTACGGGCTTGGGGCGGCGCATGGCGTCGTCAAATGGCTGGCGGCGCGGGGCTATGGCTGGTATACGCCGGCCGCACCGGTGCCGATAGTGCCGGCCGCGATTCTGTACGACCTGGGTTTTGGTGGTTCGACGTTGTTTCCCACACAGGATGATGCCTACTCCGCGTGTGAGGCGGCGACCGAGGAGGAGGTAAGCCGTGGATCGGTCGGCGCTGGAGTCGGCTGTACTGTAGGGAAACTGCTGGGGGCAGAACTGTGCATGCGCGGCGGGTTAGGTCAGGCGTCTGCGTCCTTGCCCGGCGGCGTTGTCGTTTCAGCGCTGATGGCGGTAAACGCAATTGGGGACATCGTCGACCCGATACGGGCAGAACTTGTGGCCGGGGCCCGTGATCCTTTGTGCGGTGAACTGGTGGACAGTCTTTCGGCAACCGCCGCCCGTTTCGACTCCTACCTTTTCCGGGCGCAACGAACGGATTCGAACCCGTCCCCCTCTTCGGCCGTCGACCCAGTCGTGGGAAGGGATTCCTCTTTTCAGGAAAACACGACTATCGGCGTGGTCGCGACGAATCTCAGCCTTTCAAAGACAGAGGCAGCCAAGCTGGCACAGATGGCCCAAACCGGTGTCAGCCGTTCGACCAGACCTGCGCATACACTCTACGACGGTGACTGCCTGTTCGCCCTGGCGACTGGCGCGCTCGACGCCCAGTTCGAGCTCAGCCTGCTGGGCGCAGTTGCCGCCGAGGTCGTCGCGGCCGCAGTACTTGACGGCGTTCTCAATGCGTCGCCAGCTCACGGCGTTCCCGCCGCCTCGGAGGTGACGCCGCGGCGGCTTTCGCCATAGTTAGGTTTCCTATCGCTTAGCAAGTCTGCCCGGCGCTTTCGGGCCGCCCATGTTCCAGGACGGGTCCGTCCAGGCACAGAACGCTTCCATTCAGTTCGCAGGAGCCGCATATCCCTACGGCACAGCGCATGTACGCTTCCCAGGAAAGCTGGCGCGGCAGGCCGTGTTTGTCCCCCAAGCGGTCGACTGCGGTGAGCATGCCGTGCGGACCGCAAGCGCACAACAGATCGGTTTCTCTTGAAGTCAGGGCATCTGCCAGAAGATCGGTGACTCGTCCTTGAAACCCGGCGCTGCCGTCCTCGGTACATGTGAGCACATCGACTGCAGCCTCTTCGATTCTCTTGTCATCTCTCAGATTGGAAAAGCGGTCGACGTACAAAAGGTCGTCGGCATTGCCTGCGCCAATGATGACAGTTAGTGCGTCCAGTTGCCGACGCCAGGCGCGTGCTAACCAAAGGAGGGGGGCCACACCGTAACCTCCCCCAATGAAAGTGGCTCGCAAGCCGGGACCTGGGAGACGGTAGCCCTGTCCGAACGGCCCTCGAATCCATAGCAGGTCACCGGAACACATGGCATGCAGGAGTTCGGTGAAAGGGCCGACGGCGGTGACCATCAGGGTTACGGGGTCGGCGGAAACCAGAGAGAAGGGTTTCTCATCGAAACGGGGCAGCCAAGCCATAACGAACTGCCCGGGCTGCGCATTCAAGCTCAGGTCGAGGGTAAAGGTCTTTGTACGGTAGTTGTCGATTTCGACGGTGCGGATCGGGAAAGGGGTAGGAAGGACCAGTGAGCCTGTCTGGCCTGCCACGTCGTGAAGAATTGTCATCTTCGCACCTGTGGGGCGCGGCGGCGCTTCTGATTCTTCAAGCCCGTTCCAGAATGACGACCGGAATGGTACGTTCAGTCTTGGCCTGGTAGTCGTTGTATGCGGGCCAAATCTCCGCCATCATGTTCCACAGGGCCGGCTTTTCGTCGGGCGAGGCGGTGCGGGCGGTGGCATCGAAACAATTGGCGCCAACACGTAGCTGGACTGCCGGCGTCTCAACCAGATTCAGATACCAGGACGGGTGGTGGGTCGCTCCGCCGCGGGAGGCGACTATCACGTAGGTCTCCTCGCCTTCGACTTTGCCATAGATCAGAGGCGTAGTGCGCGACTTGCCGGTACGCCGCCCGGTAGTCGTAAGCAGCAAAGTGGGAACGCCGTTCCAAATGTGGCCGTCTTCGCCATCGGAATCGAGATAGCGGCGAATGTGTTCTTGCACCCAACCCGGGACTTCTCGTTCGGCCATGACTCTCTTCTCCTCAGCGCTGGGGCCCGGTCCGGGCCGTTACTCCTGTGCGCTAAGTCTAACACAGCGCAGAACCGTTGGCACGAACGGGCAAGTTTTTCTCTGCTTGCAATCGCGGCTTACAGGCGTTATCCTCTCCTGAAACCAGCACAGATTTCGCCAAGGAGGGTATCATGATCTGTTCCCCTGCCCAAGTGGCAGCCTATGAGCGCGATGGATTCATCGCGGCAATCGATGTGATCGACGGGCCTCAGGTTTCCAGCTATCGGGAGGCGTTCGACGATTTAGAGTCTCGAGTCGGTAAGGAGACCGCCCAGATTGGGTTGATAGATTACCACTTCGAGGAGGAGTTCATCTGGCGGCTTGCGACGCACCCCACGATACTGGACGTGATCGAGGCTTTGGTGGGCCCGAATGTTCTGCTGCTGGCGACCCACTTTTTCAATAAGTACGGAGAAGGCGAAGAGGCAGAGGCCTTTGTCGCCTGGCACCAGGACGTGACATTCTGGGGCCTGGAACCGCCCAAGGCGATTACGGCCTGGTACGCTGTCGATGACAGCGACGTGGAAAACGGCTGCATGCAAGTGATTCCCGGCACTCACGTTTCCGGAGTCGTCGAACACGGCAAGGCCGAGCAGGCGGGAAACCTACTCAGCATCAATCAGGAAGTCCACGTTACGCCGGAAGAAGCGTCGACAGCAGTCGATTTGCCGCTGCGAGCCGGCCAGATTTCGATCCACGATGGCACACTTATCCACGGCAGTCTGCCGAACCGCTCCGACAAGCGGCGCTGCGGACTGACGCTGCGCTACGTGCCTACGACGGTGCGGCAAGCCGAGGACAACTCTCTGGACGGACGCTGGAGACCTGTACTGGTTCGGGGGAAGGACGAGGAGAACAACTTTGGCGAGTTCAAGACGCGATGGCAATGAGGTACTGAGGGATGCCCAGTGAAGGGCCAAACGTCGTCTTCGTCCTGACCGATGACCAGGGATACGGTGACCTCTCGTGTCACGGAAACCCGGTGGTCCAAACTCCCAACCTTGACGCGCTCCACGCCTCCAGCGTCAGACTGACCGATTACCACGTCGGCCCGACGTGCGCGCCGACTCGCGCCGGACTTCTGACGGGCCACTACGCCAACAGTACGGGGGTCTGGCACACGATCGGGGGGCGGTCACTGCTGCGCTCCGACGAAGTCAGCATGGCCGACTACTTTCGGCGCAGCGGCTATGCCACCGGGATCTTCGGCAAGTGGCACTTGGGCGACAATGCGCCGTACCGGCCCCAGGATCGCGGCTTCCAAACCGTAGTTGTCCACGGGGGTGGAGGAATCGGCCAAACGCCGGATTACTGGGGCAACAGTTACTTCGATGACAGCTATTGGGACGGGGACAAGCATGCAAGCTATAAAGGTTACTGTACGGACATCTGGTTCAAGGAAGCGTTGAAGTTTATCGAACTGAATCGGAAAAGAAAGTTTTTTTGCTACATACCTACAAACGCGCCCCACTCGCCGCACCTGGTGGACCCCGTTTACAGCGACCCCTATCTTCCGCTGACTCCCCACGAGGAACGCGCCAAATTCTACGGAATGGTCGCCAACATCGACGAGAATGTCGGCGCTTTGCGGCGCAGGCTGGCTGAACTGGGGCTGGCGGGAAACACGATCTTCATTTTTATGACCGACAACGGTTCTGCAGGCGGCGTGTCGGTGGACGAAGAACAGTTTGTGACCAGCGGGTACAACGCCGGCATGCGCGGACAAAAGGGCTCGGAGTACGATGGTGGACACCGTGTACCTTTCTTCCTCCACTGGCCCGCGGGCGGGATCTCTGTGGGGCGCGACGTGGACGAAGTGACAGCCAATGTGGATGTGCTGCCGACGCTGATCGAGATGTGCGGCCTGGATGACGGAGAATCCAATGGTTTTGACGGGCGAAGCCTGGCGCCACTGATGCAGCCTGCTGAAGGCGAGGAAACAGACTGGACTGATTGGGCACTGGTCACTGATTCACAGAGACTTGCCTATCCTGTGAAGTGGCGTAAGAGTGCCGTCATGACACACTGCTGGCGGCTCGTAAATGGGCGTGAGCTCTATGCAATTAAGGAGGACCCGGAGCAGCGGCAGGACGTCGCCTCGGCGCATCCCGACGTCGTCTCTGAACTGCGACTCGACTATGAATCCTGGTGGAAGAAAGTCTCGCGCCAGTTTGACGAGGACATACCGATCGCCATCGGTGGAGCGGGAGCAGGCCAGTTGAGGTTGAATACGCACGACTGGCGCAACGACGAATGTGAATGCGCTTGGAACCAAAGCCTTGTGCGCCAAGGCCTTATCTGCAACGGCCATTGGGAGGTTGAGGTTGTCGAGTCCGGAAGATATCGTTTCACGTTGCGGCGCTGGCCCGAGGAACAGGGGGCAGGTATTCGGGCAGGACTGTCAGGCGGCGCTCCGAAGGCGTTCAGGGACATTGCTATACAGCCAGGTGAGGGCGGGGACGGTAGCCGACTTTCTCTGAAAGAGCGAATCCCCTGGGGCGGAGGTGTTGCCTTGCCCGTGTACCGTGCCCGCATTTCGATCGCGGGAGAAGAAGCCAGCGGGGAAGTTGCCCCTGAAGACGTGGGGGCGCGTTTCGAATTGTCTCTGCCTGCCGGGCGTACCCATTTGCAAACGTGGTTCGAAACCGAGGACGGCGACGAGCTGGGCGCATACTATGTTTACGTGGAGTGGCTGGGGCCAAGGGAGTCTCTGAGCTAGTCGGGAAGGGCAGGTATGAGACAAGTGTAGAACCCAGCTACTTAGTAGAATAGCATTTAGAGCAAGATGGTAAGCTTGTCCCCCAAGGGAGTCTGGAGGGGGCTGTCGATTATACAAACGTTGAGGGAGACTTGAGATGACCCAGTCGGAGAGCCAGAAACTGGCCATTCACGGCGGCGCGCCCGCAAAACAGAATCAGGACCCGCCGATGTATCCTGGAGGCATGGCGATTGCAGAGGAAGAGGAAGCGGGGGTCCTGGAAGTGTTGCGCGCGAAACGTCTCTTTCGGTACTACGGGCCCGGCGAGGCGGATTCGAAAGCGACCCAGTTGGAGAAAGAGTTCGCCGACAAGAAGGGCTCTCAATACTCGGTCGCAGTCACTTCGGGAACGGCGGCGCTCGTCTGCGGTCTGCACGGTATCGGCATCGGGCCGGGAGATGAGGTTATCGTGCCGGCTTACACCTGGATCGCTTCGGCGTCCGCGGTCGTCGCGGCCGGTGGAATCCCAGTAATCGCCGAGGTCGACGAGACGCTGCTGATGGACCCGGAGGATGTCGAGAGCAAGATAACGCCGTATACGAAAGCGATTATGCCGGTGCATATGCGCGGCGCGCCCTGCAGGATGGATGAGCTGATGGCCCTTGCGACCGAACATGGTCTCCGCGTCATCGAGGACGTTGCGCAGGCGAACGGGGGCAGCTACAAGGGTCAGTCGTTGGGGACGTTTGGCGATGTGGGCTGCTTCAGTCTCCAATTCAACAAGATTATCACCTCCGGCGAGGGCGGCATGGTTGTTACCGACGACGAATTGGTGTGGAAGCGCTCCAACATGTTTCATGACGTAATCGGCGCGCTTCAGCTCAAATTCAACGTGGAAGAACTGCTTTGCGGTGTGAACTTTCGGATGCCCGAGCTTCTGGCGGCAGTGGCATTGCCGCAGCTGGCCCGTTTGGATGGCCTGATCGATGATATGCGCCACCGCAAAAAGACGATCAAAGCGGGCATTGCGGAGGTGACGGAACGCAAGGGAGTCAGCTTCCGGGAGGAGGCCGACCCGGATGGGGATACTGCGATCTGTACCGTATTCTTCATGGATAGCCCCGAAAAGGCTGCGTCGGTGTCGGAGGCGCTGCGTGCCGAAAATATCGGCGCCGGCACCTTGTATTCGCCCGACGCAATCGACTATCACGTGTATGCGCACTGGGTGCCGATCATCAACCAGCGCACATGGACCGAAGCCGCGGGGCCGTGGAGATGGGCGCAGCGGGAGATCGAATACCGGAAGGACATGTGCCCAAGGAGCCTTGACCTGCTTGGAAGGGCCGTGCACTTGAATGTCAGCCCGTTATTGACCAACGAAGATGTGGAGGAGACCGTCGAGGGGCTGAACAAAGTACTGGAGGAGCTGGCGTAACTTCACCAACTTGCAGCCGGAAGGTTACAGGCTGATCTGTCGGATGGATCGGGCGGCGCCACTGCGCTGTCCACACAAAAGCCAAGGAGGAACAGACCATGGCTAGCGGTACAAAGTTTTCCAGACGCAGTTTTCTAGCTCGAACTGCCACTCTGGCAGGGGTGGCAACGGTTGGGGCCGGGCTGTCGGCTTGTGTTCCAGCCGCACCAGGCGCCGCCGATGAAGGAGGGGAAGCAGCGATGGAAGTGGTCACGCTGACGATGTGGAAGGGCCCGCATAAGGCTGCCGGCGACGAAACCAAGCTCTGCGCCCAGCCTACGCTGGACGTGCTGGAGGAGATGCATCCAGAGATCAGCGTCGACTTCAGCGAGGTCCCGTGGGGCCAGTACAACGAGAAATTCGTGGCTGCGTTTGCGGCAGATCAGGGGCCCGACGTGAGCTACCAGACGGAGTCGTTCCCACGCTTCGTCAACGCCGGCCATATCATGCCGCTTGACGAAAGGATTGCTTCGAGCGGGTTCGATCGCTCATACTTCTATGAGAGGGCATGGCAGCCGGGCACCTACGACGGCACGACCTACTCCTTCCCGTGGATTATCGGCGGCTCCAATCTGTTCTGGAACAAGGACCTGTTTGAACAGGCTGGGCACGATCCCGATACCCCACCGGATACCCTAGATGAGTTTCTTGCCATTTCGCGGGATATCACCGCCCTTGGCGACGATGTCTACGGGTTCGCCACCCACCCCAAAGGCTGGCACGAGAACGGCCAGTGGCCGCGGCGATTTGGTGGACACTGGTTCAATGACGACCTGACTGAGTGTATTGTCAATTCCGAGGAGGCCTACGAAGGCTGGCACTTTTTCAATTCGCTATTTCACGATTACGAAATCGCGATGCCGGGTGCGATTTCGGGGCAGGAGCCTGGTGTCGGCGGGTACTTCCGCGACGACAAAGTGGGCATGATCACAGCGCAGAACGTCTTCGCCAACTCTGTCCGCAGCGAGAAGCCCGAATTCCGGCTTGGCGCCGCGCGCATGGCAACCGGCCCGGCGGAAGGGGCCCGGGGGCGCGCCTGTTACGGGGGCGTCGGCATGCTGGCGATTGCCGCCAAAACAGCACATCCTGACGAGTCCTGGCAGGTCATCGAGACCCTGGTCACACCCGACCTGCTAACGTCGTGGATCGGCTGCCTGGGATTCATGAGCGTTTCGCCGCACGTCAATTTCTATCCTGATGATCCGGTACTGACCACTGCCCAGACGACTCTTGAGTACACCTTCTTCTGGCCGTATCGCGGTTGGATATTCAAGTTCTGGGACATCGAGGGTACATCGATCGAGTCGTTCGTCCTAGGTCAGCGCACGGTCGAAGAGGCGATCGAAGACATGGTCGTTCAGATCAACGACATGCTTAGAGAGGAAGAGGGATCTTAGTCGCAGGTTTGAGTTGAGAGTGGGCTGCCGCGTTCCGAGAGCGCGGCAGCCCAACATGTCATCCAGTCAACTCATGCCAGAGTGCCCCGCCCGTCAAGGGATGTGAAATGGCTACTACGTCTGCAACGCCCCAGAGAAGCGGTCTGACAGAGACTTCATTTTGGCAACGAGCCGCGGTCCGACGAAATCTGAGCGCATATGCCTTCATTTTGCCCTTTATGGCGCTCTTCGTCATCTTCAACATCGGGCCCTTCTTCTGGGCTCTCTGGCTTTCCCTGTTACGCGGCGACCTGGTCGATCAGGTCAAGCCCTTCGTTGGCCTTCAAAACTATCTGAGCCTCACTACCGATGACATAACTCTCAAGGTTTTCCTGAACTCACTCCAATACACAGTCTCGGTCGTGCCCATTGCCGTCATCACCGCGCTCGCACTGGCCTTCCTGATTGGCAATAAGCTCGTTCGATTCAAGGACTTCTACAGGGCAGTCGTTTTTTTTCCACTTCTTGCCTCTGCTGCGGCTACAGCCCAAATCTGGAGTTACATTCTGGCACCCCGTTATGGAGTCTTGACGTACCTTACGGGTCTGTTAGGCATCCCCGAGATTTACTGGCTGTCCGATCCTGATTGGGCGCTGTATGGCATCCTTCTGATTGAATGGTGGCGCGGCATCGGCTTTCACATAATTCTCTTCCTGGCAGCAATGCTCGGCGTTCCCGAAGAGTTGCACGAGGCCGCCCGCATCGACGGCGCCAATGCCTGGCAGGTGGCAACTCGGGTAACCATACCCCTTATGCGCCCCGTGATCCTCTTCTCAGTTGTAATGGGTACGATTTGGGCGTTTCAGCTCTTCGATACCGTTTTTGTGCTCACAAATGGCGGCCCCGTTCACGCAACCGCGACAATGGTCTGGTACATCTACAATCATGCTTTTCGTTACGGCCAGGTTGGAATGGCCGCGGCCATGGGGGTGGTGTTGTTGCTCATCATCATGCCGATCTCCTACGTGCAAATGCGCGTTCTGGGCGAAAGATAGACTTGTGAACTGTTTTGCGCATCCGGCGATGGTCGGCCTCCAGGGGATGATCCCATGACCCATTTCAATTTTAGAGGGAACTGGCGCAAGTCTATCCGGCTACTGCCCCAGGCGGTTGTTGTCTATGTTCTCCTGGCTGCACTGGTTATTGTCATGCTGGGGCCGTACCTGTATATATTCTCCTCATCATTTAAGGAGACGTATACGCTCATTTCGATACCGCCGCAGTTGATTCCTGAGCAGTTTGTCTGGGACAACTACACATATATCCTTAACGAGCTACCGTTCAGCCTCTGGTTCTTCAATACGATATTAGTTGCATTGCTAGTTACTGTGGGGACAGTGCTTATCGACGCGTTGGCGGCCTATGCTTTTGCCAAAAAGCAGTTCTGGGGAAGGGACTTTCTCTTTGGACTCATGCTTGCTACGATCATGATCCCCGGTGCCCTGCTGCTAATACCAGCATTCCTTATTACAAATTGGTTGGGTCTGCTCAATTCCTATGGAGGACTGATTATCCCAGCACTGGCCAACGTACTGGGTGTCTTTCTGTTGCGGCAATTCATGCAGACCATACCCGAGGAACTCGAGCATGCGGCCCGGATCGACGGTTGTTCCGACTTCGGCGTTTTCTGGCGCATCATCTTGCCACTGTCGGCGCCGGCCCTTGCAACCCTTTCAATCGTCGTTTTCACCTCACAGTGGAACAACCTGGTCTGGCCCCTGGTGGTTCTCAATGACAAGGATCTCTACACGCTTCCTCTGGGACTAGCGTTATTGCGGAGCGAATTTCAGGTCAATTATGGAATTACCTCCGCGTCCGCGTTCCTGAGCGTTGTCCCACTCCTCATCGTCTTCCTATTCTTACAACGCTATTTCCTGGAAGGTCTAACGGTCGGGGCAGTCAAGGGTTAGCAAAAGGAAGGAAATCTGCGGGTTCAATTGAGGCCTGTCCAGGCCGCTCTAGTGACCCTCATGTGGAGAAGCCAGAGTTGACCGCCTATTCGTGGACGATTGACGACGCCGGTTGGGGCGATAGTGTGCTGGTGGAGTCACTAAGGAGGACAACGGAGTTCTTTGACTCTCGCGGCCTGAGTTCGACCGTGTTTGCCGTGCCAAAACCTTGGGGCGAAACGATGTCAGCGGAGTGGAAGGAGGCGCTGATTGCGGCGCGCGACGCGGGTCACGACCTGCAGCCGCTTGGCCTGACGCACTCTGACTGTTACGAGTTTGGACCACCTGCCTGGCCGGCGACCTCCATCTTGCCCACGCTTCAGCCGGAATTTGACGAACGCAGTGAGGAGTATCTGCAGCGCTACACCGTGGACAGACTGCGTAACCGCATCGAAGAGGCGAAAGAGATTTTTTCTCAGGACTATGGCATCGAACCTTCCGTTTTCCGGGCGCCGTGCAGCGCTACCTCGAGGCCGATGTTCGGTGCCTTGCTAGAGGCAGGCATACATTATCACTCGGGAATGTTCATTAGCGGGTCCGGCTATGAACTTTGGCAGGATAACGGAGCGGATATCTCGCAGAAGTGGGTCGACAATATCCCTTACCGGCCGTTTAGCTGGTATGAAGGCATCGTTGAGATGCCGATACTGAACGAGTATACGTGGCACGGGTCCGGGGAACGCAGCGAAGAGTTCATCGAGCTGGCGCGCCAGGACCTGGTCCGCATCAGCGAGTACAGCCCTGTCGTTGTCATAATGATGCATACACACGCCATCGCCGACAACTATGAGCACACTTTCAGAGTCATTGATTCCGTTGCCGAGCATGTAGGTCACAGGCCGGGCGCTTCGTTCGCGACATTGGGCGAACTGGCGGCATCGGGCGCGCTCTCAGAAGCTGCCACAGTAGAGGGGCCGGATATTCTTGAAGTATGACGCCGCCCATCTATGTGTCGGCTCAGTGCTGCGTCTGGCGATTCTAGCAAGTAGCAATTAGCCCTTCCTAGTGAGACAAATCATTCTGGCCATACCACAGGGCCCAAAGCGGAGAACACAGAGATGACCGTATATTCATGGAGTATTGACGACGCAGGTACGGGTGGCAGCGCAATGGTCGAGTCTCTGACGCGTTCGACCGAGTTCTTCAGTTCGCGCGGCTTGGGGTCAACCTGGTTCACTGTGCCCAAGGGCGGCGGGAAACCAATGACAACGGAATGGAAAGAGGCGTTGATTGCTGCACGCGACGCGGGACATGATATCCAGCTTCATGGACTGACCCACGCGGACTGTTACGAATTTGGGCCACCCGCTTGGCCGGCGACCTCCATCCTTTCCACACTGCAATCGGAGTTCGATGATCGTAAAGAGGAGTTGATGCCGCGCTATACAGTGGACAACCTGCGCGACCGCATGGAGGAAGGCCTGGAGATCTTTGCGATGGATTTAGGGGTGGAGCCGAACGTTTTCCGGGCGCCGTGCGGTGCTATCTCCAAGCCAATGTTTGCGGCATTGCGCGAAGTCGGCATCGGCTACCATACCTGCATGTACATCAGCGGCAGCGGCTACGCCCATCTTCCGCATAACAGCGGCGACCTGTCGCAGGACTGGGTGGACAATATCCCTTACCATCCCTTCCGCTGGTATGAGGACATCATTGAAGTGCCGATCCTGAATGAATACACTTGGCGCGGATCGGGAGAGCGCAGCGATGAATTCATCGAGCTGGCGCGTCAGGATTTGGACCGTATCAGCGAGCACAGTCCCATCGTCATAATGCTTATGCATACGCACGGCATTGCCGACGACTACGAGCACACCTTCCGCATGATCGACGCCGTTTCGGAGCACGTAGGGAAAAAGCCGGGCGCCTCGTTTGCAACGATGGGCGAGCTGGCAGCTTCGGGTGCGCTGGCTGAGGCGGCCACTACAGACGGACCGGATATTTTAGCCGTATAGCAACGACTACACTTTGGAAGGAACGATGAACATTATTGTCATAATCTCCGACACGTTCAGATACGACAACCTGTTCGATCGTGCGGCGGCGATGCCGGTGCGCACACCCCACCTGGATCGTTTCTCGGATCGGTGCGCGAGCCTGTCCAGGCTGTACACGGGCAGTTTCCCGACCATTCCGCATCGTACCGATTTCACGACGGGACGCGTCGGCTGGCCGTGGTACCCGTGGCAGGACCGGCGGATGAGCAGCCAGAACCATTTGCCGAACATGCTCAGAGATGCAGGATATGTCAGCCAGCTGCTTGGCGACTGCCCGCACCTGGTGCGCGCAGCCTTCTTCGAGGGATTCGACGGCGCACATACGCTGCCTGGTCAGGAGGGCAATACGTATTTCATCGGAATGAATCATCCTATCGAACAGGCCATGGCCGATGAAAAAACGCGGAATATCGGTAACCACTTTCAAGGGCGAAATCTGATCGATCTCCACACATGGATTAACCGCCGCTGGTACCGGGAAATCGACCGATTCGCGCCGCGCACGGCTGAGCTGGCGGTGGAGTGGTTGGAGGAGAACGATCAGCACAGCCCGTTTTTCCTGTGGGTGGACTTTTTTGATCCACACGAACCCTGGGATCCCCCCGAGTATATGGTGCGGAAGTATGATCCCGACTACAACGGCCCGCCGATGCTGCATCCCAACTATGGCAAGGCCAGCGACTACACTGAGGCCGAACTGCGCAATCTACGCGCGCATTACTGTGCGGAGGCGGAACTGGTGGACCGTTGGGTGGGTCGCATCCTCACTAAGATTGACGATCTGGACCTGTGGCGCAACTCGATCGTCGTGTTCATGTCCGATCACGGGTTTAGCCTCGGCGAACACAACCGCACGGGGAAATCGAACATTAGCAAGTACGATGACCGGTTCTGGCCACTTTATCCGGAAATCGTCCACATTCCGTTTCTGGTGGCGGCGCCTGGACTGGAGGGAGGCCGCACGGTCAATGCCCTGCTGCGTCCGGCGGACATCGCACCAACACAAATGGATCTGGCAGGCGTACAGGTCGAAACTCCGAACCCGATGCACGGCCGTTCGTTTGCCCCGCTGCTGCGGGGGGAAAGTGACGATGGTCTGCACGACTGTGTCGTGTCGGCCACCTTCACGCGTTTGGAGGAGGGTAGTCTGCCTCCAAACGGTGTCACGCCCATGCTGTACACGGACCGCTGGGCATATGCGCCGGTCGGCTCTGACGGCGAACCGGAGCTCTATGACCTGGAGACTGACCCCCAAACTAAGGCGAATTTGGCAAATGAGCAGTGTGACGTTGCCAACGACCTGCATGACATGTTTCTTCAGGAGCTGCGAAAGCTTGACGCGCCGAATGAAGCCATCGAAGTCTGGCTTCGCTAGCCTTGTTGTTGCGCCGCGACTTCTCGCTCCTTTCTGCACGCGACGAAAGGAGGCCCGAAGACGTCATCGCAATACGTATCCTCTAAGATTTGGACAATCCAGTAAACAAAGGTTATTATCCTTGCGTTCGCGCCACAACCCCCTGCGCGCGCCCGTATACAGCGACCATTAGAGGAAACATTTGTCTGGGAAGCTCCCAGTCTCTTGGCTTGACCTAGAGAAGGGACATCTGGATCCAGAATGTGAGGTTCGTTGACCTGGCACTCGAACTGCCGCACGGGTCAACCGTATCGTTCTCTAAGTCGGAGAGGTCGGGCAAGACGCTCAACACCACTCCATCTGTTTCAACCCTTTTTTCACACTTTTTCACATGGAGGAATGACTGAATGGACACTCAGAAGATGCTTTCGCGCCGCCGCTTCCTGCAGGTTTCCGGCCTGGCAACAAGTGCGGCCCTGCTTGCGGCTTGTCCCGCGCCCGCAGCTGCTCCGGCAGCCGACAGCGGCGATGGCGGAGCAATGATGGAAGTGAAGAAGCTGGAAGCTTGGTCCCGCATGACCGACCTGGCGCAGGAGTCGATCAAAGAGATAATCGACATTTACAACGAGAAGAACACGATCGGCGTTGAGGTGGAGTTTGTCTACATCGCCCGCACGGCCGGCAGCCAGGCAGATGAGAAGCTGCTTACGGCTGTCGCAGGTGGTACACCCCCGGCGCTGCACTATGCCGACCGCTTCACCGTCCCGCAGTTCGCACACGAAGGTTTCTTTACCGACATCACCGACTTCGCCGAAGCCGCTGGTGTCACCAAGGAACTCTACTTCGACTTCGCATGGGACGAGACCGTTTATAAGGGCGGCATCTATGCCCTTTCATTCGACACGGACACACGCGCCCTGTGGTACAACATGGATATCATGGATGAGGCCGGTGTCGATTCCAGTTCGCCTCCGTCCAACCTGGACGAGCTGCGGGCTGCCACCGAGGCGCTGACTGTGCGCGACGACACGGGCGCTGTCACCCGCTATGGCTTCAATCCGATCTATGACCAGGCGTGGTTGTACACGTGGGGCTTTGGATTTGGCGGTTCCTTCCAGGACGACGATCGCCGCATTACCTTTGCCCACCCGCAGAACATCGAGGCGATGCAGTTCGTCAAGTCCTTTATCGACGAGATCGGCGTAGAGGACATCGACGCCATGCTGGCCGCCTGCGCCGGCGGCAACTGCCGCGGCGAGAATGACTACTTCTGGACCGGCCAGAGCGCGATGACATGCAGCGGTAACTGGAAGGTTGCGCAGCACCATCGTTACAAGCCGGACACCAACTACGGTGTCGTGCCCATGCCCGGTCCTGACGGTCCTGCCCCGCATGCCAGTTGGGCCGGTGGTTGGAGTTGGGCGGTGCCCTTTGGCTATGACGATGTAGAGTCGGCGTTTGACGCCTGCTTCTATCTCTGCGGGCCCGAAGGTCAGCTCAAATACAACAAGGACACCTTCCACATTCCCACGATTAAGTCGGCTGCCGAAGACCCATTCTTCCGCGAGGACCCGCTGCACGCGGTCTTCATGGACCTGCTGCCGGTTTCCCACGCCCGCCCGCCGATTCCGTTGGGCTCCAAGTTGTGGGATCTGCAGGTTAAGGCCTTCCGCGATGAGATTCCGCACGGCCTGAAGACGCCTGAGGAAGCGCTGATGGACATCGACGAGGAGATCAACGAAGGTCTGGAAGAGATCGGCTTCTTCAGCTAGTCGAAGAGTCTGGTAACTGTCGCCGAATCTGGTTGAAGATCGGCAGTTGAAGCAGAGAGTTCAGGTTTCTGAACACGAAAGAGACTGTAGAGAAGGGTAGCGGCTCAGATGGGCCGCTACCTGACTTCTACAAATAGAATTCGGGCAATCCAGCTCGAAATACTGAGTCCTGCCATGGCTACTGCCACCGCTACAGCTAACCTGCCCCGCCGCCGGCTGTCACAGGGTACGCGGCATACGATAAACGGGCTGCTATTTGCCTCGCCCTGGATCTTCGGCCTGCTCGTCTTCTGGATCTATCCAACACTGGCGTCAGCGTACTACAGCTTCACAAAATACAACGGCGTCAGGAATCCAACGTTTACCGGGCTTGCAAACTATATCGAGTTGTTTACGAAGGATGAGGAGTTTTTGGCGGCGGTTTACAACACGGTCTATTTCGCGGTCGTTTCGATCCCGCTGGCCATAATCTTCGCCTTTGGACTGGCGATGATGTTGAACGCCAAAATACGGGGTCAGGTTGTCTACCGCACCATCTATTTTCTTCCTACCCTGGTACCCGAAGTGGCGTTGGCACTGGTATGGATCTTCATCTTTACGCCGCACAACGGCCTGATTGCGGCCCCTTTCA
Organism: Caldilineaceae bacterium; assembly: GCA_022821585.1. GTDB lineage: Bacteria > Chloroflexota > Anaerolineae > Caldilineales > Caldilineaceae > Bin5. The sequence goes on from JAJEDI010000033.1 coordinate 44,960, forward strand.
GAGCCTTCGGGTCGCGCGGCCCTTGCTGGCTGACCTGTGCTGAGTGGGCGAGACCGACGCTTGTTTTGCTTGCTCTATGGATTATCGGTCAGCAGATCATCTTGTATCTCGCTGGCCTGCAGGATGTTCCCCAGGACCTGTACGACGCCGCCGACGTAGACGGCGCCAACTTCCTGTCGAAGTTCCGCAATGTGACCGTCCCGATCTTAACGCCTGTCGTCTTCTTCCATCTGATTACGTCGGTGATCGGCGCTCTGAACTTCTTTGCGATCCCCTACATTATGACTGGAGGTACCGGCTTTCCAGCCAATTCGACATTGTTCTATTCAATCTATCTCTATAAGAACGCGTTCCATTATCTGGAGATGGGCTATGCTTCGGCAATGGCATGGCTGCTATTCATGTTCACTCTGGTAGTGACGTTGGTCATCTTCCGTTCTGCGCGTCTGTGGGTCTTTTATGCAGGAGGCGAAGACTAAGATGGTCGCCGACAGCCAGCCAGCCAACACCCAATTTGCTCAAGACCATGCCAGGCGGGTCATGGCCAAGCGCATACGAGGGATCTTCCGTAGCATCCTTATCCATGCCAGCCTGATCCCAGCAGCCTTCGTTTTCACGCTGCCTTTCCTGTGGATGCTTTCAACCTCGCTCAAGCCCGACGTACAGTTTTACGCTTACCCACCTGTCGTCATTCCCTCCCCGTTTCAGTGGTCGAACTATCCTGACGCGGTAAAGTTCATCACGTTCTTCCTTTATCTTCGCAATACGCTTACGATTGCCGTACTCGCGACGATAGGTGTGCTGATCTCTTCCTCTTTGGTGGCCTACAGTCTCGCTCGCATTCCCTGGCGAGGTCGCAACTTTCTCTTTATCCTGACGGTGGCAACCCTGATGCTGCCCTTTCAGGTCACGATGATCCCGTTGTTCCTCGTCTTCAAGAACCTCGGCTGGGTGAACTCCTGGCTTCCGCTTATCGTACCGCACTGGTTTGGGGGCGCGCTGTACATTTTCCTTCTGCGTCAGTTCTTCATGACCATTCCCATGGAGTTGTCAGAAGCAGCCCGCATCGACGGGGCCAACGAGTTGAAGATCTATTATTCCATTATCCTGCCCCTCTCCAAGCCGGCCCTGGCAACTGTCGCGATTTTCGAGTTCATCGCCCGCTGGCGCGACTATATTGGACCGCTGATCTATTTGAGCGATCAGGAACAGTACACCCTGTCGTTGGGCATCTACGAATATCAGACCCAGTATGGCGCTGAGTGGGGATTACTCATGGCTGCGTCGGTGCTGATCACGCTGCCCATTATCATGCTCTTCTTCTTCCTGCAGAAGACGTTCGTGCAAGGCATTGCTTTAACTGGCATCAAAGGATAGGGCGAAGCTGCGGGAATGATCTCCCTGTCTTTTCTCTGAAGTCTTGTTGAAGTTTCTGCCACAGATGGCCGGCCTGTTCACGATGTTTTCCCCTCCCCTGGTCCCCTTACAGAGATTTCCAATTCAGTGAGGATTTCCGCATGTCCATACGACTGGCCTTGATCGGGTGCGGCAGAATCTCACGACGGCACGTCCTGGCTATGAAAGACCTTCAGGAACGCGGACGCGGCGACTTCGTCGTGAGCGCGGTCTGTGATGCAAATGAACAAGCGGCGTCGGAGCGCGCCGACATGCTTGAGGAGCTACTGGGGGAACGACCCAACGTCTACAGCACGCATCACGAGCTTCTAACAGAAGCGCAAGTTGATGCCGCCGATCTTTGCCTTCCCCACGGCCTCCACCACGGTATCGCAGTGGACTGTATGGAGGCCGGTCTGCACGTGCTGTGCGAGAAGCCGCTGGGTGTCACCATCAAGGCCTGCCGCCTGATGATAGACGCCGCTGAAAAGACAGGGCGAGTTTTGTCGACGGCCGCGCCGCACCGCCGCCAGCCGGGACAGAGGACAGCGAAATGGATACTTGATGAGTCCGGTCTGCTCGGAACGCCGCTGAGCTTCTTTCATCTGCTTCGTTCCTCGGCTGTAATTGAGGGCGCCCCCAGCCAGGCGTCGGGCCGGACGAATCCTGCCCAGCTGTGGGGACAGCAGCCGGAGGGGTCCAGTGAACCGCTTCCTGAGCACAAGCGCTGGCGCAGGGACAGGTTAATGTCAGGTGGGGGGCCGGTGCTCGACAGCGGGTTTCATTACTGCGATTCTCTTCGCTATCTCTTTGGTGAGGTTGACAAGGTATACGCCGTCCTGCGGTCGATGAAGTCGGGCGCACCGGAGCAGATTGGCGACGCGCCGGAAGATACCGCTCTCATTACCTTTTCGTTCAAGAACGGAGTCACAGGCAGTTGGTCATGGAGTTTTGCCGCCCCGGGCGAAGAGGCCTACGATGTGACCTTTTGCGGGAGTCGCGGCTCATTGCGAGATACAACGGCGGGACCCTTTTCGATCTTTCATCTGTTTGAGCGTACCCCCGGCAAGTTGGAGACGGCCCGCCTCGAATGTTCTGACGGTTCGGTCTACAATATGGAAGAGATGGAGAAGATGCACCGGACGTCGCTGTCGAAGGAGGAAGACGAGTTCCTCTACCCCGGTGGCACAACCGACGGCTTCTCAATCGAGATCTGGGAGTTTCTGGAAGTACTTCGGGGTAACAGACCTGCGCCGGAGATTGACGGCTGGGAGGGCATGAGATCGTTGGCGTTGGGCGATGCCATCTACGAGTCGGGCTTGACCGGAGAGGTCATTTCCGTTGATGATGTACTGAGTGGGAAGCGCTCCGCCTTTCAGGACCCGATCGATGAACACTGGGGCCTGTCGTAGAACGCACCAGGGAAGTGTGACAGGAGGAAATCCATGTCTATCGGCATGAGCCAGCAGCAGAAAAGAGATTTTGACGAAAAGGGCTTCATCATTTTGGAGGACTTCCTGACCAGGGCCGAGTTGGACAGGCTGCTGGCGGCCGTCGACGAAGTCGCGGATGAAGTGAGAGAAGCCCAGGGACTGGGGCCCGACGACCCCTTTGCCGTCCGCAATGCGCTTTCCCGTCATGAGGCTTTTCTTGATCTTGTCGACCACCCGCGCATGTTGCCATTAGTAGTGGATGCCATCGGCTGGAACATTCAGATTCGGACAACGCACCTGGACTACCGGCCGCCTTACCCTGAGACAGTCCGGCCCGGCACGCTTGGCGTAGGGGACGGCGCGGACCAGGAAAGGGGCTACCGAAACCTTTCGTGGCATCCTGACCTCGCAAGCGACGCCCTCTTCATGGCTCCCTCACTCGACGGTCGTTTGCCCTTTATGGAGATTAAGGTATTCTACGTGCTCTCGGACCTGAGCGAGGGGCAGAGCGGCAACCTCTGGATGGTGCCCGGAAGTCATCTTCGGTCGCCAAACGAGCTCCGTGAGAACGGCAGGCAAGTTGACTCTGACGAAGCAATGGAACTGCGGCTGAAGCCGGGCGCGGCAGTCGTGTGGCGGACGGCAGTCTGGCATTGTGTCGGTCCGAATCTCTCGGAAAGGACGCGCAAGATAATGCATATCGGCTACCACTACCGCTGGCTGCGCCCAACCGACTACATCAGCCAGGATCAAGACCTCATTGAGCGTAGTGGACCGGTTCGCAAGCAGCTCTTGGGAGCGCTTGCCAGCGGCGGCGACCCGCTGGGGGCTGAATCGCAGTTCCACCCGTCTTCGCAGTACTGGCTGACGAAGAGTGACGACGATTTGCCTCTACGAGCGTGGGCCGAGGAACGAGGCGTCGGCCGCGAAGGCTTCTTCAACGCCCTTTGACCGGCGGCGGCCCTGGAAAGAGCTCCAAGCAATGGATAGCAATCTGGACTTTCACTCGGTAAGAGACCGGGTCTTTGGCGACCTTGGACTATTTCAGCAGGTCTCTGGTCTGTACGACGGGCAGTGGGTCGCGGGCGAAGGCCGCGGTCTCATAGCCATTCACTCACCGATAAACAATGAGTGCCTGGCGGAAGTCGCCGTCGCTGGCGAAAAAGACTATGATCGCCTGATTGAAAGAGCATGGGCCTCCTTCGATGAATGGTCTCGTGTGCCAGCGCCGAAACGCGGCGAGGTTGTACGGGCGATCGGCGACAGATTGCGGGCATACGTGGATAGCCTGGGGCTGTTGGTTACGCTGGAGGTGGGGAAGACTCCCGTAGAAGGCAAAGGCGAAGTTCAGGAGATGATCGACATCGCTGACTTTGCCGTGGGGCTCTCCCGTCAGTTGTACGGGATGACGATCGCCAGTGAACGACAAGACCACCGTCTTTACGAGCAGTGGCATCCGTACGGCGTCGTTGGCGTCATTACCGCCTTCAACTTTCCCTGCGCGGTCTGGTCCTGGAACGCATTTATCGCTGCAGTAATCGGTAACGTGGTGGTGTGGAAGCCATCGCCCAGCGCTGCGCTGACTGCGATCGCCACAACCAATATCGTCAACGACGTGCTAGACGAGCAGGGGCTGCCGCCGCTGTTCTTCCTGGCCGTAGACGGGGCCGGCGAGATCGGCCAACGGATGAGTTCAGACAGCAGACTGCCGCTGCTCTCCTTTACGGGTTCAGTGCGAACCGGGCGCGAAGTCGCAGCAAGGGTAGGCGAACGACTTGGCCGCTCCATCCTGGAGTTGGGTGGGAATAACGCGGCGATTGTAACCCCGGAAGCCGACATGGAGATCGCCCTGCGCGGGGTTGCGTTTGGCGCGCTGGCTACGGCCGCCCAGCGGTGTACGACCACCCGGCGCCTGATTCTACATGAGAGCCTTTCTGACAGCTTTCTTCCTCGTCTGGTTGAGGCTTTCAGAAATGTAAAGGTCGGTAGCCCTCTGGAATCCGGCGTGCTGGTTGGCCCGCTGATTGACAGCCGAGCGGTTGACGGCTACTCTAGCGCAATTGGGAGGGCAGAGGCCGCCGGCGGGCAAGTGCTGGTCGGGAACTCCGTGTTGGCCTTGCCGGGCCTGGAAGGCGGAAACTATGTCGCGCCAACATTGATAGAGGGCCTGCCGCCTGACTCGGACATAGTCAGCGAGGAGACTTTTGCGCCGATTCTCTATGTTTTCCGTTACTCGGACCTTCAAGAGGCCTTCGCCATTCACAACTGTGTGCCTCAAGGACTCTCATCCGCTATCTTCAGCAACAACCTGCGCGAGGTTGAGGCTTTTCTGAGTGTCATTGGCAGCGACTGCGGGCTGGCCAGTGTCAATACGGGAACGGCAGGTGCGGAGATCGGTGGCGCGTTCGGCGGAGAGAAGGAGACAGGCGGCGGGCGCGAAAGCGGGTCCGACGCCTGGAAGGCCTACGCCCGGCGCCAGACGGTTACGGTGAACTACGGCGATCAGCTTCCGCTTGCGCAAGGCGTTACTTTCGACGTCAACTAGCGCAGAGTGCGGCCCTCTTTGGAACCCCAGAGTTACGGAAATTCCATTATTTGCGGTTTGTTTTAACTTGAGATGACCCCCCGTTCCCCAGAATCGAGAGCTTGCCCCTTCGTATAGTGATTCGTTCATGAGCGTGCCGGCTGTTGCCAGGCCTTGCTGACGGCGGCGCCTTGGAAGGGCAGCGGCAGTATCAGGTCCACGAGTCACAGATGGTGGTCTAACAGGACGCGACGTCGCGAGGATGGCCAGGCCCAGGGAAAGGCCGAGGACCTGGCCTCCAAACCGCGGTGGCCTGTGCTCAGTTGGGTGAAAGATGGCCGGCCCAGCACCATGCGAGGTTTATGTTCAGTTGGCTACAGGGTACCTTCGCCCTTGGGCGGCGGCATGGATGCGTTCAACCAGCCCCCCTAATGGAACGAGGATGGCCGTGAATGTTGTGGCACCGTCTGCAGGGATGACGTTGAGTGCAGGGGCAATCGTGCGGGCGGCGATGACACGGTCCAGCGAGTCGTACGCAGTGAGTATGACCTGTACTTCGATCGCCTCATCCCGGCCGACGTTGCGAATTGAGCCTGTGACTTGGTATGAGGCCAAGAGTTCGCCTTCGAAGGCAAGATCCTCTACAACAAGGTCCTTGTAGTATCCACCCTCATACGCTGGAACGCCGCTAAGCGGGTAGATCTGGTAACTTGCGAACTCTTTGGGAGCTTTCTCGAACAGAATCGCGAACGGTGCCACTTCGCCTGGCTCAACCAGGTTCAACAGAGCCGAGCCATGTTCCAACGCCAGAGTTTCCTCGTCAGCGTCCAGGAGCTTGACCCCGACACGAATCTGCTCTAGCGTGAAGTCGTTGGTGTTTTCCACCTCTCCCAGGACCCAAAGGCCGCCGAGAGGTGTGAAGCTGAAGTGGACCCGCTGATGGGCGAATGGAATGGGAGTAGGTGTTGGCCTGGCCTGGGCCTGGTTGCCGTCCGTAGCGTTGCCGAAAGGAATCACAAGTCGCTGCCCTGGTTGGAGAGTTCGCGGGTCCAGAATGTTGTTTTCTTCCTGTAGCGCCTCTACCGAAACACCGTATTGGATCGCAATTCGGGAAAGTGTGTCGCCAGGCACCACAAGGTAAACAGTCGGGTCCGGAGTTGCCGTAAATGTCGGCGTTGGAGGCGGCGTGTACGGGGCAGGCGTAGCCGTAAATGCCGGCGCCGGTACTGCGGGGGGCGAAAACGTTGCTCCAGGCACAGGACCTGGGGTAGACGTTGGAATGACGGCGATGACCTGGCCGCAACCGGACAGGAAGACGAGTGCCACGATACAACCTAGAGCAAACAGGGCGACCCTTCTAGCTATAATACGAAGTGAAATCTTCGGTATCGTCACATACATCGCTGACTAGCTCAGGGTCCAACTATTATCAATGCGACCTTCTGAAGAATCAATGTGACCGTTCGCCTCACAATTCGCGATAGGAGCGCAGAATCGGACCTGTAAGCGCAAAACGGGTCCTTTTCATAAGTTTCGCAAACACTAAACTTTCTTGCTTTAGTGAAGCATTTGCATTATATCACAGCGCCTTTCCATTGCCGACAGGTCTGCGGTCGGATATACTGTCAATGTACACACGATTGGTGCAGGGCTGGCCGGCGAAAAGGAGAGACTGAATGAGGATCGCGATCCTTTCTGATAGCCATGACAACATCTGGAATCTGGAGAAGGCGCTCGTTGACGTGGGCAAGCAGGGCTGTGGAGTGTTGCTACACTGCGGGGACTTGGTTGCTCCATTCATCCTGGCGCAGATGGCGCAGGCGTTTGACGGCCCAATTCACGTCGTAGAGGGCAACAATGACGGCGACGGACGCCTGCAGCAGCAAGTGGCCGCCGGCTTTCCCCAGATTACGTTGCATGGTCCTTACGCCGAACTCGAGCTCGGTGGGCGGCACGTTGCCCTGATACACTATCCGGAGCCCGCGAGGCGCATTGCGCAGAGCGGTATTTTCGACCTGGTCTGCTACGGCCATGACCATCTACAGCACTGGGAGTGCATTGGCGACTGTCATTTGGTCAATCCTGGTGAACTAATGGGGCGCTACGGCTCCCCAAGTTGGGGGATTTACGATTGCGAGAGCCATGAGTACTCCTTGCAGGCAATTTGACGCCTCGTCGCAAACTTAAACGCTTCTACGCGCTCCCCGGTGTCCACTCGCCCCACGATTTCAAGACAGAGAGATACTACATTGTTTGAGTTGATTTTCCTTGGGACGTCGGCATCCGCGCCCTCGGTCCACCGCGGTCTTTCGGCGGCGCTGGTCATGGTGCAAGAGCACCGCTTTCTGATTGACTGCGGCGAAGGGACGCAACGACAGATCCTGCGAAGCGGGCTTGGATTTCGCCGCCTGGACAAAATCCTTCTTACGCACGGCCACCTTGACCACATTCTTGGACTCGGAGGGCTTGCCAGTACACTCGGCCACTGGGAAGCCCTGGAGGAACTGGACATTTACGGAGGGGAACCGGCTCTGTCGCGGGTCCACCGTCTCATGGAGGTGGTCTTTGGGGTTGGGAACGTGGTACGGGCTGGGGTGAGTCTCAATGTCATTGAGGATGGAAATCTGTTTGTAGGCAGAGGATTCACGCTTTCAGCGTTTACGGTGCCGCACCGGGGCAGCGGCTGCTTTGGGTTCACTTTCGAAGAGGCGACTCGATCGCCATTTGACAACGCGAAGGCGGAGGTGCTGGGCGTTCCAGCCGGGCCGGAGCGGAGAGAGCTGGTGGCCGGGCGGCCGGTCGTGCTGTCAGACGGCCGTACCGTCAATCCCGAAGAGGTGTTGGGAGATCCCCAGAAAGGGGCGAAGCTCTGCTTTGTCGGCGACGTAAGCCGTACAGGGCCACTGCACAAGATCGTTGCCGGGGCGGACCTCCTTGCAATTGAAGCGACCTACCTTGAAGAGGAAAGGGAGCTAGCAAAGGGGCACGGCCACATTACGGCGCGTGCAGCGGCTCGTCTGGCGCAAAAGGCGGGGGTCAAGCATCTGGTACTGCACCACATCAGCCGCCGCTACCACGCCAGGCAGATACTGGACGAGGCACGCGCCGAGTTTCCCAATACCGATGTTGCCGGCGATCTCGACCTGTTCCGGATTCGCAGGGGAAAGCCGGTCGAACTTCAGGCGGGCCGGAAGTACGTGGTACGTCGAGAGTGAAGACCGATTTGCAAGCCGATTTGAAGCGATGAGCTATTCTCAATTGAACCTGGTCTTCGGGGAGTGGGCATGCCATACGATCCTCGGAATAAACCCTGTTCCTCAGCAAACTGCTACGCTTGGATAGACCGGCCCGTGCTCTAGAATTCTGACTCAGGAGCGTAGTTTCCCCTCAGTGGCCCTCTCAACTGTGCGAATAATTCGCTGCCGCAACCGGTTGACCTCTTTTTCCTTCAAGTTGTGTTCCAGACTCTGGTACGTTACACGGTACGCCAGGGACTTGTAGCCTACAGGCAAAGACTCGCCGCGATAGATATCAAAGAGCTCCACGGAAGTTAGCCTGGTGTCCCCGACGCGGCCACCTCCATCGACAATCGCATCGCGCATGCGGCGCTGCGTAACTTCCTCCTTAACGACGAAGGCCAGGTCTTCGACGACAGGAGGGTAGACACTGATTGGATCCATCTGCGACAGCCGCCAACTGGGCCGCACCAGGGGAGCGATGTTCAGTTCAGCCAGCACAACCCGATCTCTTCCCAGGCCGAATGCACTGCGTACTTGCGGATGTAGCTCTCCGACAGTTCCAAGATGTTCGTCTTCCAGTAAAACGAGCGCGCAACGAGGTCCGAACATGGTCTCGCTGACGGCGTCGCCCGCACCGCTTTCGGGAAAAGCGCTGAACAGATAACTGCTCTGAGGGAAGCCGAGTCTTTCCAGAAGCGTTTCGATAATTCCCTTCAGATCGAAAAAATCAAACAGGTCTGGCTCCGTTTGGGATGGGTCGGCTGGATGGGGGTCGCGGAGCCCGCGCAGAGCGATACAAAGCCTTCGCTGCTCCTCTGGCAGTTTAACTCCGTAGCTATCCCCGTTGGAATGTGCACCGGTTGTGGTCTCGGGGCGGTAGGTGCGCCCGATTTCGAAGACCGCGAGCCGCTCCGAGAATCGAAGGTTGTAAGCCAGGTTTTCGAGCGCGCTTACGACAAGGTTTCTTCTCAACACACGGCGCTCAGGTGAAAGGGGATTGGTCAACGCGACGAATCGACTGGGTTCGCTTACCGCTTCCGAGTTCTCCCCTTCGCCGCCTGACACAAATGTCGGCATTGACCCTGTCAGCCTGGCGTGGTTTTCCGGCGTCGTGAGCGTATGATTCACGGTATCCTGCAACCCGGTTCCAATAAGGATATCGCGGATGTTTTCCTCAGTCTCCAGTGGCGCATTACGGCGCTGGGGTGGCAATACCGTATTCAGGAGTGTTTCGGAGATGCTATCGTAACCGACCACTCTCGCAACCTCCTCCGTCAGGTCGGCGGGCAAAGAGACGTCGAGCCTGTGCCAGGGCACAGTTGCGGCGATTACAGGTTCACCTTCGGCACGCGCCAGCCCAAACGCGGCCCGCTCCGAGACACCCGCAGGCACCTCCGGCAACTCTTCTACCTCAAACTCAAGCTTGCGGAGAGCAGAGCCAATCTCTGACAGGGACAGGTCCATGCCCAGAAGTCGTTTCACGTCGCTACGTGATGTGAAGACTTTTATCTCGGGCTGCTGAACAGGGTAGGTATCGACGACCCCGGGTACGACTCGCCCACCCGCTATTTGCTGCATTAGGTTGGCTGCGCGACGCGCGGCCAGGTCGTTCAGTGAGGCCGGCACGCCGCGGGTGAAGCGGTGGCTGGCCTCGCTGTGCAGGCGCAGCGTCTGGGAAGTCCGACGGTTGTTGATACCATCGAATGTGGCCGATTCGAGCAGGATATTTCGGGTTTCTCCGTGCACTTCCGTTTCGGCGCCGCCCATTACACCGGCGATAGCAACTGCGCCGGCCTTGTCTGCAATTACCAGCATCGTTGGTTCAAGTTTGCGTTCTTGACCGTCTAGTGTCTGCAGAGTTTCGCCATTTTCTGCGGTTCGCACAATGATCGTTGGACTGGCGTCGCCGGTGTTTGCAGCCCTGGCGGCGAGAAGATCGTAGTCGAAGGCATGGAGAGGCTGGCCGGTTTCCAGCATGACATAGTTGGTTATGTCGACGATATTATTTATGGGCCGCATTCCCGCGCTGGACAGCCGTTCTTGTAGCCATCTTGGCGATTCCCCCACTTTGATGTCTCGAAGGACGGTACCAGTGAATCGCTGACACAAGTCGGAGTCGATGATGCGCGCTGAAACGTAGTCTGAGGCACTGTCTTCGCCGTATGACGCGTCTACGTCTTCGGGAAGATGTACCGCCCCCCCGGCTAGTGCCTGCACTTCTCTGGCGATGCCCCACATTGAAAGGCAACGTGCCATGTCCGGCGTCAGATCGATTTCGAGGATTTCGTCGCCCATGTAATGTCGAAGAGGCTGCCCTATTGGTGCGTCATCGGGCAGAAGGAGGATGCCTTCATGCTCTTCACTGAGCCCCAGTTCCAGTTCTGAGCAGACCATTCCGAGCGACTCTACGCCTCGGATTCTCGCCTTCTTCAGCCTCTTGCGAGGCCGCGGCCGTTTGTCACTGTAGGCGTCGTTCAGGAGCGCGCCTTCGCGAGCAAATGCGACTTTGAGAACGGGAAGGTCACCTGATGACAGCGAGCGGTCCTTGAACTGGAATAGGTTTGGCGCCCCTGTCACGACCCTCTGCAGGACCGGGTCCGCGGCACCCTGGGAAGGCTGGTGGTCTACGTCTACGAGGACCAGCCGGTCGGCATCGGGATGCGGCAGTACAGCCGCCACCTGGCCGACGACGATCTTGTCCTCTTCCCACCATTCGCCGGTGTTGGTTAGACTCGCCTCTTCAAGACCTGCCAAGGTCAATCGTTCCGCCAGCCTGGGAGTCTGCAGAGGGATATCGACGTATTCCCGGAGCCAGGACAAAGGGACAAGCATAGTTCACTCTCAACTTGTGTTGCGGCTTACGGCCAGGGCCCGAAGCCGAAGAAGGATTTCAGATTTCCGGTGATTGTATCAGAAGATGGGTTGAAAGCGCAGATCTACGAAGTTGGCTGGCAGCACGTCAGGGCGTTGTGGACAATGTCGTGGGAAAGTGACCGCCAGTAACCCCAGCAGCGCCGATGCGAACCCAGACTTCGCAACACTTGGGCGATGGCACCCAACTCATGGGCGGGAACAGTTCGAAATCCAGCGATCTCATCCGTATCGGTTGGGCAAAGCTCGCCGCTCAGACTCTGCAGATAGAAGACGTAACTGACGAAGGGGAAGACAGAGTTGGCGCTGACAAAGTGACAGTCCAGGACGCCCAGGAAACGACACAACTGGACTCTTTGCCCGGTCTCTTCAGCGACTTCACGGTATAGGGCTTCCTCGATCGATTCTCCAAGTTCGATACGGCCCGAGGGCAAACGATATATGGGTCTTTCGTAGCGGTGTTTCGTGTGCAGCAGGATTTTCCCACCGGGTTGGCGGACAGCGAATACCACCTCCCCCCTTCGGTCCGGACTCGCCTGCCCTCGGTATGCCCGCATGTATTCGTCGGTCTCAATGTGATAACGGCGACAAAGCGGTCGTCCGTATCGTTTCGCAAGGCCCTCGATTTCCGACTGGTCTATCACGGGTGCTGCAGATGATCGTAAGGGCATGGCCGCACCAATTGAGTCGAAGAGGAGAACTTCCCGATGTGTTCTGTCTGTGCAAGAAAGAGTTACGTGGCGAAGGACCGAGGGCCGCTGGCAATGTCAGTCTTCATCGAGGTCTTCTGCGAAAAGGGACTGGGCCTCGGTAGGATCGAGAATAATGCCTCCGCCCTCGGCACCTCCTGAGACGACTATTCCTGACTCTCCCAACTGGTGTGAGGAAGAAAGGCTATCGAGGCCCTGGCGCAACTTAAACCTGCTCTGCCTCAGTCCTTCAACCTCTACGAGTTGCAGGCCGTAGCGGTTCTCTGGATGGAGCAGTGTATCAATGAGGTCCAGGCCGATCTGTTGTCCCAAATCCCGACTGCCGCTGAATGACTTCCAAGGGGCATGAGCAATGCGAAGAAACTCGCGACCGGCCTGCGTACGCATGCCTTCAAGCTTGAATGGAATTATCGTCCGTTCAAGGCGAATGGCAAGCTGCCATTCGGCGCCAAAGGGCGCGGTGATATCCCTGCCAAGCAGAAAGTAGATCCTGTCGACGTTGCTGATTAGTTCAAAAAGGGTGTCGTAGTCTACGCCTGTGGCCGGTGTGCGGCGGACTTCAGCTCCCACCTGCACAGGCAACTCAGCCAGAGTTCGACCGACGAGCGCCCTTTCCTGCTCCAGGTCTTTGGTTGCACTGACGAAAATGCGAAGTTTCTCTGCCATAGCGGACGAACTGAAAGGTGAGAGGATCCCGAGGAGTTAGCTGTCCGACAAATCCGTTACTTCCGAATCGTCATAGCGGTATTTTCCACGATCGGGACAAAAAAGACAAGAATTCCATCGTTTGACTGACAACCGTGCTTCAGACAGAAGTCTAGAACCGAGTTTTCTACCGAAGGCGGAGAGAATAGGAATCAAGCCGAAGTGGCTGCATCTCTCTTCAGCTGCCGTTCCCAGTATTCCAGGTCTGCGTCGACCATGAGGCGGGCCAACTCACCAAACGAGACGGTTGGCTCCCACCCGAGTTGGCGGCCGGCCTTGGAGGCGTCGCCGACAAGCAGGTCGACTTCTGCGGGGCGGTAGAAGCTATCGTCCTGGACTACGAACTCCTGCCAGTCAAGTTCGACGTGGCTGAATGATTCCTCCAGAAATTCGCGAACACTGTGCGTTTCACCGGTGGCGACCACGTAGTCGTCCGGGTTATCCTGTTGCAGCATCAGCCACATCGCGCGCACATAGTCCGGCGCGTAGCCCCAATCGCGGCGAGATTCCAGGTTTCCCAGGCGCAACTCTCTGCTCAGGCCTAGCTTGATCCGGGCGACGCCGTTGGTGATCTTATGGGTGACGAATTCGAGTCCGCGGCGAGGGCTCTCATGGTTGAAAAGGATCCCGGAACAGGCGTAGATGCCGTAGCTCTCCCTGTAGTTGACCGTGATCCAGTGCCCGTAGACTTTAGCCACGCCATAGGGGCTGCGGGGATAGAACGGTGTGCCTTCGGTCTGAGGGACTTCTCGGACTTTTCCAAACATTTCGCTGCTACTGGCCTGGTAGAAGCGGATTGAGGGATCGACAATGCGGATGGCGTCCAGAAGGCGGGTTACACCTAGTGCAGTGAACTCTCCTGTCAGGACAGGTTGCGTAAAGCTGGTGGGGACAAAGCTCTGCGCGGCGAGATTATAGACCTCCTGTGGACGGTATTCCTGCAGGATGCTTATCAGGCTCAATTGATCGAGCAGGTCTCCCTGTGCAATTTCGATCTCATCCTGGATGTGCCTGATGCGGTCAAAGTTGATGGTGCTCGTACGGCGAACCATCCCGATTACCTTATAGCCTTGGTTGAGAAGTAGCTCGGCCAGGTAGCTTCCGTCCTGTCCGGTTACTCCTGTAATCAGTGCAGTTGGCATGAAGAATACTCCTGTTGCTGACCGCGCCGCCTCCGTCTGCCAGAGTTTCAGTTTGGCAGACGGTTGAAGGAGATTCCTGCGCAATCAGGTCGATGTAAAGACCTCTTTCTGCTTCAACCCCGATAAGGCGTTACAAAACTCCAGAGTCTGACGAATCTCTTGGCAAGGCGCGGACCGTTTCCCGCCAGTATTTGAGAACGTCGGCGAGACTTTCGCGAAGGGTAAATTCCGGAACCCAGCCGGTCTCTTTGAGAATCCTATTCGGATCGCAGACTATGCGAGACACATCGCTCGGCCGCAGCCGCTTAGGATCCTGTTCCACGGTGATTTGGACGTCACTCAGTTCGAGAAGGACATCCAGAAGTTTCTGGACCGGGACAGATGATCCGCTGCCAATGTTGTATACGCCACCGGGCTCCCCATACTTGAGCGCAAGCCAGTACGCACGAACCATATCTCTGACATCCGTGTAGTCGCGTTCGGCTTCCAGATTCCCTACCTTGAGGACCGGTTGCTGTAGTCCCGATTCAATCTCAGCGATCTGGCGTGCAAAGGCGCTGGCGACAAAATTGTCTGACTGTCCCGGCCCGATATGGTTAAAGCTGCGGACGCGGATGGCTGAAATTCCATAACTGTACCCGTACTGCTGCGCCATCAGGTCTTGGGCTACTTTGCTGACACCGTAAGGTGAGTTTGGGCGCAGCGGCGTCGATTCATCAATCGGCAGATCGTCAGGCTCGACAAGACCGTACACCTCTGATGAAGCGACGGCGAGCACCCGGGTCTCCGGTGTGTGGCGCCGCAGGGCTTCCAGCAAGTTCAACTGACAGCTGATGTTCAGCTCGTAGACAGCCCAGGGCTGGTCCCAACTGGCCCGGACGTCGCTCCAGGCGGCAAGGTGGAAGGTGTAATCCGGTCTTACAGTTGCTATGACCCTTTCTATCCAGGAAGGGTTGCGAAGGTCCCCTTTGTGAAGGTGGAGTCGGCCCCGCAGGTTTTGAATTCGGCTGTCGGCGCGATGAATCGTACCGTGGAGTTCCAGAGAACGACCGAATCCGGAAGACAGGAGGTAGTTTGCAAGAACTGAGCCGACAAAGCCCGAGATTCCGGTGATCAAGACGCGCACAAAACTTGCCTTTCCTGAAAGCGCAATTATAGCAGACTTTTGCGAAGCAGCGCGAAAGACAGCGAAGAGTAGGCGAGTGTTTGGCGATCTGAATCAAGGCCGCGAATGGCCCCGTGTATTGCCTGTTCTTGATCGAAAAGGGGGCAAGAAGAGACTCTTGCTGGAGCTGACTTATGTCTGCCTTAATCCTGCGTGCGTCTCCAAAAGACTATTTCGGCAACCTGTGCTTTCGTCCTGAGCGGGACCCTTTCTTTGCAGGTTTCTTCTAGTGCCGGCGGCTTCTCTCTACGGGTATAGAGAGTGGAGAAAGGGCAGGAGGATCCTCAATTGTCGGGATGATCAGAGCAAAATGGGCGAAGATTCAAGTTCCCTCCCTCAAGATGTTATACTCAGGATTCAGAAGGCGAACTGAAATGGAACTGAAAAGGAAAGAGGAATGAGGCCGCAAAGGAAAAGCCTAAGGGGGAATTGCCTGAGACCTGTATCAATTGGAGGGTCAGCCATCCTCCTCCGGGGAGCCCTACTTTTCATACTTGCTTTTGTTTCGCTAGGCTGCACTCGAGAGGAGATGTTGTACGACCACCTGGACGCAAATCGATTAATGTTACATGTTGCTTCGTCTGAGGACGAAAGAGTCGTACCATTTGAAGTCAGTGTGGGTGCGCCTGCACGTGAAATCTCCGAGCAATTGGCATCGGCCGGGCTGATTCACGACTCGGAACTGTTTGAGGCCTACGTACGATCGATCGGTCGGGCACAGGAGTTGAAGGCAGGAACCTTTTTCTTGCGGGCCAGCATGACGCCAGTGGAAATTGCTGAAGCATTGCTGGCTGAGCATGCGATTGGTGTCGCGATCACCATACGCGAAGGCTGGCGTCTTGAGCAAGTGGCTGACGCTCTGGAGTTGGAAGGGATCGTATCGGGTGAGGACTACCAACGCACTGCGCAAGAGCCGGATCTCGGCGCGTTGAGCGAGTTAGCCCCTTCCAATTCTGCCACAGCACCGAAGGTTGCCCCGCCTTCCTGCTGTGACGTCAAGACTGACCGCTGGCCATTTCTGGACGAGCGGCCACAAAGTGCGAGCCTGGAGGGATTTCTCTTTCCTGCAACGTACCAATTGCCAGCTGTGGAGCCGACTGCTGAGGAGCTCATTGCACGGCAGCTGGATGCGTTTGCAACTCGAATCATGCCTATCTACCTGAAGGCCAAAGCCGAAGGGGCTAAACCGCCTGAGCTGTACAGGGCACTGATTCTGGCTAGCCTCGTTGAAAGAGAGGCAGTCGTTGCTGAGGAGCGACCGACCATCGCGGGCGTCTTGTACAATCGATTGAACAACAGCATGTTGCTGGAAATAGACGCCACGGTGCAATATGCAATGGGCTATCAGCCTGAAAGCGGTCAGTGGTGGAAGACACCTGTGTTCCTGGAAGAGTACCAGGGTGTTCACAGTCCATTCAACACCTATATCTATAGGGGTCTGCCGCCCGGTCCAATTGCGAGTCCCGGGGAAGACTCCTTCCGGGCTGTGTTATACCCTGAACGCCATGGCTACTTTTACTACGTCGCGGTGGGAGATGGCAGCGGTAGTCACGTTTTTTCGGAGACCTATGCAGAGCATCTGGCAAACGTTCAACGTTACTTGAATCGGTAACGCCTGTCCTCACCAGCTTCGATTACTCTTGGGGTCAAAAAAATGAGGTGGGAAGCGCGGCGCAAATGCACCGTCACACTGCATCTGACTGGGTTGGGCGCCGAGGCCCCGTCAGTTGACACCGGTGGTTGGATTTTCTAGAATGGCTTGGCGGGTCGGTGGCGGAATGGCAGACGCAGCGGACTTAAAATCCGCCGGGGTGATACCCGTGTGGGTTCGAATCCCACCCGACCTACCTTGAGCAGCATCCTGCCTGCCTCTGCGAATGCAGTTGGCAGTCAGCCACCTGCATGATGCGCCCTCGAATTCCGGGTCCAATTACACTTTTCCTGCCGTTACGGAACTTAAGCGAGTCCGAATTTCCCGGGGTGCATCCCAGATTTTTTGAGAGGCAGAAGGGAGTTAGACTAGAAGTAGGAGAAGCGGAGAGAAGAGAAAGAGGGGAACGAGGTGAAACGAGAAGAGGCGAAGGCGAAGTTTATGCGTGGTGCGGAGGAGATGTTTGAGGCGATGTGGGAATGGGGGGAAGAGCATCCTGAAGCGAGTTTTGATGAGATAGCGGGCAAGTTGTCGCAAGAGCGGCGGGCGTTGATGGGAGAGATGCTGGGGGAGATGTTGTTG
>JAJEDI010000065.1 GCA_022821585.1 Caldilineaceae bacterium
GGAGATGGTCATGCCCGGCGACAATGTGACGATGGATGTCGAGTTGATCTCACCTGTCGCCATCGAGACCGGCGGACGTTTTGCCATCCGCGAGGGCGGACGCACCGTCGCCGCCGGCGCAATTACCGAGATCATCGAGTAGAGAAGCATGGTTTGTGGCGAGTGATACACTCGCCACAGTTTTTGTTCCTGGGCCACGACAAGAGAGAAGACTACATGGCAAAGCAGAAGATCCGTATCAAGCTCAAGGCATACGATCATCGCGTCCTGGACGCGTCGGCACAGCAGATCGTCACTGCTGCTGAGCAGACGGGCGCCCAGGTGGTAGGGCCTGTGCCTCTGCCGACGAGGATCGAGAAGTTCACGGTGATGCGATCGCCATTCATCGACAAGGACAGCCGTGAGCAGTTTGAGATACGCACTCACAAGCGTCTGATCGATGTGGTGGATCCAGGCAACAAGACGATTGAGAATCTCACGCGTCTGAATTTGCCGGCCGGTGTCGATATCGAGATAAAGCTATAGGGCCCAGGTTGCGGCCACGTGCTGAGAGGACCGTGCGGTCTGGCTCTGCGCCGGCCGGGGATGGGCTTGGTTGGGCAATATGACGGTCGGTCGGGATGCGGTTGATCGCACTGTCAGTCGTGGAGGAGCAAGTGAAAGGGATATTGGGCCGCAAGGTCGGGATGACCCAGCTATTTGATGACAGCGGCGCGGTTGTGCCGGTCACGGTAATCGAAGCCGGTCCCTGCTATGTAACGCAGGTGAAGGCTGAAGATACGGACGGCTACAACGCAGTGCAGTTTGGCTTTGAAGAGGTGGTGGAGCGCAAGCTGACGAAGGGCCAGCTCGGTCATCTGCAGAAGGCCAATGTGCCGAAGCTGCGTTTTGTGCGCGAGCTACGGTTGCCGAGGGCTGCGGAGCATGCGCTGGGCGATGTGATCAGGGCTGATGTATTTGCCGAAGGCGAACTTGTGGATGTAACCGGCACGTCGAAAGGGAAGGGCTTTGCCGGCGCGGTCAAGCGTCACGGTTTCCGAGGCGGACCGAAGACCCATGGGCAGTCGGACCGACACCGGGCGCCGGGTGCGCGTGGTGCAGGAACGACTCCGGGCCACACTTTCCCTGGCTCGAAGGGCCCAGGACAGATGGGCAATGAGCGCGTTACTGTGCAGAATCTGAAGGTCGCTCTGGTCGACGCGGAGCGGAATCTCATCGCCGTTCAGGGATCGGTACCGGGCCCAAACAAGGGGTTGGTCATTGTTCGGACGGCGGCAAAGGCGTAAGACGGGGGCCGCCGGTTGATTCATTTGCGCACCGGCAGCAACTGGTACGGAGGAGAAACGGTGGAAGTACCAATTCGAAATATGGCCGGTGAAGAGACCGGTCAGATGCAGTTGGAGGATACGGTATTTGCCGCTCCGATCAACCGCGGGCTGATGCACCAGGCATTGGTGAGGCAGCTGGCGAACGCGCGTACGGGTACGCACAAGACGAAGTCGCGCAGCGAGGTTCGCGGGGGCGGACGCAAGCCGTGGCGTCAGAAGGGCACGGGCCGGGCGCGGCACGGTTCGATCCGCTCTCCCATTTGGGTAGGGGGCGGGACGGCATTTGGCCCCACACCGCGCAAGTATACCAAGAAGATGCCCAAGAAGATGCGCAGGGCTGCTCTGCGGAGCGCGCTGAGCGTCAAGGCGGGGGCGGACCAGATCGTTGTGCTGGAGGCGTTGACGATCGATGCGCCGAAGACAAAGGTCTTTGTGCAGACGCTTGCTGATCTTGGCCTGGACAGCGGCAGCGTACTCGTCATTTTGCCGGAGCGGGATATGGCCGTCGAGAAGTCGATCAGCAATCTGCCGCAGGCGAAGTCGCTTCTCAGCAGCAATCTGAACATTCAGGACCTTCTCAGCCATGACAGGCTTCTTATGCCGCAGGCCTCGGTCGAATTCATTCATGACTGGCTTGCCTGACAGCCGCCATTTCCGGATACACGGATAGTTGGCGGCTGTTTGGACTAGCGGGTCAGCGTCCGATACGAGGAGAACCAGATGCACGTCTATGAAGTGATAAAGCGTCCCGTCATTACGGAAAAGTCATATGATGCGGCCGATTTCAACAATCAGTACACTTTTGAAGTCGACACCCGAGCCAATAAGCACCAGATTCGCGATGCAGTTGAGACCGCATTCAGAGTGAATGTGGAGGATGTGCGGGTCATGATGATGCCGGCCAAGACGGGGATGCGCGGGCGGCGCAAGGTGGTGCGGAAATCGCCATGGAAGAAGGCCATTGTTACTTTGAGTGAAGGCGACAGCATCCAGTTCTTTGAGGGTGTGTAACGGCGAGGAGCCGGCGGGAGAAGTGGGAGCAGTTCTTTCCCATCCTTCTCTTCTCGAACGGAGATAGATTGCTATGCCTGTAAAGATATATCGTCCCACGTCTCCGGGGCGGCGGGACATGAGTGTTTCGACATTCGAAACGATTACGCGCACCAAGCCCGAGCGCTCGTTGACGGTTGCTCTGAACAGAAAGGGCGGGCGCAACAGCCAGGGGCGCATCACCGTACGTCACCGCGGCGGTGGACACAAGCGGCGCTACCGCATCATTGACTTCAGGCGGGAAAGGTTTGGAGCTCCGGCGAAGGTAACGTCGATTGAGTACGACCCGAACCGCAGTGCCCGCATCGCGTTGCTCAACTATGAGGATGGTGAGAAGCGGTACATTGTTGCGCCACTCGGCGTTCAGGTCGGCGACGTTTTGGAGTCGGGGCCGAACGCTGACATTCGACCCGGGAATGCGCTGCCGATTCGCAACATACCGCCGGGTACGCAGATTCATAACATTGAGTTGTATCCGGGGCGGGGCGCGCAGCTGGTGCGCAGCGCAGGCGTTTCGGCGCAGTTGGTGGCCAAAGAGGGCCCGCGTGCGCAGGTGCGTCTTCCCAGCGGCGAGGTTCGCTACATAGAGATGGACTGTCTGGCCACGGTTGGACAGGTATCGAATCCGGATCACAGCAATATTTCGTTGGGCAAGGCCGGCCGCCGGCGCTGGCTGGGAATCCGGCCGTCGGTGCGCGGCGTGGCGATGGATCCTGCATCGCATCCTCACGGTGGCGGAGAAGGGCGGTCGCCGATCGGTATGCCAGGCCCGAAGACACCGTGGGGGCAGCCGGCGCTGGGCAAGCGAACACGGCGCAATAAGAGAACAGGGAAATATATCGTACGGCGCGGTGGTAAGCGTCGATAGCAGTGCAGATGTGGAGGAGAATCGATGGGACGTAGTCTGAAGAAGGGACCCTATGTCGAGCCGCGGCTACTGAAGAAGATCGAAGACATGAACCGGGCCGGAGAGCGGAAGGTGCTCAAAACATGGTCACGGTCTTCGACGATATTTCCGCAGTTTGTCGGACATACCCTGGCGATTCACGACGGCCGCCGCCATGTCCCGATCTACATTACGGAAAACATGGTAGGGCACAAGCTGGGTGAGTTTGCGCCGACCCGATTCTTTCGCGGTCATGTCAGGTCGGAAAGAAGCACGCGCCGGGTGTAGGAATACGGTCCAAGTCGAGAATCATTTTCTTCCTCCATCCTGGAGATTGGGGAGCGGGTACGATGGAAGTTCGAGCAGTTACCAAGTATACAGGGATCAGCCCACAGAAGGCGCGCCTGGTATTGGATGAGATGCGGGGGCGGCAGGCGGAAGAGGCCCTGGCGCTGCTGCAGTTCATGCCCCAGCAGGCGGCCAAGGTGGTTGCGAAGACACTGAAGAGCGCGATCGCAAACGGTGTCGAGAATTTCGGTTTGGAGGCTGATGAACTATACATCAGCCAGATCTATGCCGATCAGGCGCCGAACCGGCGCTGGCGGCGTTTTGGCGCGCGCGGCCGATTCAAGCCATGGATTCGACGCTCTTCGCACATCACGGTGGTGCTGGAAGAGCGTTTAGACGAGGCGTAGTGGACGAACCGCGGCAGCAGGTGGCTTTATGACCAGTTGCTCCGCACAAGGAGGCCCAATGGGACGCAAAGTACATCCGACCGGTTTTCGCCTGGGCATTATCAAGGAACACAAGAGCCGATGGTTCGCCACGGGGCCTGAATACGTGGATCAGCTGGCCGAAGATCGAGAGATCCGGGCAATGATCCATCGTGATGCGCCGCGTGCAGGCATCAGCTTCATCGAGATCGAACGTCAGCCGAACCAGGTCCACGTGATCATCAACACCGCCAAGCCCGGGATTATCATCGGGCGCAAAGGCGCGAATGTGAACGTGTTGCGGGTAAACCTACAGGAGCTGACGAACAAGAAGGTCAAGATCGACGTCCGTGAGATTGATAAGCCGGAGACGGATGCCCAGCTTGTCTCCGAGAATGTTGCCGAGCAGCTGGAGCGGCGCATCAGCTGGAAGCGGGCGATGAAGCAGGCAGCGGGACGGGCGATGCGGACCGGAGCCGAAGGCGTCATGATCCAGGTGGCGGGCCGGCTGGGCGGCAGCGAGATGGGACGGGTCGACACGATCCGCGACGGGCAGGTGCCGCGCCACACATTGCGGGCCGAGATCGACTACGGCACCGCCGAGGCGAACACGACGTACGGCGTGATAGGCGTGAAGACGTGGGTCTATCACGGCGAAGTGCTGCCGGGTGAAGAGTACCATGCCCGCTATGCGGAGATGGCGCTGACCGAGTAGCGGCTCGTGCCCGGGATGGGCGGGGCTGGACCAAACGTAGCGGGATGGAGAGCAGAAAATGTTGATGCCAAAGCGAGTAAAGTATCGCAAGATGCACCGCGGACGGATGCGGGGAACCGCAACCCGGGGCAACCGGATAGATTTTGGCACGTACGGGCTGCAGGCAACAGAGCCGTCCTGGGTGACGAGCCGGCAGATTGAAGCGGCTCGCCGTGCGGTTGTCCGCTATGTGCGGCGCGGCGGCAAATTGTGGATTCGCATTTTTCCGGACAAGCCGGTTACGGAGCGGGCGGCCGAGACCCGTATGGGTTCGGGCAAAGGGAACGTCGATCACTGGGTGGCGGTCGTAAAGCCGGGACGCATGGTTTTTGAGATCGCCGGTGTTGACGAGGCGCAGGCGCGTGAAGCATTTCGACTGGCCTCGCACAAGTTACCGATGGGAACACAGTTTGTCGCCCGGGAAGATATCTGACGTGGAGGCGAGGAGGTAAGCAAGATGAGGGCACATGAGCTACGCCCGCTTACGGAAAGTGAACTGTACACCCGGCTGGACGAGGGGTACCAGGAGCTGTTTAACTTGCGCTTTCAGAAGGCAACAGGGCAGATGACGAATACGGCACGCAAGGGTCAGGTCCGCCGGGAGATTGCGCGGATAAAGACGATCTTGCGTGAGCGGGAGTTGATGGCCGAAGAGGAAGAGGAGTAAGGGAGATGCGTGAGCGAAGACGCGAGTTGGTTGGCGTTGTCACCAGCGACAAGATGGACAGGACGGTGGTCGTGGAAGTGGAGCGAACTGCGCGCCATGCCCTGTACGGCAAGGTTGTCAAGTCCCATAAGAAATACAAAGCACACGATGAGGACAATGCCTGCCAGGTTGGCGATACGGTCCAGATTCGTGAATGCCGGCCGATCAGTAAACATAAGAAGTTCTACGTCTCGAAGATTCTGGACCGCGCGACTGTTGTCTAGTTCGAGGCGCGCCGGCAAGAGAAGGGGTATGGAGCCATGATTCAACAAGAGAGTCGCCTGCGGGTTGCCGACAACACAGGGGCGAAAGAGTTGCTGACGATACGAGTCCGCGGTGGGAGTACGCGGCGCTATGGTGGGATAGGCGACGTGATCGTGGCGACGGTCAAATCTTCCAGTCCGACGGCTTCGGTGAGAAAGGGAGAGATTGTGCGGGCGGTTATCGTGCGCACGCGACGTCCGGTGCGGCGGAAGGACGGGAGTTATATTCGCTTTGACGAGAATGCCGCCGTACTGATTGATGACAACAGAAATCCACGCGGTACTCGTATTTTTGGCCCGGTTGCGCGGGAGTTACGTGACCACGGCTATATGAAGATCGTGTCCCTGGCTCCCGAGGTGCTCTAAGGCGTACGGGAGCCCAGGCTTCAGGTTGAGCGTGCCGGCGGACGGAATCGTACAGGATTTGAGGAGAAGAGGGGATGGGCGTAAAGATCAGGAAGGGTGACCTCGTTGAAGTGATCGCCGGCAATGACAAGGGGCACCGCGGTGAGGTCCAGAGCGTAATACGCAAGAAGGACAGGAAGGGCCGGTACGATCCGAATCGGGTTTACGTCGTTGTGGCGGGCGCGAATTTTGTTACAAAGCATCAGCGCCGCAGTCCGACGGTGCGTACACAGACCGGACGCATCGAGCTGGAGGCGCCGGTACATATCAGCAATGTTGCGCTGGTGGGGACTGACAACGAATTGACGCGCGCCGGCTACCGATTTGAAGGTGAGGACAAGATCCGAGTGGACAGGCGAACCGGTGAGTCTCTGCCTACTGGAAGCGAGAGTTAGTTTCAGGGTCAGAAAGACGGCCTGATGCCGCCAAGGGCGGTAGTTACGGGCGAGGAGTTAAGAGAGATGAGTGAAGCGGCCGTAATGCCGACGCAGAAGCCCCGGTTGAAGGAACGTTTTGACAGTGAGATCGCGCCGGCGCTGATGACAGAGTTCGGTTATACCAATATTATGCAAGTGCCGCGGGTTGACAAGATCAGCGTAAACATCGGCATGGGGGAGGCGATCACGGATGGCAAGACGATTGAGCGCGCCAGCCATGATCTGACGGTTATCACGGGTCAGAGGCCGATCGTGACGCGGGCGCGCAAGTCGATTGCCACTTTCAAGCTGCGGGCCGGGATGCCGATCGGTGTGAAGGTGACGCTGCGGGGCCGGCGTATGTGGGATTTTCTGGACCGCCTGATCAGCATTGCGTTGCCGGCACAGCGCGATTTTCGCGGCATCTCGCCGGACTCATTCGACGGGCGAGGCAATTACAGCCTGGGACTGCGGGAGCAGCTGGTCTTTCCGGAGATCGACTACGATGAGATCGACAAGGTCCGAGGGATGGAAGTGACGATCGTCACGACAGCGGGAACGGATGAAGAAGGCCGGCGGCTTCTGGCCATGATGGATATGCCATTCCAGCGGCGATAGAGAAAGTAACCATATAAGAGACAGTGCCCAAGAGAAGACGGTGGCTACGAAGATGAAGGAGATAGCTGTCTGTGGCTAAGAAAAGTATAGTTCTGCGGGAGTCCAAGCGGAAGTATGAGGTGCGAGTGCGTAACCGTTGCTCAAAGTGCGGCCGTCCGCGGGCGTACATGCGCCGTTTTGGCCTTTGCCGCATCTGTTTTCGTCGGGAAGCGCTCGAGGGCCATTTGCCGGGCGTAGTCAAATCCAGCTGGTAGAAGGACCAAGATTCAGCGCATCTGCCGGTGGCAGTGCCGGCAGGGGTTGTGCTGCAAGATTCAAGAGGAAGCACTGGTTATGATGACCGATCCAATCGCGGACTTTCTGACGCGAGTCCGCAACTCGTCAAACTCCAGGCATCGTCGTGCGGTGATGCCAAGTTCCAAGGTAAAGGTCGCGATTGCGAAGATCCTGGCGGAGGAAGGCTTCATCGGCGGGTATTCGGTGACGGGTGACAAGACGCGGCCGAATCTGATCGTTGGGATGAAGTATTCCGACAAGGGGCAACCGGTCATTACCGGCATAGAGCGAGTGAGCCGCCCAGGGCGGCGGACGTACATGGGCTATCGGACTATCCCGCTTGTCCGCAGTGGACTGGGAATCAACATAGTTTCGACGCCCAAAGGTGTAATGAGCGGAAGGCAGGCGCGTCGCGAGCGGGTTGGCGGCGAGGTCTTGTGCAACGTTTGGTAAAGTCGGGAGGAAAACATGTCACGAATCGGGAGGATGCCGATTCCCGTGCCCGCCAGTGTAACGATTGATATCGTGCCAGGCAACGTGGTAACGGTGAAAGGGCCGAAGGGGGAGCTGAGCCAGAAGTTCAACCGGGACATGAGGATTTCGAGAGAGAATGGCGAGATCGTTGTGACCCGACCGACCGACCAGCGCCAGCATCGCGCCATGCACGGCCTGACGAGAGCGTTGCTCAACAACATGGTGGTGGGCGTGACAGAAGGATTCCAGAGGATTCTGGAGATTCACGGCGTTGGCTACCGAGCCCAGCAGGAGGGCAAGAATCTGCTATTGCAGGTGGGGAAGAGCCATACTGTGGAATATGCGCCGCCCAGCCCGGACGTAGAGTTTGAGGTATCGCGCGATGGGCGGACGGTGACGATTACGGGTATCAACAAGCAACAGATAGGCGAACTGGCCGCGAAGATTCGCAAGGAGCGTCCGCCGGAGCCCTACAAGGGCAAGGGCATCCGCTATCAGGGCGAATACGTGCGCTCCAAGGCAGGCAAGGCCGGGGCCGCGGCAGTATAACCGGTCAGGGATGGAGAATCATGGCGAAAGCTACACGAACGGACGCGCGAAAGCGCCGGCATATGCGGGTTCGGCGCAAGGTTTCGGGGACTGCGGCGCGGCCGCGGTTGAATGTATTTCGCAGCCTGAAAAACGTCAATGTACAGTTAATCGACGACCAGGCCGGCCATACCATTGTGTCGGCTTCGACGATGGAAGCTGAACTGCGGGATGCGCTTGCCGACAAGCTTAAGGTGGATCAGGCGAAGGAGATCGGCAAAATCGTTGCTGAACGCGCCAGGGCGGCCGGCATTGAGCAGGTGGTCTTCGATCGTGGCGGGTACCGCTACCACGGCCGCGTGAAGGCGGTGGCCGATGGCAGTCGAGAGGGTGGTCTCGTCTTCTAAACAGAGCAAGGAGAGAAGGATATGGGACGTCGAGACCGTCGACGGGACCGCGAGCAGGAAGAAGAGAAGGATGAACTTGATGAGAAGGTCGTTCATATCGCGCGCACTGCGAAGGTGGTGAAGGGCGGACGCAGGTTCGCGTTTCGTGCGGTGGTGGTTGTCGGAGACAACAACGGGCGTGTCGGCGTAGGCGTTGGAAAGGCGCGCGAAGTCCCGGATGCGATTCGCAAGGCGAGCGAGACGGCCCGCAAGACGATGGTAGAGGTGAATCTGCTGGGTACGACGATTCCCCATGCGAGCCAGGCCAGGTTCGGCGCGGGCGAGGTACTGTTGAGGCCGGCGAGCCCCGGGACCGGTGTTATTGCCGGCGGGGGTGTACGTGCGGTGGTCGAAGCTGCCGGCGTGAAGGACATATTGTCCAAATCTTTGGGGAGCGACAACATATTGAATGTGGTGCAGGCCACCTTTGCATCGCTGAGGCAGTTGCAGGATTACAGAGTGGAAGCACAGCGAAGGGGCGTGGATCCTGAGAAGCTGCGTCCTTTCTGGTACCAGGAAGACTAGATCCATGGAAAAGACGATTACGGTAAAGCTGGTCAAGAGCCCGATTGGCTACAACAAGCGTCAGAAGGCAACCGTTCAGGCCCTGGGGCTGCGGAAGATGAATCAGACGGTCGAGAAGACTGACAGTCCTACGGTCCGGGGGATGATCGCCAAGGTCTCTCACCTAGTTGAGGTGGTTGAGGAAGCGGAGGCGTAATCAGGCAGTTCGGAGCTATACCGGGTTGCCGCGGTTCTTTCCATTTGGCTGGAGCAAGCGAAACATGAGATTGCACGACTTGCGCCCCAATGAGGGCGCCACGAAAAACCGAAAGCGCGTTGGCCGCGGTACGGGATCGGGACGGGGCAAGACGGCCGGGCGCGGTACAAAGGGCCAGAATGCCCGCGCCGGAAACGGGGGCCTTCGCGGCTTTGAAGGCGGCCAGTTGAGCTTTCTGCGCCGGCTGCCGAGGATGCGCGGGTTCAACAACCGCTTCAAGGTGACCTATACGCCGGTGAACCTCGACAAAATGGGGGAACGGTTCGCGGCCGACGCGCAGGTGACACCGGCGACGCTCTTCGACACTGGGCTGCTGGGCGACAGCAAACAGCCTGTGGTGGTCCTGGCGCGGGGCGAGATTGAAAAGCCGCTTCATTTGCAGGTACATCGAATCAGCAAGAGCGCGAGGGCGAAGGTAGAGGCCGCGGGCGGTACGGTCGACATTCTGCCCTTTGAAGTCAACAGGAATCTGCCGCGGTCTTAACTGTAGGGAGTTCGGTCTGGCGGTCCAAGAGGCGGCCAGACCCGGTCGAATCTCTACCGGAGAAACTTTATGCTCGAAGCCGTACGCAATGCCTTTCGTTTGCCGGACCTGCGTCAGAAGCTGCTGTATACGTTTCTGATTCTGGTCGCCTACCGGCTTGCCGCGCATATTCCTCTTCCCGGCGTCAATCGCGAGGTGCTGGATCAGATATTTCGTTCGACGGACCAGAACATTCTTCTGAGTCTTTTGAACTTTTTCAGCGGGGGCGCGCTGGCCCAGTTCAGCGTGATGGCGATGGGTGTATATCCTTACATCACCGCCACGATTATCATGCAGCTGTTGACCCCGATCGTTCCCCAGTTGGAAGAGTTGAGCCGTGAGGGTGAACAGGGGCGACAGCAGCTGAACCGCTACACCCACTATATGACGGTACCGCTGGCGCTTCTGCAGGCTTTCGGTCAGGCGACGCTGCTCAGCCGTCCTCTGGGCGGCGCGGCGACGGGTGCGGTTCTTGAGAACTGGGGCTTCACGGGCGATGCGCTGCTTCCGTCCCTGACGATTTTGATCAGCCTGACTGCCGGCACGATGCTGGCCATGTGGATGGGAGAGTTGCTGACCGAGCAGGGCATCGGCAACGGTGTATCGCTGATCATATTTGCCGGAATCGTCGCGGCGGCGCCAAGCCAGGTGCGTTTGCTGACGCAGCAGGGCATCACACAGCTGCTGATATTCAGCGTCATCACGGTGCTGACGGTGGCCCTGATTGTATGGGTTCAGGAGGGTCAGAGACGCATTCCCGTACAGTATGGCAAACGGGTGCGCACGATGCGCGGCAACCGGCTGATGATGGTCGGCGGGCAGAGTACCTACGTGCCGATGCGGGTGAACACGGCCGGGATGATTCCGCTGATTTTCGCCCAGAGTCTGCTCATTCTGCCGAACACGCTGGCATCCTATTTCATTCTTCGCAATGACTGGCTTGGCTCGATAGCGAATTTCTTTTTCACGTCGTTCAGTCCGCAGAATTTTCTGTACTGGCTGTTCTACTTCATGCTGACGGTCGCATTTACGTACTTTTACACCGATATCATGTTCCGGCAACAGAATCTCCCTGACACGTTGCAAAAGCAGGGGGGATTCATCCCCGGCATACGGCCCGGTCCGCGGACTGAACAGTACCTGAACGGTGTTTTGGGGCGTATTACGCTGGTGGGTGCGCTATTTCTCGGCCTGGTTGCGGTGCTGCCCTTCCTCGCCGGTGTGGTATTCGGGGGAGGCGTCGGCAGTTTCAACACGCTGATTATCAGCAGTACAGGTCTCCTGATCGTGGTTGGTGTTGTGCTGGACACGATGAAACAGATCGAAGCGCAGCTGATGATGCGCAACTATGAGGGCTTTATCCGCTAGCCCACCATTTTCTTTGTTTCGCAGCGTGCGGAAGAGGTGCCAATGAGCGACCGTATCTATCTGGTGTTATTGGGAGCACCTGGGGCCGGCAAGGGCACACAGGCGCAGTTACTGGAGGAAAAGCTGGGAATCCCGCAGGTTTCAACAGGGGAGATCTTCCGGTACAACTTGAAGAACCAGACGGAGCTCGGGCAGCTGGCGCAGAGCTATTACGACAAAGGCGAACTGGTCCCCGACGAGGTGACGATTCGGATGGTGGAAGCGCGTTTGGCCCAGGAAGATGCCGCGCAGGGTGCGATTCTGGATGGCTTTCCGCGCAATCTCATTCAGGCCCAGGCGCTGGACGAGATGACGGCTGCGCACGGGGGCATCGATGTGGTGCCTATGTTCCAGTTGGAAGACGACGTCGTGACGCTGCGAATTACCGGTAGGCGGGTATGCCGCAACTGCGACAGGGTCTATCATCTGACGTTCAATCCTCCCCGCGGGGAGAATTGCGACAGCTGCGGCGGTGCGCTTTACCAGCGCAATGATGACAAGCCGGAGACGGTCCAGAACCGGCTGTATGTCTACTATAAGCAGACGTCTCCACTGATTGGATACTATTTCGCGAAGGGCTTGCTGGAAGTGGTAGACGGCGCGAAGTCGATCGCGGAGATGCAGGAGCAGCTGCTGAAGCGGTTGGCGTCGAGGAATATCGAGGCGGCAAAGAGCGCTGTGTCGGCCTGACGCATGCGGGGCCCGGGTGTCACCGACGGCAAGTGCAAGATGAGCGACGAAAGCATGATGACCCGACTCAGACGCAGGCTGCACGGCAATGGGCGGCCGCGTCTCAAGGCGAGGCAGGAGCAGGAACGTCCTGCGCCGGTCTTCAAGAGCCCGCGTGAGATACAGATCATGCGGGAAGCGGGGCGAATCGTTGCGAAAGTTCATCAGGAGTTTCGAGAGGCGATCAGACCGGGGATCAGCACGTTGGAATTGGACGAACTGGCCGCGGCGACGATCCACGGTCATCGTGCGAAATCCAGTTTCCTGGGCTATCGCGGCTATCCGGCCAACATTTGCACGAGCATAAACGAGGAGTTGGTGCATGGGATTCCGAGCCGCGAGCGTGTGCTGCAAGAGGGCGACATTATCAGCATAGATGTAGGCGTATTTTACCGAGGCTTCGTGGGCGACAGCGGTTGGACATATCCAGTGGGCTCGGTCGAGCCTGCGGCCGAAGAGCTGCTGCGGGTTACGGAGGAGAGCCTCAATGCCGGCATCAAGGCGATTCGTTCCGGCGGACGTGTGCTTGATATCAGCGCGGCGGTGCAGAACAGTGTAGAGCCGAGCGGCTTTCACGTAGTGCGGGAGTACACGGGGCACGGTGTGGGTCGTGCAATGCACGAGGGGCCGCAGGTTCTGAACTATGTTTCGGACGATACGGACGGAAGGGTTGTGCTGCGTCCTGGGCTGGTGATTGCGATTGAGCCGATGGTGCAGATGGGCACGTGGCGGACGGAGACATTGAAGGACAAGTGGACCGTAATCAGCGAAGATCACAGCTTGAGCGCTCACTTCGAGCATACAGTTGCGGTAACCAACAGAGGCCCTGAAATCTTGACGCGCCTATAGCGATATGATACACTTGTGGAATTGCGTTACGACTTTGGGGGAGGGGGTTGAAGGATGAAAGTGCGGCCTTCGGTAAAAAAGATGTGTGAGAAGTGTTCGGTTGTACGGCGGCGAGGCGTAGTTTATGTGATCTGTCAGAACCCGAAACACAAGCAAAGGCAGGGCTAGAAACCCAGGGGGCAAGTGCCATGGCACGTATTGCAGGCGTCGACATTCCTCGAGACAAGCGGGTCGTTGTTGCTTTAACCTACATTTACGGGATTGGCCGTTCGGTCAGCCAGGAGATTCTGGAGGCGACGGGGATTGACGCGGACAAGCGCGTCAATGATCTGGACACGAATGAATTGGTCGCCTTGCGGGATTACATTGAGCGCCACTGTCGCGTCGAAGGTGATTTGCGGCGCGAAGTAAACATGAACATCAAGCGCCTCATGGAGATTGGCAGCTATCGAGGCCTGCGCCACCGGCGCAATCTGCCAAGCCGGGGCCAGCGCACGCGCACGAATGCGCGCACGCGCCGCGGTATAAAGAAGACGGTAGCCGGGAAGAAGCGAGCGCGCAAGTAGCAGCAGATCATCGTCTGCGTATTTTTTTGCGCAGGGACATCAGGCTAAGGAGAAACGATGGCTCGAACGCAGCGTCGTCGGGGTGGTCGGTCGTCCCGCCGGGAGAGGAAACACGTCCCGAGCGGTCAGATTCACGTTCGCGCAACATTTAACAACACGATCATCACGGTCACCGACCCGGATGGGGCGGTTCTGTGTTGGGCCAGTTCGGGCACGGCCGGTTTCAAGGGGAGCCGCAAGAGCACGCCGTTCGCGGCCCAGCTAGCGGCATCGGCCGCGGCCCGCCAGGCCGTGAGCGAGTTCAACATGCGTGAGGTCGAGGTGTTTATCAAGGGTCCGGGGCCGGGCCGTGAGAGTGCGTTGCGGGCGTTGAACCCGGCCGGTTTGACAGTTACGTCGATAGCGGACATAACACCGATTCCGCATAACGGGGTGCGTCCCCCGAGTAAGCGAAGAGTTTAGGAGAACGGACAGCGCGTTGCCTCAGGTGTCGAGCTGGGAAGAGGTTGCGCAACAAAGGGATTAACCTGCCGGAAGAAAGGCATCGTGTTTCGGCGCGATGCCGCTTGTTTTGCATTGCAATGGAACTGTTGAAGCGGTGATCGAAGTGTGTCGCGGAAGTCCGCCGGGGAGGGATAGTGCGGAAGGCGCGAGCACTGGGGACGCGATCACCATTCGAGCGGTTAAGCCGGCACACCGAGCTACGACGCGGCCCTGCGTGGGGTAAAGGGTTGCGAGCGTTAGTCGACCTGGAGGAAAGATGGCTCGATATACGGATGCGGTTTGTAAACTCTGTCGACGAGAAGGACAGAAGTTATTCTTGAAAGGCGAACGCTGTGTCAGCCCCAAGTGCGCGGTTGACCGGCGTCCATTCCCCCCGGGCGAAGCAGGCCGGCGAAATGTCATGCGGCGCAAGGTCTCGGATTACGGGATCCAGTTGCGGGAGAAGCAGAAGGCGCGCCGCATGTATGGGGTGATGGAACGGCAGTTCCGCCGCTATTTCAGGGAGGCATCGCGGCGCAAGGGGCAGACCGGCGGTATTTTGCTGGAGTTGTTGGAGAGCCGGCTGGACAATGTGGTGTACCGGTTCGGTTTTGCCGACAGCCGGGCGCAGGCTCGTCAGCTCGTGCGGCACGGTCATTTTGCCGTAAACGGCCGCAAGACGAACATCCCCTCCTTTTTGGTGTCGCCGAACGACCAGATTTCCGTGCGCGAGAAGAGCCGGACCAAGACCTATTTTCGTGAGCGCGCCCAGATTCTCGGCAGTGCGTCCCCCCCTACGTGGCTCAGTCTGGATGCGACCAATCTCAACGGTACGGTGACTTCGGCGCCGGAACGGGACGAGATAGGCGTACTCCTGAACGAACAGTTGATCGTTGAGTACTACAGTCGTTAGCCGGCATGGTACTGATTCGTTGCCTTTGCAGGTTCGTTGTACGGACGACCGGCAGAGTTGAGACGATTGTCTGTCGCCACACGGTGTTTGGTTGAGACTGTTATACAGCCGGGAGGGGTAGCCGTTGCTTAACAATCTAGTATTGCCGAAGATAGAAGTTGAGGCCAGTTCGAGGAACTATGGTCACTTTGTGATCAGCCCGCTGGAAAGCGGATATGGGATAACTCTGGGGAACTCATTGCGCCGGGTATTGCTGT
Organism: Caldilineaceae bacterium; assembly: GCA_022821585.1. Lineage (GTDB taxonomy): Bacteria > Chloroflexota > Anaerolineae > Caldilineales > Caldilineaceae > Bin5. Next base: position 15,372 of record JAJEDI010000065.1, read on the forward strand.
CGAGCTTGCCGGGCGCTGCAGTGACGTCAATCTCGGTCAGTGGTGTGCATCACGAGTTTTCCACGATCGATCATGTGCTGGAAGACGCCACCCGACTGATACTGAATGTAAAACAGATTCGATTCAGGAGCAACAGCGCGGAGCCGGTTCGGGTTTCGGTAGAGGTGTACCATGAAGGGCCGGTGACGGCGGGCGACTTGAACTGCCCTCCTGAGGTTGAGATCGTCAACCCGGACCTGTACCTATTATTCGCCGACTCGAATGAGGTTGACCTGGACATCGAGATGGTGGTGGAGCAGGGCCGGGGATACAGTCCGGCTGAGGAGCGTGTGCAGTTGCCGTTGGGCGAGATTCCTGTGGATGCGATTTTCAGCCCGGTAAAGAAGGCATCTTACCGGGTGGAACGGACCCGCATCGGGCAGCAGACCGACTATGACAGGCTGAATCTGGAAGTGTGGACGGACGGCACGATTTCGCCTGAAGATGCCATGCGTCAAGCCGCTGACATACTTGTTCAGCATCTGAGCCTTTTTGTCGGCGAACGAACAGCGATGATCGAGTTGCCCGAAGAAGAGGAAGAGAGCATCCCCAGCCGTGTAGCCGAGGCGCCGATTGAGGAGCTTGAGTTGACGGTGCGGGCGTATAACTGCCTGAAGCGGGCAGGTATCACGAAGGTTGGGGAGATCCTGAAGCGGATGGAGAAGGGTGAGGACGAGATGCTCGCCATCCGCAATTTTGGCAAGAAGTCGCTGGACGAGTTGGTAGAGAAGTTGAGCGAGAAGGGATACATGAACGTGGTGGGCGTCGATCTCAGCGCCTATCTGGGTGGAGGCAACGGTACCGAGGTTGAGGAGATTCTGGTGGAAGTTGCTGAAGCCGAAATGGCTGACAACGAATTAGCTGAAACCGAAGCGGCTGGATCAGTCGAGATCGTTGACGAAGCGAGCTTAACGCCGCTACCGGAGGAATAGTACGATGCGACACCAGATCGCGGGTCAGAAGTTAAGCCGGAACGCGTCGCAGCGCAAGGCCCTGTTTCGGAATCTGATCCGAGAACTTTATGTTCACGAACGGATCACGACCACGCAGGCCAAGGCACGGGCGATGCGCGGTGATGCCGAGAAGCTGATTACGAAGGCCAAGCACGGCCTGGCAGGAAAGATTGATCGGGTACATGCGCAACGTCAGGTTGTGGCGTACCTCAATGACAAGGCGGTCGCGAAGAAGGTTTTTGACGAGTTGGCTCCCCGCTATGAGGAGCGGAACGGCGGTTATACACGCATCGTCAAGCTGGGCAAGCGGTTCGGCGACGCGGCCGACATGGCTGTTATCGAGCTGGTGGGGAACGAGGAGTAACGAGCAGCAGGGGAGGATGCCGTCCAAGGCAAGTGTTTGCAGAGTTGGCGGCAGTTGGCGGGGGCAGTGGGAAGGGAAGCCAGTTTGCGGCCCCGTGCGCCACGCCGGTGAGGAGCGAATGCCCAGGGTCGCCGGTCTGATCGCTTACGACGGCACAGATTTCTGTGGGTTTCAGGTGCAGAGGGATGCGCCGACGGTCCAAGGTGCGTTGGAAGAGGCGCTGGGGGAGCTGACCGGCGCGTATTGCCGGGTAAGCGGCGCCGGAAGGACGGACACGGGGGTTCACGCCAGAGGGCAGGTAGTTTCGGTAGATGCGACCTGGAAGCATTCTGCGGAAGCCCTGCGGAAAGCCTGGAACCAGCGGCTGCCCGCTTCGATACTCATTCGCAGTCTGACGGAGGCGCCTCAAGGGTTTCACCCCAGATTCAGCGCTTCAGAGCGGACGTACCGTTACACGGCGTGGGCACCGGTACGCGAGGAAGAGGGCGAGAAACGATTTCCGCTCGTCGACCGTTTTGCGATGGTGTTGCCCAAGCGCCCAGACCTGGAGGCGATGAACGGCGCTGCCGCCTTGCTGATCGGGACACACGACTTTGCCACGTTCGGGCAGGCGCCACAAGGAGAGAATACGGTTCGTCGAATCGTTTCGCTCTTCTGGGAACGGGTGGAAGAGTCGCTGCCGGTGCTGGACTTTTATCCGTCCGAACGGCTGGTACTGACAGTTACAGCCAACGCATTTCTGCGACGGATGGCGCGTAATCTGGCCGGCTCGCTGCTGGCGGTTGGCTTGGGAGCGTGGAAGGCCGATGACCTGGCCGGGGCGCTGCGTGCGAAAGATCGCAGCCGCTCTGCGCCGCCGCTTCCGCCCAATGGGCTGGTTCTGGAGCGAGTACAATATGCAGAGTACCCCGATCTGTTTTCTGCGCAATTATAGTGTGGGCGGAAGATCGCAGAGGGTTGCTTGCAGGTACGAATGAGGAGAATAGAGGGTGAAGACACTGAGCCTGAGCTATGAAGAGGCCAAGAGCGGACGTGAATGGTGGGTAGTTGATGCAACCGACAAGACGCTTGGCCGGTTAGCATCTGAGATCGCGCAGGTCCTGCGCGGCAAACACAAGCCGAGTTTCACGCCCAACGTGGACTGTGGGGACTTCGTTATCGTCGTCAACTGCGACAAGTTTCACGTGACAGGCAACAGGCTGGACGCTAAGCGCTATTACCGGCATTCCCGCTATCCGGGAGGCTTGAAGAGCCGAACAATGCGCGAACAGTTGGAACGACAGCCGGAGAAGATCATCTTTGAAGCGGTTAAAGGTATGGTTCCCAAGACCCGGCTCGGTCGCGCCCAGATGAAGAAACTGAGAGTCTACGCTGGTCCGGATCACCCGCACGAGGCGCAGAAGCCGAAAGTGCTGGAGTTGCAGGAGAACAGATATGAGTGAGTATATCGAGGCTGTTGGACGACGCAAGAGCGCGACGGCCCGCGTACGGCTGTACGAGGGAGAAGGTGAGATCATCGTTAACAGCCTGCCGATGAACGGTTATTTCGGGCGTGCATTGGACCAGATGGTGATCCGGCAGCCGCTGACTCTGACCGGCACGGAGAACAGCTTCAATATCAGCATAAAGGTTCATGGCGGCGGCGAAGGCGGCCAGGCGCACGCAGCCAGGCACGGACTGTCACGTGCGCTGGTGGCGGCGGACCCCAATCTGCGGCCGACTTTGAAGGCCGCGGGATTCCTTACACGTGATGCGCGCGTAAAGGAGCGGATGAAGCCCGGCCTCAAACGGGCGCGCAAGGCCCCGCAGTACACGAAGCGCTGAGAGACGCTGTTTGAAATCGACTCGATTCAAAAGCGGTGGCCAAGCCATCGCTTTTTGTTCGTCCGCATTTCAGACAGTTGCTGTCGACCGAAGTTCGATTGAGCGGGGAAGGAGAGTCCGACATCAGTGGTGATTCGGTGCGGGTTTCTCGTCATAGCCGATACAGACGAGTCCGTCGACGCAGATGAAGTTCTGGCCGACGTGCAGGGATTGCTGGGCGGCGTTGCAGACGGATACCTGCCCCTCCTCAGTCGCGTTTACGGCGAGCCTCCTCGGTACCAGTTGGAGGAGACGCTGCGGCAATGGTGCGATGAAGAGGAGCTGGACCTGATTGTGACGGTGGGCGGTACGTTTCCGGCGGCGGGACCGTCGGCCGAGGAGATCGTACCCGAAGCCACGGCCGCCGTACTGGAGCGGCTCATGCCTTCTCTGCCGGAGACAATGCGCGCCAGGACTGCGGGGACAGATACGATGGCGCTGCTGGACAGGGGCGTTGCGGGCATCCGTGGACGGACGTTGATCATCAATTTGCCTGGCGGGGCGGCGCTGACAGCGGCGTTTCTGGAAAGTATAGTCAACGTCATCCCTGCGGTTATGGCGCGGATTGGAGAAAGAGATTTGCACCCTGCCTCCGAGGACGCGCCGTCTAAACGTGAACCGGAGAAAATGAATCCCCGCTCCTCGGCATTGGACAAGGAGGAGTTCGCCGAGTTTCTGAGAAGGCGGCAGAAGAGTGAGTAAAGGATTGACAGCGATGGGCCGAGGGTAACTGCCAATCCATCTCTTGTGTAAGCACTGTGTGCATTCTGTCTGGGTCCGGAATAACGGAAGGCACTTTCAGGATTTCTATGGCGGGCTCTTGATGGTCACAGCGGTATACGTCAGGCCAGGGTGGGCGCTGGCTCACACCTGGAACCTGGCACGAGGCGGGATGGGGGAAGTACCGGCCGCCGCGGGACGCCAAGGTCGAATTTCGCTCACACTGGCTGCGGCGGGAATAGGGCAGGGGGCGTTGCGGGGGCGGAGCCCCTGCACAAGGGAGGGCCGAATAGGCCCGACCGCCCAGATGCGAGGAGAGAGTGAAGTGAGAGATAACTTTATTAGCTTCGTTCGGCGTCGCGAACCGACTTTGGCTGTGTAGTCACGGCAGAGGTTGATATAACCTACAGATGGTAAGAAACTATAGATGGTAAGAATCGGCTGGGCCGATCTTTTGACTTTTGGCTTCCATTGGGCGTACTATATATTTTGTAGGTTAGTCTACAGCCTTGCCTGACGAGGCGTGCTAAGATAGGTCGTGTCAGGCAAGTTCAAGACGGACCTGTCGGAAAGTTGCAGTTTGTACGCTCGCAAACAGGAGTAGGAGACAAGAAAATGGGCGCGAACACCGTTGTTGTCACAGACGCGAATTTTGAGGATGAAGTCATCCAGTCGGAGCTTCCGGTACTGGTGGATTTCTGGGCGGAGTGGTGCGGACCTTGCAAGATGATCGCACCGGTACTTGATGAGATTGCTACCGAGCTTGACGGCAAACTGACGATCGGCAAGCTGGACGTGGACGAGAATCAGAGCACAGCGATGGCGTTTGGCGTGATGAGCATTCCCACGCTGATGCTGTTCAAGGACGGTCAGCAGGTGGAGACGATCGTTGGTTTTCAGCAGAAAGGCCAACTGCTGGGCAGGATTCAGGCGCACCTGAACTGATCGCAGATTCAAGTGGATTTGTGTCAAGGCCTGTCGCGATTGCGGCAGGTCTTTTTGATCTTACTTCCGGGCATTGTGATCGGCAGGAGTACAGCGGCGAATTCGCCAGTGCATAGGAAGGGATTCGTCACCATCACTTCAGGAGCACAGAAATGAGCAGGCAGAAGAAGGTAATCTTAAATGAGTCGGAGATGCCGACCCATTGGTATAACATCAACGCCGATTTGCCGGCCGCGGGGGTTGAACTTTCGCCGCCGCTGCATCCGGGCACCGGTCAGCCGATTGGTCCGGAGGATCTGGCGCCCCTTTTTCCGATGTCGCTGATTCTGCAGGAGGTCAGCGCGGACCGCTACATCGAGATTCCCGATCCTGTGCAAGATGTATACCGAATATGGAGGCCGACACCTCTGATCCGGGCGCATGAATGGGAGAAGGCGCTGGATACTCCGGCCCGCATCTACTACAAGTATGAAGGCGTCAGCCCGTCGGGAAGCCACAAGCCGAACACAGCGGTGCCGCAGGCCTTCTACAACAAGGAGGAGGGCGTCTCGCGCCTGGCGACGGAAACGGGCGCGGGACAGTGGGGGAGCGCGCTCAGTTTCGCGTGCCAGGTATTCGGTGTGGAGTGCAAGGTCTACATGGTGCGGGTCAGCTATGAGCAGAAGCCTTACCGAAAGGTAATGATGGAGACGTGGGGGGCGGAGGTTGTACCGAGCCCCAGCGAGGACACGAACGCCGGCCGGCAGATCCTGGCAGAGAGTCCGGACAGCACGGGCAGCCTGGGGATTGCGATTTCGGAGGCAGTGGAAGATGCAGCGACGCGTGAGGATACGAAGTATTCGCTAGGCTCGGTGCTGAATCATGTGCTTCTGCACCAGACGGTCGTGGGGCAGGAGGTGATCAGCGGGCTGGAAGCGTTCGGAGAGGACTGGCCGGACGTGCTGGTCGGTTGTACGGGGGGCGGGAGCAACTTTGGCGGCTTTGCGTTCCCATTCCTGAAGGAGAATATCAGCGGCGGCAGGAACGCCCGCGTCGTTGCGGTGGAACCGGCGGCTGCGCCGAGCCTGACGCGCGGGGTCTTCACCTATGATTTCGGCGACACGGCACAGACGACACCGTTGATCAAGATGCATACGCTCGGCCACGATTTTGTGCCGGCGCCGATTCACGCGGGTGGACTGCGCTATCATGGCATGAGTGCACAGGTCAGCGCGCTGCATGATGCGGGGCTGATTGAGGCGGTCAATGTTCAGCAACGGGCGATATTCGGGGCGGCGGTCTCCTTTGCGCGTGCGGAGGGGATCCTGCCGGCGCCCGAACCGGCGCATGCGATCTGGGGGGCGATGCAGGAGGCGCTGGCGTGCAAGGAGAGCGGCGAGAGCAAAGTTATCGTCTTCAATATGTGTGGCCACGGTCACTTCGATCTGGCTGCATACGAGCAGCATTTGGGCGACAACCTTGAGGACTTCGAATACCCGGAGAAGGCGATACGGGCGAGCCTGGCAAAGGTGCCTTCGCTATAGGCGCCCGCGGACCGGGGCCAGGGAGGGCAGAGAAAATGACCGCGGTCATTGTGTGACGAAGAGTCTCGACACCTCTCTTACGGCGAGCAGCAGCAGGAAGACGGCCAGGTCGATGGCGACGACCAGGAAGAAGGCGCCGGTCAGCAGCTGAATCGGACCCAAGAGGAAGTCGAGCAGAAGAAGCACGTTGCGGCCCGATTGATCGATGAAGACGAACAGGGCGGCGATAAGAACGATATAGATGCCCAGCAGTTTCAGCGGCGCGCGGTCGCTGGCGCTGGGCATCATCGCGTTGGCGATGGCGAAGAGGAGGTAGCTCCACAGCAGGCTATCGGGTTTGTGGGCGAGGCCGTCGAGTACAAGGGTGAGCCCGTCCAACAGCCTGCCGGTACGCCAAGAGAAGGGGAGTGTGTGTGTTTCGAATACCTGCTCACCGATAAGCACGATCAGCCGGGACCCGACCAAGAGCGGAGCCAGCCCCACCAGACTATCCCTGAGAGCGCCCCCGGACGTTACGGTTACGCTGCCCAGGCCGATGGTGTTACGGGTGTATTTGGGCCACACACGAAATTTACTCGTCTTCAGGCCCAGGATCCGTGCTACCAGCCAGTGGGAGGCTTCGTGGACGAGGATGCCGGGCAGGTAGACCAGGAACAGAATCACCATCGCCAAGTCTTCGGAGCCGGTGATCAGATAGACGATCTCCTGGATCAGCAGGCCGATTCGCCAGCTCAGCCACCAGAGCCCGGCGAGCAGGATGAAGAAGAGGATGAAGAACAGGTAGGGCCCGAATGGAGACATGGGGAGGGGAGGGGCGAGGAGAGAGTGAAGAGGAGAGAGAAGTTAGTCCATGGCCCAGTTTTTCCCCGCTCCTAATTTCCACAAGGTGAGTCTGAAGGGCGGGGGTCAGCCGCCGTAGAGCCCTGCCGTAATCTGCACCATTTCGGCATAACTGCCGGCCTCGAGGGATGCGCCTCCGATGAGAGCGCCGTCGATATCGGGTTGTTGCATGATGGCGCCGATGTTGTCCGGTTTGGTGCTGCCGCCGTAGAGGATGCGCGTCGTGCCGGCGACGGGGGCGCCGTGCATGTCGCGCAGGATGGAGCGTACGAGGCCGCAGATTTCGCCGGCGGTCTGCGCGGTCGCGGCCCGGCCGGTGCCGATGGCCCAGATTGGTTCGTAGGCGATAACGAGGGATTGGACCTGGTCGGCGCTGAGACCGTCCAACGCGGCTTGTGCCTGAGCGGTGATGATGGCCGTGGTCTCGCCGTGCTCGTTCTGTTCGAGGCTTTCGCCTACGCAGACGACCGGGGTCAGCTGGTGGGCCAATACGGCGCGGGTCTTCTTGTTCACGGTTTCGTCGGTTTCGCCGAAGAGCTGGCGACGCTCGCTGTGCCCGATGATGACGTAGTCGGCGAGGCCGCGCAGCATGGGCGGACTGATTTCGCCGGTGAAGGCACCGCTATCCTGCCAGTGGCAGTTTTGGGCACCGAGTGCAAATGGCATTCCGGTCGTGATTGCTTTGAGAGGATGCAGGCATACGGAAGGCGGGCATAGCAACTGCTCCACCGCGGTCGCGTCACCGACCAGCCGGTTGATCTGCCGCGCGAGGTCGAGCGCCTCGGCCACGGTCATATTCATTTTCCAGTTGCCGGCCATCATCGGTTTACGCATTATAGGTGTTCTCCACGGACGGCTGTGTCAGGCGGCAAGGCCTGGAGGTGTAATGTCAACGCGGGGGGAACTGGCGAATTGCATTTGTCTACGGGAAGGACAGACTGATTCTGACTACAGGCGTCCTGCTATTGCCGCTCTGTGAAATTTCTCCGGCGGACGACAGATGGATGCGGCCTCCAGCGGTTGCTGCGAAGATCTAGCCCGACTGAGATTCGTCTTCTGCCGCGCTTTCCTCCTCAGGAGGCGCTTCGAAGCGTATCAGCTCTTCTTCGTATTCCTCCTGGGTCAACCAACGGCCGCCGCTGACTTCGTAGTGGGAGACCTTTTTGCCGCGGTCGAACCAGATTTCGACTTCGACCTGGGTAAAGCAGCGGTTCTTCCCGCTCCCTTGCAGGACCTTGCGGGTGTAGTAGCGGTCGTCATTCTCTTCGTCGCGGCTGAGACTGTTGACCAGGTCGATTTCAGCCATGATCGGTTCGCGGCAGCGGTTGCTGAAGACATAGATTGGGAAGGCGCGATTGTCGCCTCCACCGCCGCCGGAAAAGAACGATGCCAGTTTCTTAAGAAAGCTCATAGGTTACGCCTCCTCGTCGTCCAGGGCGGCTACGCCGGGCAGAAGCTTCCCTTCCAGGAACTCCAGGCTGGCGCCGCCGCCGGTACTCACGTGGGAGATGCGCCCGGCCAGTCCGGCCTGCTGTACAGCAGCGGCTGAGTCGCCGCCGCCGACGATTGTGGTGGCCTGGGACAGCCCGGCCAGCATCTCAGCGACAGCGTTAGTGCCGCGGGCAAAAGTGGGGAATTCGAAGACGCCCATGGGACCGTTCCAGAGAACGGTGCGGGCGCCGGCGAGGCGATTGGCGAAGTGTGCGACGGTAGCCGCGCCGATGTCGAGGGCCATCCACCCGGCCGGAACTTCGGTTACGCTGACCGTGCGGGAGGTGGCATCGGCGGAAAAGCTGTCGGCCACGGTGAGATCGACCGGTAATTGGATCACATCATCGCCGGTGCTCCGAAGGGACCGGGCCGTGTCAAGCACTTCGGTTTCGACCAGGCTGGCTCCCATGTGGCAGCCGGCAGCGGCAAGAAAGGTGTTGGCCATGCCGCCACCGATCAGGATGGCATCCACCTTCTGGAGGAGCTGATCGATGACGGCGATTTTGTCGCTGACCTTGGCGCCGCCGAGAATGGCGATGAAGGGGCGCTCGGGCTCCTCAAGCGCTTCGCCAAGGTAGGTCAACTCCTTCTCCATCAACAGACCGGCTACGGAGGGCAGGTGGGCGGCCACACCGGTGGTGCTTGCATGGGCCCTGTGGGCGCTGCCGAACGCGTCGTTCACAAAGAGGTCGCCGAGGCGGGCGAGGGCTGCACTCAGGGCAGAATCGTTGCCGGTTTCACCGGGGTCAAAGCGTGTGTTTTCGAGTAACAGGAGCTCTCCAGGGCCAAGGCCGGCTGCGGCCGCTTCGACGTGGGGACCGGTCACGGCGCAGGGGAAGCGAACGTCGACGTCGAGCAGCTGGCTCAACCGCTTGGCAACGGGCTGCAGGCTGTAGCGAGGGTCCGGTCCACCAGCTGGCCGGCCCAGGTGGCTCATCAGGACCAGGGACGCGCCGTGTTTGCGCAGGAAATCTATTGTGGGCAGCGTGGCGCGGATGCGGGTGTCATCGCCGACGCAGCCGTCTTCATTTGTGGGGACATTGAAATCGACGCGGACGAGTGCGCGCTTGCCTTCCCAGTTGACGTCCCGGATGGTCTTCTTGCGGGTCACGTCCCTGTGCCTTGGGTGGGTGGCAACCGGACTAGACGCCCTGACAGGCGACAAAGGCGGCGAGATCGGTAACGCGAACGCTGTACGCCCACTCGTTGTCGTACCAGGTGACGACTTTGACCAGATCGCCGTAGCAGGCTGTAAACTCGGCATCGATCACGCTGCTATGTGGGTTGCCCAGGAAATCCGAACTGACTAGGGGCTCGTGGCTGACGTCGAGGATACCTTTCATGGGTCCGGACGCGGCTTCAGAGAAGGCGTCCAGCAGGTCCTCGGTATTGCCCTGTGTGCTCGTTTTGGCGACAAAGTCGACTACGCTGACGGTGGATGTAGGAACGCGCATGGCCATGCCGTCAAATTTGCCGTCCAGTTCGGGCACGACGAGCGATACGGCTTTGGCGGCGCCGGTGGTGGTTGGGATGATGTTCATGCCGGCGGCGCGGGCGCGGCGCAGGTCTTCGTGAACGAAGTCGAGGATGCGCTGGTCGGTGGTATAGGCATGGACGGTGGTCATGAGCCCCTGTTCGATGCCGATGGTGTCGTTAACAACCTTGGCCGCGGGGGCAAGGCAGTTCGTTGTGCAGCTGGCGTTGCTGATGACGTGATGGCTGTTCGGTTTGTACTGGTCGTTATTGACGCCCATGCAGATGGTGATGTCCTCGCCTTTCGCGGGCGCGCTGATGATCACTTTTTTTGCGCCGGCGGCAATGTGGAGGGCTGCCGTTTCCCGATCGCGGAAGACGCCAGTGCTCTCGACGACGATGTCAACACCTAACTCGTCCCAGGGGAGCTGGCTCGGGTCGCGCTCGCTGAGTACTTTCAGGCGGTCTCCGTTGATCTTGAGATCTCCATCGATAATGTCAACGGTGCCATCAAAGACGCCGTAGTTGGTATCATATTTGAAGAGGTGGGCCATGGTCTCCACATCACCCAGATCGTTTATAGCGACAAGGTCGAAAGTGTCTTTATGGTGCTCAAACAGAGCTTTAGTAACCTGTCGACCGATACGACCGAAGCCATTTATGGCGATTTTCGTGGTCATTTAATAGTCTCCTCGGCGAGTTTGGACATACGCTAATGCCCGCAATTTTACCATATCGGTTCTGGATCGCTGACAATTCCTATGTCTGAACTGTGAATTGCGGTGTGGGGAGTCAGGCCGCTGTACAGGGCGTGAGCGGGGTCTGCTTTCCGGCAACTGTTTGCGTGGTTTTGGGGACAGAGTTTACAATCAGTTTCAGGCTGTGCATTTTGAGAGTTAAGGAGTGCCCGTGTCGATAAGGTCGGCGCCAGAGTTCGTTTCTGCAGTGCGGCTAACATACGAAGAGGCGATCGGCATACTATTCCACGATGCCAGGTTTGACGGCCGCGCTCCCCGTTTGAAGGACCCGGAAAGCCGATTGGAGCGCATGCGGGCTGTGCTGGCAGCGCTGGACAACCCCCAGGATTGCTTTCGAACCGTCCATGTGACGGGCACGAAGGGCAAGGGCAGCACAAGCGCGTATACGGAATCGATCCTTCGTCACCTGGGCTACCGCACCGGACTGTTTACCAGCCCCCATTTGCACACTTTCCGGGAACGCATGCGCGTTGACGGACAGCTTATCTCCCAGGAAAAGTGTGCCGAACTGATCCAACGAGCACTACCTTATCTGGAGGCCACCCCCGATCTGACCGTTTTTGGTCGAATCACTGTCATTGCCTTTCTCTTTTTTGCAGAGGCCGGGGTCGACTGGGCCGTGGTAGAGGTGGGGATAGGCGGCCGCCTGGACAGCACCAACGTCGTGCTGCCGGAGGTGTGCGGCATCACCCATATCAGCAAGGACCACATGCATATCCTCGGCGAGAGCCTGGAGGAGATTGCAGGGGAGAAGGGTGGGATCATCAAGCATAAAACGCCTGTTTTCAGCGCACCGCAGAAGCAGGGAGCCGAGGAGGTCTTGCGACAGGTAGCCGATGATATGGAGGCGCCTCTGTCGGAAGTGCAGGTTTACCGGCGGGCCGCGCTGCCGCTGGTGGGAGGACACCAGCAGATCAATGCCGGGATCGCCTACGAGATGGTGCGGGAACTGCACCGTGCCGGACTGGTACGATGGGACGATCAGCATGTAGACAACGGTCTTGTGCAGACGAGGTGGCCTTGCCGCATCGAGTGGCTGCCGCAGCCGGCATCGGGAGGCATACCTTTAGTGGTAGATTGTGCCCACAACAGAGACAGCCTGGAGATTCTGCTATCGACGCTTGCGGCAACCCACGCCGGGCGCCCATTTACGTTCGTCTTCGGGGTCAACAGCGACAAGGATATCGCGCCGATGCTGACGCTGGCCATGGCGGCGTCGCCGCGCATTGTGCTGGTGCAGAGTCGTCATCCAAAGGCGTTGCCGGTGCCGGACCTGCGAGCAGCCGTCGGATCATTGCCTGCTGACGAAGGACAGTCGGTGGTGGCGGCGCCGTCGATGAAAGCGGCGATTGAAATTGCTCAAGAGATCACCCCTTCGGGGGGCTACATTGTCGGCACCGGTTCCGTTTTCGTCGCCGCAGAAGTGCGGGAGTCGTGGAACGAACTGCATCCTGGACTCTTCGCGGCTGATGACTGGATTCACGAAGCCAATACGGATCCTCCCCTGGCGCCGCTTCCGCCCGCTTACGGCACCATCTAACCAATGAACCATAAGAACACACTGCCTCACGGCAAGCCGTCCCGGGGAGCCGGCGGCGGTACAAACTCCCGCACCCTGTTTATTCGCGGGTTTGGCGGGAAGGGCGACGGACTTAACAGCGACTGGAAGATGAAGGTGCGGGCGGGCGCCTTCTGCTTACTTTGTATGCTGGTCCTTTTGAGTGCGTGCGAGCCACCGGAGCCGAGCCCCGAGTTGAACATCGACCTGGGGATGATACTGCCGGAGGAGTGGAAGGCGGTTTCAACGTGGGAGTCGATCAACATCGACGCAGACGCTGAGGATGAGTATCTTCTCTTCTACCGTTACGACGCCAGTACGACTGCCGATGGCGAAGAGATCAGCGGTCCGATCGGGGCGGTGATCTACGACTCGCAGACGCCGATCGGCATGCCGGAGGAGTCGGAAGACAGTTCAAGGCCGCCGGCCCCCTGGCTTCAGCCGTATGCGCTGCTGCCCAACTACTGGCAAGGTTCGGGATTCGGTTTTGTGGCGCCGCCGCGGCAGACGGGCCGCCCCGAGTGGATCGTGGTGAGGCGTGAAGATCCGAGAGAGACTGAGAACCGATACTTCGAAGTCCTGGCGGAGCAGATGCCGGCATCGGTCAGCGGACAGGCGGTGGGCGAGGCGCCGGGTGATTTGCCCGTTCACGATGAGTTGATCGTGTACGGAGGCAAAAGCCCTATAGGCGGCCCGACCTATATCAGCATTTTCTGGTGGAGCACTCTCAGCGAAGGGTACGGCAGCACACAGATTTCCGCGCCTGGCGGCCTGCACGTTGAGGAGTGGGACGGCGCGGCGAATCGTTCCCCCATGCGGACTATACGCGCTCGATATCCTCTGAATGAACGCAGCCTGCTGTGCAAGGAGTCCCGCTTTCACCGCCGACTGGACCCAAACTATACGAGCCCCGGAGCCTATCGTGCAGCCATCTACTATGAAGAAGGCCCTCGAAAGTTTACTTTTTGTTACGGCATTCCCCAATCTCCGTTTTACCCTGAAGCGGTTGTGTTGGCGTATCTTCTGCAGCCCGGCCAAAATTCGCTACTTCTGAGCGAGAAGGCACGGCAGACTGTCCCACGCGCGTTGGAAGGGTTCGCCTGGGTTGATGCGATGCAGTATTATCCAACGATTTCTACTTTTGCCGGGCAGGCGGCTACCTCTCAATTGATCACGACGGAGGTCTTGGCTTCGCTTGTTTATGAAGTCGGCAGCGGGCTGGAGAGCAGACTCTTTGCGTTTACACTAGAACACGTCCCCTCGGACTTGAGCAACAGGACGACGGACCAGTGGCGGATCATAGATGTGAAACAACAAGGGTGATGCGGATCTACAGGTAGTTGGCTGTCTTCTACATAGGCGCAATGGTGAGGCCACCCCACACGGTGGTCAGTAGGCGGCGCAGATTCTTTCTCCTCGTTCCAGAAACACAGTGCATGGTCTTGCGGGTCGCGTCAGTGCGCGGTGCGTTTTGCGTAGCGCATGGCTCGTTGGTTCCTGTGATTTGGGCGTCCAACCTGTTGGGCGCGGATAATTGGACGCGGGCGAGGTGGTGACGCGGTCGGCGCGATAGGTTTTGACAGGACAGAAGTTTCGACCGGTAGCTAATGGTACCTCCGTTGGGTCATGATAGAGGGTGTACGGACAGTTCGGCGGCTGCCGGAAGGGAATCGCTCGGCAGAGTACCCTTTACCCCGTGTCCGGATCTTTGAAGGCTTTTTCGGGAAAACGACAATGCGCAGTGTATCGATAGTTGGAATCGGGCAAATTCCTGTCGGTGAACACTGGGAACTGTCCGTCCGTCATATCGCCTATCATGCGATTGCGGAGGCGTTGGAGGAGGCCGGCACGGAACAGGTGGACGCGCTGTTCGTGGGCAACATGCTTAGCGGGAGCCTGTTGAGCCAGGAACATCTGGCGACCCTGATCGCAGACTTCAGCGGGCTGCGCAACGTCGAGGCGGCGAAGATCGAATCGGCTTGCGCGAGCGGGGCGTCGGCGCTGCGCATCGGTCACATGGCGGTGGCCAGCGGCATGCACGACGTTGTTGTCGTTTGCGGCGTGGAGAAGATGACAGACACGTCCGGAGAAAGCACGACGGCCGGCCTGGCGACGGCGGCGGACGCCGAATATGAAGCGGCTCACGGCGTCTCTTTTGTGGGGCTGAACGCGCTGATCATGCAGCGGTATATGTACGAGTTCGATGTACCGAGCGATGCATTTGCCGGATTCAGCATCAATGCTCATCGAAACGGCGCCAAGAATGCCCATGCCATGTTCCAGAAACCGATTTCTTTGGATGCATATTTGAATGCGCCGATGATCGCGACACCCATCAACATCATGGACAGCAGTCCTGTCTGCGACGGCGCGGCGGCGGCGGTTCTCGTTGCGTCGGAGCAGGCAGGGACATACGTAACCGGCCATCATCCCGGCGCGGTGCAGATTCTGGCGAGCGCCAGCGCCAACGATACGATCGCTCTGCATGATCGCAAAGACCCACTCTTTCTGGAAGCGGCCTATGTCAGCAGCCAGAAGGCGTACGTGCAGAGCGGGGTGACGCCTGCGGACGTCAGCTTCTTTGAACTCCACGATGCCTTTACGATCATGAGCGCGCTCAGCCTGGAAGCGACCGGCTATGCGAGGCGCGGCGAGGGTTGGCATCTGGCCGCTGACGATGCTATTGGTCCTGATGGGAAGATTCCGATCAGTACGTTGGGCGGACTGAAAAGCCGGGGGCATCCGGTCGGGGCAACGGGAATGTACCAGGTTGTGGAGGCGGTGCAGCAGCTGCGGGGTGAGGCCGGGCAGGGCCAGATCGGGAGTGCTTCAGTTGGTATGACACAGAATATTGGCGGCAGCGGCGCGACGATCGTCACTCATATTCTGGGTGGGTGAGCAGGATGTGCCGGCAGACCTGATTCGAAACGCCTGTCAGAAGCTATCAGCAACGGTTTGCGGCCTCCGTGGTAGAGAATGATAGGTCGATAGAGTTAGGATCGTAGTGCAAGAGCGGTAGTGACCGGATTGAATCAGCGAGGATGCTATGAGTATTGCCAGCCTTTGGCGCACAAGACAGCAGAGATACAGTCTTCAGGGTGAAATCTGTCCTGAATGCCATCAGGCGATCTTTCCCCCGCGGGATGTTTGCCCCCATTGCAGTGAAGCTGCGGGCCCGCTGCACACGATGAGCGGGCGGGGCGAGGTTTACAGCTATACGAAAATGTTCAATGTGCCAGATGGATTTCTGGCGCAGCGGCCATACACGGTAGCACTGGTCAAACTGGAAGAAGGACCGATGGTGACCGCGCAGTTGACCGACATCACCGATGAGGATGTAGAGATTGGGATGCCGGTGGAGATGGTGACACGAAAGCTGCGCGAGGAGGGGGACGGCGGCGAGATCGTGTACGGATACAAGTTCCGGCCTGTTCTCGCAGCGGCCGACTGAGGCGCGCTGCTACGTGGGCAGTCTGCCGGTGCCATAAGCGGTTCAACTAAACCCTGGCAACGCGACAGGAACCGAGACAGTTTGTTGCGGCGCCAGGGTTTATGGTGGACAAACGGGGTCTCGTATGGGATAATAGCTCCCAGGAGGCAAATTGAATGGCGAAAGATAGAGAATATCCCAGCTATTTCACCTGTGTTGCCGAAATTCTGAGCGACTCCGCTACACCCCTCAGTATCGATACCCTGGTTTCCCGCATAGCGAAAGAGCGACCGGTCGGGAGCGGTGCGCGCAGCGCCGTCTATCAGGCTATCAGCAAGCTGTATCAGGCGGTCCCGGTGGGGTCTGGACGATTCGGGTGGCTTTCGTGTTTGCTGCAAGGTCAACAGTTTCGACATCCCCTTACGCGCGGCGAAATCCGGAAGGGGACATTGCTGCTGGACGAACTGGAACATGCTGTCTTCTTTCCCCAGTTCTTTCAGACGCATCGACCCGATACACGGTTGATTTCGGTAGAGCTTATGGGGGGGCCGACTCTGCAGGTGCACGCGGAGATTGAACGGGGCACTTGGGCATTGCGGCTTGGTCAGCCGTTTGTAACATGGGTTGATCAGGCTGGCGGAACAACAGAGGACGGTCTGCTGATTCAGGTGAAGGACGCGGTCCGCGGCGAATATGGGATGCGTCTGCAGCCAAAAGAGTCGCGGCAGGAAGATCTGATTCGGAAGCGCAACGTCGTTCTATCCCGGACTGCAGAGCAGATCGTTGGCAGGGACAGAAAGACCCGTGCGGCGATGCCGGTGTGGGAACTGGCGGGCGCCCTGATCGGACAGAGTGTATACGGCGATGAGATACCGCCGGACGATATGCACTTTGTATTGCACGAATACAGCAGTTTGCGTCTGCTCGAAGACGCCGGCTATACGACCGACGGCCAAGATGGCAGCGGCGACGCGGTGTCCAATGGCCGCGTGACAGCGTCCAAGACAGATATGCCGTCCAAGAATCGAAATGGGTTCTTGTTTGAGAACCTGGACGGCGCAGGACTTGATCAATTCGTGCATGGAAACGGCCGCCCGGAACTCCCCTCCCTGGAATGGGGGCGAGGGGAACTTTCGGCGTCGGATTTTGAGGATGATTCGTGTGAAGCGTATCAGGCGTACTTGAGTGAGCTGAAGGAGTTCGCCCCGGACATGACGCCGCTCAACCATACGGAGTTCCACTTGCTGGAGGCGGAACTGGAGATGCTAGTCAGCTTGGAGCACGAGTTTGGGTTTCTGATGCCGGAGCAGGAGAGGCGTAAGAACGAGCTGGCTGACCGTCTGTTTATCGATCCAGATTATCTGTTGGGCGGTGACTGGGACCAGGACGACTACGGTGATGTCCCGTATTGGAACAACTAGGCGCAATCGCGCGCGGAAGGTACAGTCAGATGAAAGGGCCGCCGATCGGAGTCGGCGGTTCTGTTTTTTGGACACTTTCTCACAGTTTCTGCCCGCATTGGAGAGAGTGTGGGGAGGGCGGCCTCATCCGGTAGAACTCGATGCCACAACCGGTTAACTGTCGATATTTCTATGGGGACTATCACCGCGGCAGCCAGCGCGAGACATGCCGTTTGCTTGAAGAAAGCCCGCGTAACGAACGTTCGTGGCATCGCAAGCTGTGCAATCGGTGTCCAGTGCCGACTTTTCTGCTGACGAGCAACTGCCGCTCTCTTGTGCTCGAAGCCGAGGTCAAGAAACGCTTCCTTTCTGAACGTGTAGAGGTCACTTTCTCGGTCTGCAGCGAGCATCTGATCGAGTTGGAGGACCCGCAGTTCTGTCCCCTGTGCGCCCAAGAAACAGACGAGTAAGGGGGTGTTCCGGTCCGTTGTGGACTATCCGGAACACCCCCTGTTGGAAACTGCCGAACGGGCGGTTGTCGGTGACGTTGCCGCGGCGGCATTAAGCCGGAGAGCGTCTTGCCCTCGGTGCGGCCGGGCCGCGCAGCCTGGAGCGCCACCTGGCGATGCGCTTGCGGACGACGGGGATACGCACGAGCAGGAAGATTCCGAGCAGGACACCCCAGGCGGCCGGTTCGCGATAGTCGGCCTTCACGACCCAGACATAATGAAATACAGCAAGGACGCCGGCGAGGTAGACCCACTGGTGGAGTTTCTTCCACCACTTGCCGAGGCGGCGCATCCACCCTTTGGACGAAGTGAGAGCAAGTGGAAGCAGAATCAACAGGGCACTGAACCCGACGATGATATAGAGTTTGGTACCGACATCCTGCCAGATGTAAATCCACTGAAAGCCGTAGTCTTCACCGATGAAGATGTAGAAATGGACGGCCGCGTAGCTAAAGGCATAGAGACCCAGCCATTTGCGGGCCGGGATGATGTTTCGCCAGCCGAGAATGATGTTAAGAGGCGTGCATGCGAGAGAAAGGACGAGCAGGACAAGGGCCGGCTTACCGGTGCGGAGGGTCCAGTCCTGGATTGGATTGACACTCAGCCCGCTCGTATAGTCCTGGTACAGCAGCCACGCCAGCGGTATCAAGGCACCGATATGCGTCAGCCAAAGAATCTGCCCTTTGGTCAGTAGTTTATCGAGGTTCATGCGTCACCTTCTACACTTTTTAAACACAGCTGGCTGGCGGTCGGTATGGGTACTGACCGCCGGCCACTGCAGACCCTACGGAACTCTAGTAGTTTGCAACCAGGTCCATGCCTTCATAGAGATAGGCGACCTGCTCTTCATAGCCGTTGAACATCAGGGTTGGACGCCGCCCTCGTTCGCCGATGCGGCGCTCGGTGGCCTGTGACCAGCGCGGGTGATTGACTTCCGGGTTGACGTTGGCATAGAAGCCGTATTCATGGCCTGCTGCGGCCATCCAGAGGGAAGTCGGTTGCTCGGCGACGAGATCGAGTTTTACGATCGATTTGACGCTTTTGAAGCCGTACTTCCAAGGGACAACGAGACGGATCGGTGCGCCGTTCTGGGGCAGGAGGTCTTTGCCATAGAGCCCGGTGGCGAGAATCGCGAGCGGATTCATGGCTTCATCGATGCGCAGGCCCTCGACGTAAGGCCACTGGTACCAACTGCTATTCCTCTGGCCGGGCATTCCTTCCATGTCGAGAATCGTCTCCATGCGCACATAGTTTGCCTCCGACGTCGGCTCGATGACTTTAAGCAGGTCAGAGAGCTGGAATCCCATCCAAGGGATCACCATGGACCAGGCTTCGACGCAGCGCAGCCGGTAGACGCGTTCTTCGATATCGAACATCTGCTTGAGGTCGTCGACATCGTAGGTGCCGGGATTGTTGACCAGCCCACCGATTTCAACGGTCCAGGGGGAGGTGGGGTAGCCTTCGGCCAGTCGAGCCACGGCCTGCTTGTCAGTTGAGAACTCGTAGTAGTTGTTGTAGTTGGTTATCTGCTCGAAGGTGTTGAGGGGGTCGCCAAGTTCGTCGGTGGCTGCGAGCTCGGCTGGAGCCGCCTCGGATTCGGCGCTCTCGGTTTCGCCTCCGCTGGCTACCTCCTCCACTTCAGGCATCGAACAGGCTGCGAGAGCCGCTGTCCCCAACGCCAGACCTGCACCCTTCATGAATTTGCGCCGATTCAAGAAGACCTCTTCAGGCGTAATCTCCTGCCAGGGGATCTTAGGAATCTGAATGCGAGACATTTTTCTCATCCTTTCTCCATGCGCTTTCCAGCCAAGCTGGTTTCGGTCCTATGAATTACTTACATCATCCAGTATAGGCCTCATTTATTATGTAACTATTGCCCCAAATCTTATCAGATCGTTATCGATAGTCGAAAAACAGGGTAGAATCTTTCCAGAAAATAGCGGTTCGAAGGATATTCCGGCTTTGAGTTGCGGAGAGGCCACATTGAGGATTACAGTACCGACAGAAGTGACCGAAATAGGCCGGTCTTCTTGTGCAACGCAGCGATCATCCGGGAACGGGAATCGCTGCTACTTCAGAGAGGCCAGTACGCACTTAAACTGGCTACAATGAAACCTGCGCTCATTCATGCGGCTATCGTCCATTTTCCGATCGCGCTGCTGATCTGCGGCAGCCTTGCCTTGCTGGGGACTCTATACCGCTGGCCCCGGATTGAACTGCGTATTATTGGCTGGGGGCTGCTGTTGCCGGGATGGCTGACATTGCTGGCTGCCATTGTCAGTGGCATCGTTTCGCAAGGGGTTCTGCCACCGGATGCGCCTTACCGCCCCCTTCTCAACTGGCATACGGGCAGTGGCCTGGCTCTTGCCATTCTTTACGGCGACCTGATTTACCGCGGCTGGTTGCAGTGGTCGCGGCGGAATAGAGCCGAGGGGGAAGGCTGGGATTGGACTACGGATCTTCTTACCGGATCCGGGGGGAAATGGAGATTGACTGCGCAACTCCTTCTGGGAATCGGGCTCGTAATCTTCAGTGGCTGGCTGGGCGGACATCTGGTATATGAGTTCGGCGTGGGCGTACGCTGACCAGCGGTGAGGAGGAGGCGTTCTCTCTCCTCCTCGAATTATTCCTCTGTTATCTTGGATCACCGAAGAGGTCTATGGCGACCATACTCGTGGTAGATGACGATCGGTTGATGCGGCGCAGCGTCTCGATCGGTCTGCGGGATGCAGGCTACAGTACAGCAACCGCCGGAAGCGGAGAGGAGGCGCTGGCAAAGGCCCGCGCAGTGCAACCACAGCTGGTGTTGTTGGACATAGGGCTGCCGGGAATGGACGGTTTAGAAACGATGCGGGCACTGAGGCAGTCGTTCGACGCGCCGATAATATTTGTAACGGCACGCAGGCGGGAGTTGGACGAAATCGTCGGCCTGGAGCTGGGTGCGGACGACTATGTGACGAAGCCGTTTGATATCGACGTGCTGCTGGCCCGGGTCAGGGCCGTTTTGCGGAGGGCCTCGGCGAGCGGGGAGCCCGGCAGCAGGACCGACCTGTCCAATCTGATTGTAGGCGATCTGGAGTTGGACAGGTCGGCACATCAGGTCACTGTGGGGGGGAAAGCTGTAAAACTCACGCCAAGGGAGTTTCAACTGCTCGCTTACCTGGCAAGCCGGGCGGGTGAGGTTGTTCCACTTGACGAAATCTTGAAGAATGTGTGGGGGGCGGACTGGGTTGGTGAAACACAGACGGTGTATGTGCATGTTCGCTGGCTGCGCACGAAGATTGAGGAGGACGCAGCCCGGCCGCGGCGTATTCATACAGTTCGGGGCGTGGGTTACCGGTTGACTCCTGCTGGGAAGGATAGTTCAGATGTGGCGTAGCCTGCGCAGCCGGTTGACGATCAGTCATCTTCTTCCTCTTCTTGTCATTGTTCCTTTGCTCAGTTTTCTGCTCTTCTATCTGATTGAGGCCCGTTTTGTGTTGGATGAAGCGACGGCGGAGCTGGCCGGGCAGGGAGAGCTGATTTCGCGGCTCTATCAGGCTGAGCTGGCGGCGCAGGAGGATCCGGAGCAGGCAAGCTCGCTGTTCGCGCGGCTGCGAGTACGGATACCCACTCTCTTTTACCTGGTGGATCAGAACGGGAACATTGTGGTCAGACCGGGCCTGGCGACGGCTTCGACAGAGGTGCCGATCCGACCTCCCGACCCGGAGCTGTTGCAGAAGGCTCTGGCCGGTGAGATCGCACGGCAAGTGCACATGGGCAACGCGGACGTGGCGGTTCCGGTGCGTAACGAGGACCAGGAGGTTGTGGGCGCGGTACATCTGTCACAGCAGTTGACGAAAGTGACGAACCGCCTGGCAGTTCTGCGGTGGACCGTATGGGGGGCGGTGAGCGCAGGTCTGCTGGTGTCGGTGCTTCTCAGTTTCGTCCTCAGCCGTTCCCTCAATAAGCCACTCGAGAGACTGACAGCGGCCAGTCGGGCGGACAATTTCGATGCTCCGCCGAGCCGTGTGGAGGAAGAAGGGCCGACCGAAGTTCGGATTCTAGCGCGTACATTCAATGAGATGGCCGAGCGGCAATATGAGCTGGAGCAGGGGAGAAGGCGGCTGCTGAGCTCGGTGGTACATGAGTTGGGCCGCCCGCTGGGGGCGATTAAGGCGGCCGCCCAGGTTCTCGGGCAGAACGGCAAAGATTCGGAGCTGGTGGTCGAGCTCTCATCAGGCATTGACGATCAGGTCGATCAGTTGCGCCGTCTGTTGGACGATCTGGCATTGCTCGCACGGAATGAAATTCGAAATCTTGCGCTTGACATCGTTCCTACTGATGTTGGCGAGCTGGTATTGGAAGAGTGCCGCCGCTACGGCCAGCGCATAAGGGAGAAAGAGATCGAACTCATCACGCGGTTTTCGCCAGAGGCAACGCGGGCGGCTGCGGACCCGATGCGCTTGAGCCAGATTATCGGCAATCTGTTGGACAACGCCATCAAGTACACGCCGAACGGCGGGCAGATCCAGATTGAAGTTGGAACAGAGGCGGAATTGGTCGTACTGACTATCGAGGATTCAGGGCCGGGCATCGATCCTTCCGAATTTGAGCGTATCTTCGACTTTCTCTATCGTTCGCCACGGCAGGAGCGGGTACGGGAAGGGATGGGCATCGGTTTAGCACTTTCTCGGAGGCTGGCCGAGGCGCAGGGCGGCAGGATAACGGCCCATCATCGCGCTGCGGGCACGGGGGCGAGATTTGTGCTTACGCTTCCAAGAGAGAATCCTCAAACATCTGTTATTGCGGCCTAAGCAGAATGATCTGCCAAGACTGGTCACAGCATTTAAGGTTGCATTAAAGTAGCCATAGGATTCCGATAAGGACTCCCTTCACGCGTCCTGCTATGCTGTATGGGCAAAGAAGTGTCGATACAGAACACCTTCTCCGATCAATTGGGGAAGATATGTTGTAGATAAAGGAAGGATTCAATTGCAACCGAAGACCGTGAGTCTACGAACGTTTTGGATCGTGGTTGGCATTCTGACCATGGCGTTCGTAATCGGACTGGCCGGTATAGGCAGGATAGAGATCACGCCGGCGACAGTTGATGCCACGACGCCGCAGTACCGACCGCAAGAGTTCACATACATTACGCAGGAAGAGGGCCCTGATCATCCCGACCAAGCGCTGCTGTCCAGCATATATGAAGGGGCAACCCAATCGGTCGTCAGCATTCAGGTGCGGCGATCAGGGCCGCGTTCGCAGGATCCTGCCCAAAGAATGTGGGGTCAAGGCAGCGGCTGGATTTGGGATGAAGAGGGTCATATCGTGACCAACAGCCACGTCGTGGAAGACGCGGCCGACATTTTCGTGACATTTCACAACGACTTGTGGGCGGAGGCCGAACTGATCGCTCAGGATTCGCAGTCGGACCTGGCCGTGCTCAGGATAGAAGCGCCGGAGAACATGATGCTGCGGCCCCTGGAACGGGCGCCAGCGTTGCCCAAAGTCGGCCACTACACGATAGCCCTAGGCAGTCCATTCGGCCTTGAAAACTCAATGACATTGGGGATCGTCAGCGCCTTGGGACGCAGCTTGCCGGTAGGGGACCCGGGCCTCGCGAGTCGTTATTCGCTGCCTGAGGTAGTTCAGACTGACGCGGCCATCAATCCGGGCAATTCGGGCGGGCCGCTGCTGGACCTCAGCGGCAGGGTCGTGGGTATCAACTTCGCGATCCGGACGGAGGAGCGATCTCCGTTTGGTACTGGAGTCAATTCGGGTGTTGGCTTCGCGATTCCGATTCTGGTGGCGGAGCGGGTCATTCCGGCACTCTTGGAGGAGGGAGAGTATCGTTATCCGTTTCTCGGAATCGCCGGCAGGACGATTTCAGCGCCGGTGGCCAGCGCGCTGAACCTGGATTCAGATGTTCTCGGCGTGCAGGTGAACCGGGTGATGCCAGGTGGGCCCTCGTCTGAAGCGGGCCTGCGGAACGGCGATATTATCGTCAGTATCGACGGTTTCGAAGTACGCAATTTCGAGGACGTGATCAGCTACCTGGTAATGCAGAAGTCGCCCGGTGAGACGGTGGAGATTGGGGTGCTTCGCCGAGGCAGAAGCCGCACAATTGACGTGGAGCTAGGCACTCGGCCGGATGTGGAGAGCAGCGACCCTGCTTTGCAGATGATAAGCAGTGCAGAGGCTATCGGGATCGCGACTGATGAGATTTCGGATGAAATCGGGCGTTTGGAAAGAAGCTCTGCCCGGGGTGGGATTCGCGGCGGCGCCAGGGTATGGATCGTGACTTTGGAAGGCGCAGAAGATACGGCGACGGTATTGGTAGACGCCTTAAGCGGTGAAGTACTGAGCCTGGAAGTAGACAGCGGCAACTGAGGTGTGGGGTTGAGCGCGCCCCTGGCAGAGCAGGGGCGCGTGCCGCCATCTCTTTCAGATGACATATGCTTCCTCCAATATATGTAGTAGGGGAGCCGGGACAATGACGCCCGGCTCCTCGCTATTTCAGGGGGATCTTCTCAGTTTTCAGGCAAGTATTCATTTGTCTGAACTGTGAACTGTGTGGTTATGTGAACGGGACAGTAGATGCCGCCGGGGGGCGGTCAGGCGGCAGGATATGGTTCATCCCTTGTTTCAGAGTCAGGAAGGAAGATCGATGTCTGAGGTAGTTGGCGCGACGCATGAGTTTCATGAGGCGGAGTACGCTGAGGTTTGGGCGCGGCGGTTCATTCCTACGCCGGAGCGGCTCGATCTGTTCGAGACGATTCTTCAGCAACTACAAGGCTCGGTACCGGCCGACGGTCATATCGTCGAACTTGGAATCGGGCCTGCCTATCTGGCGGAGTATCTGCTTGAGCGGATGCCGCGGATCTCGTATGAAGGCGTCGACTTTTCGCAGCCGATGCTGACGCAGGCAGCTACGCGTCTGGCGCGGTTTGACGATCGCGTACAGTTTCAGCAGGCTGACCTGCTGGGCGACAGTTGGGGCGGCGACCTGGCGAATCCCCCGACGGCGATCGTGTCAACCTGGGCACTGCATGATCTGGGGGGCCAAGCACAGACCCTGCATGTCTATCGGGCCTGCGCGGCGGCGCTTCCTGAGGGCGGGATTCTGCTAAACGGTGATTTTGTGAAGCCGGACGGGACGCGTCTGCCGTTTGAACCGGGCCGGTTCCTAATTGGCCGTCATCTGGAGTTGCTCCAAGAGGCCGGCTTCTCCGACAGGCGCAATCTGCATCTGTGGGAGGAGGAGGTCGAGGCGCCGACGGCGTCCCAGAACTACGCCTGCTTGCTGGGAATCGTCTAGTCGCAGAGTTGCGGGAATTAGCGGAAGAGCGAGGATGCAGCATGGAGAGTGTCTGACCTATGTTTTCACAGGCAGGTGACCTGCCGCCAACCTTCAATGTCCTGTTCGTTTGGCGGGCGGGACCAAAACTGCCTGGAGAGCAAGAGCAATGGCTGAAGCCCCCTTCGAAGTTGACAGAGCCCACCGTTGGTTTGGCATCGAACTGAACAACAACACGATGGACGCACTGGATGCCGGGCTGATCACTCCTGATTCGTGCGAGCCTTACATCCATGCGGTCCACGCCAGCTGCTATCACTGGATGCAGGTAGGCACGGTTGCCAACCATGCGCGGGGCGAGTTCGCGGTGGCGAGCGTGTACGCGGCGGCAGGGTTGGGTGAGGCTGCGCTGCGTCATGCCCGGCGCTGTCTGGAGCTGGTAGAAGGCAATCCCGACGAGGTGGAAGATTGGGACAAGGCTTTTGCTTATGACTCCCTGGCCAGGGCGTACGCGGCCAGTGGAGATGTGGCGGCGGCGCGAGAAACCAGAGAGCAGGCGCAGGCCACCGGCGAGGATATTGCCGATGAGGAAGATCGAGAGGTATTCCTGAACTGGTTTAAGGGCGGTAACTGGCACGGCCTGTAAGAGCGGTCAATTCAGGCGTGCTGTCATTGCAGAAGTATTGGTCCCCAAGAGCGAGGCGGGCGCTTGCTAAGATCGCTATTCTAACCCTCTGATTCAAGCATCCTGCCACTTCTCATAAACTTGCAGCCCGCGTCGCTCGCGGATGCCGTCGCGCCAGGCCTCGCTGCGGTTGTGGGTGCGCTGAAACTTGATGCGCAGGCCGGTGCTGGTTGGTTCCTCGTGGCGGCTGTACCACTCTTCCAAACGCTGCTCCAGCGCGTCCTGCAGTGCGGCGAATTCGTCCCAGCCGGCGCGGTTGAGCTGTTCACCGGGGTCTGAGTCCAGTTCGAAGAGGTCGTGGGGGCCGTCGGGATAGCGTTTGACGTACTTGTGCTGTGGTGTGCGTATCATGCGCAGGTCGCCGTACTCGCCGTAGCGGGTGTCGTCCCAAGCGTTACGGCCGCTGCCGTCGAGCAGATGGGCGTAGCTGGCGCCGGCGTAGTTGCGGCGCTCGTCGAGCTCTATGCCGGCCCAGTCGCAGATGGTGCTGAAGGTGTCGTAGTGATCGACGCAGCGCCGGCTTACCTGGCCGGGTTGCACCAGGCCCGGGGCGCGGACCATCAGGGGGACGCGGGTTGAGATTTCGTACATGTTCAGAGGCCGCGTGCTGTTGCCTTTGCCCCAGAAACCGTTCTGGCCTACTGAACAGCCGTGGTCCGACGTGTAGATGACTACGGTGTTTTCGAGGGTGCCGTCCTGCTCCAGCCGGTCCAGGAGGCGGCCTACTTCGCGGTCGATCTCGGTTACGGCGGCGTAGTAGCCGACATAGCGAGTGCGAATCTGCTGGTCGGTGGGTTGGAAGCCACCGGCGAGGCCCTCGTTGCGCTGCCAGGGGTGCGGGTGGTAAGGAGGGATGTCGATAAAGGCTGCGTCTTCAAATTGGGTGGTCAATTCGGGGTCATGGGTCTCGGCCTGATAGGGCGAATGGGTTGAGATGTAGCCTATCTTGAGGAAGAAGGGCTGATCGGAGGGCGCGTTGTCGAGGAATTTGAGCGCGTGATCGGTAATGAGTGTGCTCTTGTTTCCCGTCAGTTCCAGCGGATCGCCGTTTAGGTGGTAGGTATAGGCGCCGTTGTGAGCGCCCTGCCAGCGGGGGAGGCCGAAGGCCCAGTCGAAGCCGGGGGGCGTGCGGAGGGAACGGCCCATATGCCACTTGCCTGAGAGCCCGCAGTGGTAGCCTGCGCGGGAGAGGAGCTGCGGTAAAGTCTCTTCGCCTGCCAGCCAGTCGTGGTCGCCGATGACCGGTTCGGCCTCCTGTAGCCAGTCGTGGATGCCTACTTGCGAGGGCGTGCGCCCGGTCATGAGGCAGGCCCGCGCAGGGGAGCAGACGGGGCAGGGGGTGAAGCTGTCTGCGAAGCGGGCGCCCTCGGTTGCGAGCCGGTCCAGGTTGGGTGTTTGCAGTTCGCTGTTGCCGTAGCATCCGCTGGCCCACTGGCCGTGGTCGTCGGTCAGGAAGAGAAGGATGTTGGGACGGGCCATTTGCGTGTTCCTGTGGGGTTGGATGGACGTCCTGAGGTCTCGAAAGGTTGTGTATGGGCGACCAGGGCTGGTACTTCAAGCTACTTAGGAGGAAATATTCGTACTACATGACCTGGCTGGACGCCCTCAAGTATGCGCTGGATTTCAGGAATCAACTCCAGTAATTCCTCCAGTCGCGAACGTGACGGACGTAGAATCACAACTGCAATATCGAACTGCTGCAGCGGCTGTTGATATGGGATGTTGTTGTCCAGTGTCACGAGAACATCAAAGTGATCCTGGGCGACACGCAATAGGTCACCGTTGGTGAGACCCTTCCAGCCTCGGTACTCGACCGTCTCTACCGTCAACCCACTGGGAAAGTGCTTCCTGAAGTGGATGTCAATGTCCTCGTCAAGCAGGACTCGCATTTACTGTCCGCAAGTGATCTATTGCTTCAGGGGAATACTCAAGATACGATTCAACTTGCCAACATTCGACTGTGGGAAAGGACTCCACGAATTCACTGATTGTAGCCCCTCCTTTGAGATAATCCACCAGCGTTTGTACGGGAACGCGCGTACCGGCGAATACCAAATCCCCGCTATGGACATCGGGGTCCCGGGAAACTACCTGCGTTAACTCTATCTTGTTGAGATCCAAGGTAACCATTGGTCAAACCTCCTCTTGGAAGCGCCATCTTTCAATGTGCAGTGTACTCTTTTTGTCTTCGTGATACGAAATCAATTGCTGCTGAGGGAAGAATTCATGCGGTTTGTTCCAATCTGGCTACAGGCACTCGTTTCCACTGCAGTACTTACGCTACAATGTTTTCCAGACTCAGACCGTCTATGATAATTCGAGTCAGGTCGCCACTTTCCAGGGTGAACTCGTCGGGTGGGACGATTCCTGTGCCGGTCATCAGCAGGGCACCGTGCGGGAAAGTCATCTCGCGCATGAGGTATTCGGCCAGGTCGGGGAAGGTGCGCTTCATCTGGCTGGTGGAGGTCTCGCCGGCGAAGACAGTTTCGCCGTTTCGATTGATCTCCAGGTCAATTGCCAGATCGGTGAGTGCGCTGGCGGGGGCGAGACGGATGCCGGGACCGACCGCGGCTGAGCCGTCGTAGGTCTTGGCCTGAGGGAGGTAGAGGGGGTTCGCACCCTCGATGTCGCGGCTGGACATGTCGTTGCCGACGGTGTAGCCGACGATGTGGGCGGCGGCATTGATGACGAGGCAGAGCTCCGGCTCGGGCACGTTCCAGGTGGTGTCGGCGCGGATGCGGACGGTTTGGCCGTGGCCGACGGTGCGCCAGCCGACCTGTTTGAAGAAGATTTCAGGGCGGTCGGCATCGTAGACCTGTTGATAGACGTCGGCTGCAGTCTCGGATTCTGCTTTGCGGGCGTCACGGCTACGGAGGTAGGTGACGCCGCTGCCCCAGACTTCCTGGTGGTCGTCGAGGGGTGCGAGCAGGGCACCGGCGGCCTCTTCGCCGGTCGCCAGCTCGGTCAGAAGCGAGGAAAGCTGGCTGTGCGGAAGAGACAGCAGTGTGCTGAGCGTCACGCCGGCGGGAAGGAGACTATTGTCGACCGCCCAGCGCGGCCCTGTGGGTGAACTGTGTCGAGTGAGATACATTTTGGGGCTTGCTCCTTCACGGGTGCGCTGGTTGGATTTGCCGGACTATCCGTTCTGCTTCTTCCATTCCTGGTATTCAGCCCAGCCCTCGTCATTGAGCGGGTAGTACTTGCTGAGGGCGCCGCCTTCGGCCAGTTTGATGCGGCTGAAGACTTCCCATTCTTCGTGCTCGAGGGTGTGCTCGAGGACGAGGGGGATCATCTGGCGGGGGACGACGACGGCGCCATCATCATCGGCGATAATGGCGTCGCCGGGCAGGACGAGTACGTTGCTGATGTTGACGGGCACATTGAGGCCCCAGGGGAAGAGTTCGGCCTGGGATGCGTAGTTGGGTGTGAATCCGACGGTCCAGAGGGGAACGCCGATTTGCTGGATGTTGGGCCAGTCGCGTACGCAGCCGTCGACGACGATGCCGGCGCCGCCGCGGCCCTTAAAGTAGGTGGTGAGCATTTCGCCGACACAGCCGGTATAGCGGCTGGCGAAGGCCTGGATAACGAGTACGTCGCCGTTTTCGACCGTTTCGAAGACGGCCCACAGTGCGCCACGTTTTTCGGCGCCTTCCTGGGCGACGCCTGAGAAGACGTCCTCGCGTTGGGGCATGAAGGCCAGTGTGACGGCCGGGCCCACGACTTTGGCTCCGGGCGTGCGGGGAAGCGGTCCCTGGATGAAGGTGTGGCGGATGCCGAAGCGGTGCATAGTTGCGCTGGCAGTGGCAGTGCTGACCCGGCGCAACTGCTCGACCAACTCCGGCTGCGGGCGGGAGACGGGGCCGCCGTCTATGGGCAAGGGTACGCCGGCGGAGGGGACCTCGATGGCGTCGTAGTCGTGGGTGGGTCTGCTCATAAGGCGGGTTCCCCAGGTGAGTGAATGCGGTTGGAATGGATGGGCGCCAGCCGTTTGGCCTTGGGCGCGGTGATTTTCTGATGGTATGCGAAGTAGGCGATTCCCGCAAACGGAGAGCAGGATTTGCTCAAAGTCAGATCGGTTTTGAGGACGTGGGGACCCGCCAGCACATGTACACCTATATAGGTCTTGTACGAGAGTTAACGAGAGATTGCGAGTGTGCGTAAGTGTGAGACAGTTCGGCGTTACGTGCTTCATCTTGATATTCAGTCCAGGAACGGGCGGTAGGGCCCCGAGGCCGGCAGAAGGATAGTCAGGCTAGTTGGGACCTGAGGGCCGCTCGTCAGGAAAAGGGTCGCTCGCCGAAAGACCAGTTTGGTTGAACGTGTGCGAACCTGTGTGCTAGAATGGCGACAGATGCGACCGGCCAATTGTCTGTCATAAGATACGGAGAGAGCTGTTTACAGTGCCTTTGAAACTTACCCCGACCTTTGCCTTCAGCCAGTCGAGCTTGCAATCCTACGTGAACTGCCCACGCCGCTTCTGGCTGGCCTATGTTGAGCAGCTTAAGTGGCCAGCGTTGGAGGCTTCGCCCTATGATGAAAACGAGCGGCAGCTGAGAATGGGGAGTCAGTTTCATAAGCTGGTCGAGCGGGTCGAGGCCGGTTTGCCGACCGAATTGCTGGCGGACGGGTTGGAGCATCCTCTGGACGAGTGGTTCGAGAGCTTTCTGCGCCACAGGCCGGTCGATCTGCCCAGGGATGTTGTAGAAGTCGAACGAGTGTTGAGCGCGCCTTTGGAAGTGGAGGCGGGGCGGTACCGGCTGGCGGCCCGCTATGATCTGATCGCGGTCGGCGGAGAGGGGGCGGACCGGCGGGCGGTGGTGCTTGACTGGAAGACGAACAAGCGGGTGACGCGGCGTTCGACTTTGCAGCAGAGGATGCAAACGCTCGTGTATCCGTACGTGCTGGTGGAGGCGAGCGCGGGGCTGCCGTGGGGACCGTTGGCGCCTGAGCAGGTGGAGATGCGCTACTGGTTCACGGCGGCGCCGGCTGAGGCGGTCTCTTTTGGTTACAACAGTGAACTGCATACGGCGAACCGGGCCAGGTTCGAGCAGTTGCTGAACGGGATTCTCGGCGGTGAAAGGGAGAGTGACTTTCCCAAGGTGGCCGATACGGAGGAGAATCGGAGGCGGTTCTGCGGCTACTGCATTTACCGTTCGCGCTGCGATCGCGGCGTGGAGGCCGGTGAACTGGAGGAGTACGACGAGGAGGCGTTTTCGGACGAGGACCTGGAGAGGGCGTTGGAGTTCACTCTGGAGGAGGTACAGGAGCTGGCGTTTTAAGTGAGGTTCACAGAATACTTTCAGAATGCACGTCGACGTTCAGACAGAAAGTGGATTGAAACTGCTTGAATTGAACGCGTGGTGAGTTTTCCAGAACGAGAAGAAATTCAAATAGATGGGCGAATTAGGCGTTGGGCACGCATACTTGAGGCAGGGAATCGATACTTGCGCGTTGTCCTCCTGCAAGACAGGGAAACGGTCCCCTACGCGTTTTTTGACCGGTCCTTCACCGGATAGAGTTTAGGAGAGCGCATGGAGATAAAATATTTTCAGGATACGGATACGCTTCTAGTTAATTCTTCGGACAGGGAAATCGTCGAGACCCGAGACATAAGTGAGAATTTCATGATTGAATTGGACGCCGATGGAAATATCGTCAGCGTCACGATCGAGCATGCTGGTGAACATATCGATATCTCGAAACTTCATTTCGATCAGATACCTGTGTGATGGGAAGGCTTGGCTTCTAGTCGACTGGAAGTCCTCTCTTAGCACGATTGCCAGGAACCCTTCTGGGACCTCTTGAACCCTGTCTTTTTTCAATGCCCTTCCAACCCTGGATTCTGAGACCACAAGTTGAGCCTTCGGCGGCGCTGCAGGCTGCTGTGGGGGGGCATCCTCTGGTGGCGCGGTTGCTGGCGCAGCGGGGGATAGACTCGGTGGAGAAGGCGCTGCCTTTTCTGGACAGCGGGGCGTATGTGCCGGCGCGGCCGAGCGCTCTGGTGGGACTGGACCGGGCGGCGGATACGCTGATTGATGCCGTCCGGCAGGGAAAGAATTTCCTGGTCTGGGGGGATTTCGACGTTGACGGGCAGACGAGCACGACACTGCTGGTGGCGGCGCTGCAGGAGCTTGCGGGGGCGCAGCGGGTGCGCTTTCACGTGCCGAACCGTTTTAGTGAAGGGCACGGCATCAAGCCCTACGCACTGAAGGAGTTGCTGGAGGATGCGGGCTTCAAGCCGGATGTGCTGCTGACGTGCGACACGGGCATCAGTGATGGGGAGGGGATCGGCATTGCAAAGGAGGCCGGGCTGACGGTGGTGGTCACAGACCACCATGACTTGCCGCCTGAATTCGCTGACGCCGAGCCGGGGGAGGCGCCGCCTTGCGGTGAAGCGGCTGAGGTCGCAGGCGAGCAGAGTGTGCGGCGGGCGGATGCCATCGTCAACCCGAAGTTCCTGCGTGCTGACGATCCGCTGCGCACGCTGCCGGGCGTGGGCGTGGCTTACAAGCTGGTGCAACGGCTTTATGAGCTGGCGGGTGACCCCGAAGGCGCGGCCCAGTTCCTGGACCTGGTGGCGCTGGGTATTGTTGCCGACGTGGCGGAGCAGATGCATGACACGCGCTACCTGCTTCAACTTGGGTTGGACAGGCTGCGGCGGACGGAACGGACCGGTCTGAAGGCGTTGATGGAGAGCGCAAGACTGTCGCCGGAGAGCGTGGACTCGCAGGCGATCGGTTTTCAGATCGGGCCGCGCATGAACGCGCTGGGGCGGTTGGATGATGCGACTGTGGCGGTGGAGCTGCTGACGACGGATGACGCGATCCGTGCGGGGCAGTTGGCGGCGCAGATGGAGCGGCTGAATAACGAGAGGCGGCTGCTGACCAGCCAGATCACGCAGACGGCGTTCGACATGCTGGAGCGTGAGCCGGTCCTGCTGGATTTCAATGCGATCGTTCTGGCGAACCCCAACTGGCATGCGGGGATCATCGGCATTGTTGCGGCGCGGTTGGTTGAGACGTACCACAAGCCTACGGTATTGCTGTGCAACCCGCCTGGGGAGCCGGCGCGGGGTAGCGCACGCAGCACGGCAGGGGTGGATATTGGCGGGGCGATCGCGGGGTGCGCAGAGTTGCTGATGCAGCATGGCGGGCACCCGGGCGCGGCCGGGTTGACGCTGGAGGCAGCCAACATCGACCGCTTCCGCCGCGAGTTGAGCCGGCAGGTCGACCAACACAGGATTGATGCGGGGCCGGATGGCTTGCGTATTGACGCGGAACTGTCCATCTCCGATGTGAGCCTGCCTCTGGCGGAGGAGCTCGAACGGCTGGCCCCATTCGGCAACGGCAACCCGCTACCAAGATTTATAAGCCAGGGCCTGAAAGTGGTCCAGGACCGGCGGATCGGGCGGGACGGCGCCCACCGGCGTTTGCTGCTGCAGGACAGGGAGGAGAGGAAGCAGACGGCGGTCTGGTGGCGCAGCGCGGATGTGGAATTGCCGGGCGGTGAGGTTGACATTGCTTATACGCTGGGGATCAACGAGTATCGGGGTGAGCGATCGGCTCAGTTGACTGTGGAGGCGGTAAGGCCGGCGGAAGAGGTGGCGGCGGCGGGCTTCGTCGACGGGTTGGAAGGAGAGTGCGCTCTCCACGATCTGCGACGCGAGCCGGTAAACGCGGGCGAACTGCCATCTCCCGGCAACGCAGTCTGGTTTGCGGAGGGTACGCAATTGGGCCGCGTACCTTTTCAGTCGCGGCTGGATGCGGCCCTGGCGGAGAAGGGCCGTCCGCTGGTGCTGTGGAGCAGTCCACCGTCTCCGGAGCTGCTGCAGTGGCTGGTGGAAAGGGTGGCCCCTTGCGAACTGTATCTGGTCGGCCGCGACACGGCGGAGTCGCAGCCGGACGCCGTATTGAAACAGGTGGCGGGGATGGCGAAATGGTCGATGCGACCCAGCGCAAATGGGCGTGAGGGTGGCGGGGCCGAGAACAGCCGGCTTCCTATTGACAGGCTGGCGGCTCGCATCGGGGTGACGGAAGCGATAGTCCGTTGCAGTCTGCTGTGGTTGGAACAGAAGGGGCTCCTGCGGATAGAGGGGTGGGAGGAGGGCGACGTTGCGCGTGTCGGACCGGGAGACGGGAGAGAACGGGACGATGACGAGCGCTCGCTCTTGCAGGAGGAGTTGAAGGAACTGCTGGCCGAGATGCGCGCCTACAGACGATTCTTTCGGCGGGCGCCGGTGGGGGCGCTCGGGCTGGAAGGGGAACTGCAGTAGTCAGTAGTCAGTAGTCAGTAGTCAGTAGTCAGTAGTCAGTAGTCAGTAGTCAGTAGTCAGTAGTCAGTAGTCAGTAGTCAGTAGTCAGTTGTTAGTTGCAGAGCTCCGGTGACATTTTGGGGAAGCCTCTCAGAATAGAACAGGAATGTAACGTCTATTAGCTTGTCAGGGATGTTTCGGGCTTGAATGTTGTGAAGAATAAGACCAATCGATCTGCGAAGGCACGCGAAGAACACCTTTCTGTCCGCGAAGGGCCGCGAAGAGGCGCGAAGAACACCTCTTAATCCACGAAGGGCCGCGAAGAACACCAGAGGCTACCGGGATTTTCCTTGTGTGAATGCGCGGGTTAGCTGCGCTTTGCTGCCGTAAGTCGCTGTTCAGCCAAGCGTCAACGTGCCCTAGTGAACTTCTGAGCCATGTTCTGAGTGCGTACTGTATGCGGCCTTCCTGGGCGAAATGTTCTGCCAGGAATTCTGTGCCGGGCTCTTGGTGGTCATAGCGGCGGGGCAGGTTGGGGCCAATTGGGACTTTCCGTGGCTGCGCTGGCTCACGCCTCGGTACGAGCCAAGACGCGGGGTGGGGGGAAGTTCGGCCGCCGCGGGCCGCCAAGGTGGAATTGCCCTCTCACTCGGCGCGGCGCGAGGTTTTAGGTGGGGGGGCGTTGCGGGGGCGGAGCCCCCGCACAAGGGAGGGCCGAATAGGCCCGACCGCCCAACTGCAGTGGTCAATGGTCAGTGGTTAGAGGATGACTGAGGCGAGAATCTTTTGGTACTCTGGGGCGTCTGTTCGGATCGAGCTTTTCATTCAATTTGGACTGTGCCGCAGGGGACGCCGGGTTGGCCTTCGGCTTCGATTTTGACATTGTATGCGCCGGGTTGGGCCAGGGCGTTCAGGTTTACGTCGAGTTCGACGCGGACGAACTCGTTTGGCTGCCACGTAGTGGGCGGGTAGACGGAGAGCACGTCGCCGGGGCGCTCCAGGGAACGACCCCAGATTTGCCCGTCACCGGCCTGGACCAGGGCGAAGAGAGGTGGCGCTTCGCTAACTTCCTCAGATTTCCTCATCCACAGACGCAGATGGACCCAGCCGCTGGGCGGGTGGTAAAGGACGTCGCGCGCGGGGACGGCCGGCGTGGTGATCTCGCAGGCGGTGAGTTCGACGCCGGGGAACAGTTGAGCCTGCGGATGGACGGCGGTGTCGGAGAGCGCGGGCAGGGCCTGGTATCTGTAACGGACGGCATAGCCTCGCATCTCCACGCCTGCCGGGTACTGCTCGGTGACGAGAGGGAATCTCCCATCCAGCCAAGATTGGACCAGGCGGTGATCGTCGACGCCGGCGAGGTGGCTTTGGACCAGCCAGAGTGTGTCGGCGCCGTTGGGCGCGGCCAGATCATGCAGATGGGCGGCGATGAGGGATTCGGCCTGTTCGGAAGTCAGCGGGGCGTTGAAGTTGCCGTAGACGGGCATCTTTGCTGCGGCGGGTTGCTGACGCAGGTACCAGTCGAGGGCGGGGAGGAGGAAATAGGGGTGGACGAGTGCGGCGGCGGCGGCGCGGGGGCTGTGCTCCTGATAGGCGCTGATATAGTCGGCTGCGGCGCGCCAGTTTTCGCGAAAGAGCGGAGGGGTCCAGAGGACGGGCAGCGATGCGGCGAGGAGGGCGAGGGCGACGAGGCCGCTGAGGGCGCCGGCAGACGGCTGCCAGCGTCCAAGCGCGCTCACACCGCGGGCGGCGGTCCAGAGGACGAAGGGGGCGAGGAAGAGGAAGTAACGATCTTCGCGGAAGATGGCGGCGTTGGTGGCAAGGAGGGCGCTGCCGATCAGCAGGGGCGCGCCGATCCAGAGCCAGAGGAGCGGGCGTGTGTCGCGGCGGCGGTCTCCGGGGAGGAGCAGGCCGGCGAGGACGAGCAGGGCGAAGAAGAGGATTGCGGCAGTACGGACTGACGAGGGCCAGCCGGTATACCAGACGGTGAAAATGTGCAACTGGCGCCAGAGATTGGGCAGGAAACCGGCAAAGGCGGCACCGGACGGGCTGGACGCGCTGTTGACGGTCCAGGCGCTGCGGGCCAAGGGGAGGAAGAGAAGAGCTACGACCGCGAAGGCGGCGATGGCCTCGAGTACGTAGCGCCTGTTGAAGGATGTGTTTCGTCGGGCGAGGAGAAAGACGCTGAGACCGAGACCGGGAAGGAAGAAGGCGGCATAGAGATAACTGTAGAGGGCAAGGAGGAGGGTTGCTGCGAGACCGAACCAGCAGAGAAGGCGGACCGGGGCGGCGCTTCTGCCGGGCGACGCGCCATGCGGAGGCATGTGTTGGCGGGCGGCGACGAGGAAGTAGGCGGCCCAGACGATGGCGGTGGCGGCGGGCTGGAACATGCGCAGCTCCTGGCTGTACCAGACGAGCACGGGCGCGAGCGCGGTGAGGGCACCGGCGATCAGGCCGGCTGTACGGCCGCTGAGCTGAGTTACAAGACGCAGGACCCCCCAGACCATGAGAATACCGATGAGGACGCCGAAGATGCGCAGGGCAGCGTCGCTCTGGCCGGCGCCGAACCAGCCGAGGAGCGTCTGCCAGTAGTGGAGGGCGAGATAGTAGGCGGGCGGGTGTTTGTCTCTGAGAAGCTGGAAGGTGCCCGACCATATGTGAGCGGGTCCGAGCCTGGCCCAGTTGAGGGAGATGGCCTCGTCGAACCAGATGCTGTGATATTCCAGGCGCCAGAGCCGGGGCAGAGCCGCCAGGAGGAGGACGAACAGTTCGGGCAGGGAGGTGGTCCAGAGGCGCCGACGGAGCGCTGTGAGACTCGCGGCCGCCATTGCAATGCGGCCCTTGGGGGATGAGATGAGGCGGGTCACTGTGGTCTTTGTTGCGTTGTCATGCTGTGGGCTGGGAGGCAGCCGCCATGCGCCGCAACCGATTGGCCAGGACTGAGCGGAAGGTTACTGCTCCGATAACGATGGCTCCGCCGAGCAGCGCAAGGGGCGTGGGCATCTCGCCGATGAAGAGAAGGACCCATACGGGATTGAGAATCGGTTCCAAGGTCTGGATAAGGACGGCTCCCACCGCGGTCAACTCTTTGATAGCGAGGGCGATGAGAATCGAAGGGAGACCGATCTGAAAGACGCCGAGAAAGAGCATGCCCGCCCAGTCGGCCGGGGTCGGCGCGGCTCCGAAGAGGAAGGGGAGACCGAGGAGCGCGGCGAAGACGTTGCCAAGCAGGACGGTTTCGATGGTAGACGAGTCCTTTTGTTTGCGCATGAAGAGAAGAAACCAGGCGAAGGTCAGGCCGGCAAGGAGGGCAAAGAAGTTGCCGACCGCACCGCCGGCGCTGAGCCCGTCGCCGTAGAAGCAGAGGAGCCCCACTACAATCGCCGCGAGGGCAAGCCAGTCCAGCTTGCTCACGGCCTCGCGGAGATAGTGAATGCCGAAGAAGGCTACGAATACCGGTGCGGTGTATTGGATGAAGATGGCGTTGGCGGCGGTGGTTTCACGGGCAGCGATGATGAAGAAGGCCTGCGCGCCGACGAGAGCGGCGGCCCCGCCAAGTTGGGGGAGCGACCAGTTTAAGTTCAGCCGGGGCTTTGCGTGCCGCGTGTTCGAACCGGTCGATGGGTCCCGACGAGAGGGCAGGAACGGTCGCGCCATGAAAAGAGCGATTGTCAGGGCAGCGACGGCGCCGCGTACTCCCAGCAAGGGCAGATGGGCGACGGAAATTACTTTGATCAGCAGTCCACTTGTGCTGAAAAAGATGGCTGCCAGAGCCATACAGTAGATTGCTTTACGGTGGGTCATTGAGTTTCAAGTTTTGAGTTTTCAGTTTTTAGTGAACACCAGAGGATGGTCAGCAACCATGATCGATGGATAGTGGCTCACGACGCGACGTTTCGCTTATGCCTAGTGGTTGGAGAAGGCGTAGCGCAGGGTGACGCCGAGTATGTAGTAGGCGGCGAGGACTGAGCCGCGGAGTGTTCCGCTTACTTTGGACTGGCCGGCGCGGCGCGGGGCGAAGCTGACGGGCACTTCAAGAATCGGCACACCCCGGCGGGCGCATTTTACCATCATTTCGGTGGGCCAGCCGAAGGTCATCTCCTGCATTTGGAGTTCCATCAGCAGATCACGGCGGATGGCGCGGTAGGGGCCGAGGTCGGTTACGGCTACCCTGTAGAGCCGACGCATGAGTGCGGAGGTGAGCCAGTTGCCGAAGCGCTGATGTGGGGGCATTGCGCCGGGCAGGATTTCGCCGAGAACACGGGACCCGAGCACGAGATCGGCCCGGCCTTGTTGGAGGGGTTGGAAGAGCCGGGGCATTTCAGCGGGGAGGGAGCTGAAGTCGCCGTCGAGGAAGAGAAGGATGTCGGCGGTGGCGGCGGCGACGCCGGCGGCGCAGGCGTAACCGTAGCCCTGGCGCGGCTCAACGACCACATGGGCGCCGGCTTCAGCGGCGAGGGGACCGGTGCCATCGGTGGAGCCGTTGTCGGCGACGATGACGCGGGCGACGGGCTGTGCGGCGGCCTGGCGCACGAGTTGGGCGATGTTGCCGGACTCGTTCAGGGCTGGGATGATGACGTCGACGTCCATTGGGCGGTCAGGAAGCGGCTTGTGGCGGGGGCGCGTTCGGGATGGGAGGCCAGTTCGGCGGACAGGCGTTCGAGCTCGGCGGCGCTATCGACATCGTACCATTCGGGCAGCAGATCGACGCGGATGTTTTCTTCGGCGGCGATGGCCAACGTATCACGGAGGACGGTTGGGGTGGACATCTGCACGCCGGTTACGAGGCGTCCGGGCGGCTCTTTTACGCCGATAAAGTAGTAGCCGCCGTCGGCGCAGGGGCCGAAGACTGCGTCGACCTGGGGATCGTCGAGGCGTCGAAAGGCGGAGTTGAGAAGTTCTGCGGGCAGGGTGGGGCTGTCGCTGTTGATGGCGGCGACCTGGCGAAGGCCGCAACCCAGAACAGTGGAGAGGACGAATTGGAGACGGTCGCCCAGGCGTTCGGGACGGTGGGCGGGCGACTCCTGTCGCGGCCGTGCGGACGGAGAGCGCGGCGCAGAGCCCTCTTGTGGGATCAGCCAGAAATCGGGCGCGAGGCGACGGAAGAAGTCGAATGCAGCGGCCGGTGTATAGGCGATTACGGGCATGAAAGCTTCATGATGGGCGGCGGCGCGCACGGTTGCCAGGATATCTTCCAAGAAGCAGTGGTAGAGAGAGGCTGCGGAGTCGCCGGTGAGGGGCGGGACGAGGCGGGTCTTGGCGCGGCCGGGGATGGGTTGTTTGGCCATGACAAGCAGGGCGCGGCGGGAGGGATTGTCGACCTGCGATTGGATGGAGGGCGGAAGGAGGGGGCCGCCTTCCGGTAGGGACGGGTCGTCGGGAAAGGAAGGCTCGCTACCTACTCTTGGCGCTGCTTCTTCGTTCTGGGCGGTCAATCTCCCGCCTCCCGCACGGCAGCCAGTTCATGGCGCAGTGCGCCGCGTCTTTCCCAGGCCTGGCGGATGGACAGGTAGGATATGTAGGTGTAGCCGCCGGCGTAGAGGGAAAGCCAGGGGAAAAGCCACCAGAAACCGTTGAGGAGACTATAGACCAGGAGCGCGTTGGCGTAGACGGCGAGGACGAGCTCGGCCCAGACGGTGGGGTCGCTGGGGAGGACGTAGGCGCTGGTCTGCCAGTCCTTATTGGCGCGGGTGACGGCGAATTTGGGCGTGCGTTTGAAGGCGCTGCGGACGCCAAGAAGCGCCTCAAAGACGGCGCGGCTATTGTTAACGGAGAGGCCGGTTCCCAGCCCCAGCAGCACAAAGAGCCGGCGAATGCGCTGGCGGACGGAGACGCCCTGGCTTTGCATGGCGGTCCAGTACATGAGCGGGGGTCCGATGGCGGTGAGGGAGAAGAGGGAGGCGATTCTCAGGGCGGGGCTGAATGAGGACATCATTGGAAGCAGGAAGAGCAGGTTGAGGAGCATGAGCGGGTGGACGGCGTAGCCTGTGAGATGGGCGATGCCGAGCACCTTGCGCCACAGGGGCTGCCCGGAGCCGAGGACGGCGATGGAAAGTTTTCGTGCCGTCTGCATGCTGCCCTTGGCCCAACGAAATTGCTGCCGTTTGAAGGCGTCGACAGAGACGGGGATCTCGGCGGGCACAATCACGTCCGGCAGGTAGGCGACGCGCCAGCCGCAAAGTTGAGCCCGGTAGCTGAGGTCGAGGTCTTCGGTGAGGGTATCCTCTTGCCAGCCGCCGGCTTCGTCCATGCAGGAGCGGCGCCAGAGGCCGGCGGTGCCGTTGAAGTTGAGCAGCGCGCCCAGCTCGTTGCGGGCCCTCTGTTCGACGACGAAGTGGCCGTCGATGCCGAGGGACTGGGCCAGTGTCAGGCGGGAGACGTTGGCGTTGAGATGGCCCCAGCGGGCCTGGACGCAGCCGACCTCGGGATCTTCAAAGGGTGAAATCGTGCGTTGCAGAAAGTCGGGCGGGGGCACGAAGTCGGCGTCGAAGATGGCGATGAATTCGCCGCGGGCGTGGGTGAGCCCCTCGCGCAGGGCGCCGGCTTTGTAGCCTTTGCGTACGGTGCGGTGGTGCTGGCTGATGTCGATGCCACTGCGGCGATGGTAGGCGATGCAGTTGGCGATGATCTGGCTGGTATCGTCGGTCGAGTCGTCGAGGATCTGGATCTGAAGCCGGTCTGCGGGCCAGTCGAAGGCGGCGACGGCGTCGATGAGGCGGCGGACGACGTGCCGTTCGTTGAAGACGGGGAGCTGAACGGTTACGGATGGGTAGTCCCGTAT
The DNA here is from genome assembly GCA_022821585.1 of Caldilineaceae bacterium. GTDB lineage: Bacteria > Chloroflexota > Anaerolineae > Caldilineales > Caldilineaceae > Bin5. The sequence goes on from JAJEDI010000065.1 coordinate 56,237, forward strand.
GTCGGGAGCCGGGGGCGGTTCGGCGTCGAAGAGCGTTCGCCGGGCTATGAGGGTCAGAAGGAGCGCCTGCAGGCCATAGACGGCGAGAAGAGACGCGCCAATGATGTAGATAAGTTGAAGAACTGTCATGCGAGAGTTTCAGCCTTCGGATTCCTGTCTGCGGTTGCCAGTTCAACTCTCGCTCGGGGCAAGGAGGCGGCAGCAGGCGTGCGTTGCTTCTTCTGTGAATACGACTTCGTAACCTGACGGCAGATTCTGCATGGACAAACCGCGCGCCAGGTTCAGACTACGCTACCAGATGGGGCCGCCCGGGGGTTCTCCCAACCGGCGCAGGAGCAGGCTATCCAGTCCCCAAGCGCGGCCGGACTGGGCCAGGGCCACGACCAAGGCGGAGACGGTGAGCAGCACGTAGGTCCAGATCCAGTCGTTTCCGCCCAGATAGGCCAGAAACAGGTTAAAGAAGAAGAGGGCGGCGCCGAGGGCAGCCAGAGGCGTGAAAAGGCCGACCAGCAACCCGAGGCCCAGCAGCAACTCTCCCACCAGCTGAAAGACGGCGAAGAGGCCGGGCACCTGGAGGATTGTGCCGTTGATCAGCGCCCGATAGAAGGCGGGTCCGCCGCCGTTGTCGTTAAAGAGGTAGTTAAAGAGACCGACGATGCCATCGGCTGTGTAGATTCCATCCTGCAGATTTTTAAACCAGGTGACAATCAGTATCACGCCCAGCGTAATGCGCAGAATGGCGGTGGCCTGTCGAGCTGTGTTCTGTTCCTGACCCATTTCGATGCTCCTGTATTAGTTCAGTGTTCGTTACGCGATATTCAGCCCAGCGTTGACGTGCCGGGGGCGGTCCTGTTCAGGCGGGGCGTCAGATAGTCGAGCAAGCCTGCGGCGCGGTCGGTCAGAAACAGACCGACGAGCATTGCCAGGGTGGTGGTAATGCTGCCGAGGCTCAGTAGGGGGACGCCGACCAGGGAATGGCCCAGGTTGCAGCCGCCGGAGATGCCGGCGCCGACACCCATCAGGAGGCCGCCTACGGCCAGCTGTGCATAGCGGCCCGATGTCTCTCCCCTTGCCCAAAAGGTGCCGGCGAGGCGGGCAGCGATGAAGGAGCCGGGCAGCAGGGCTAACAGCGTCACAGGAATCCACGGATTGCCGGTGTCACCTCCGTTCAACAGGTTTTCAAATAGCGTCGTTGGCACGCGTGATGTGCCGAAGGTATAGTTTGCGCCGCCGGCACGGGCAAGTAGCCAGGCGAAGCCTGTGAATAGCCCAACGGAAATGCCGAGGGGCAGCCATGACCAGTAATTCCCCTTTTGGGGACGGGGGCTGCGCCAGAGGAACAGTGCGGCGGCGGCCAGCAGCAGGATGACCAGACCGGTTCCCAAGGGGGCGCCGAGCAGATTCAGGAGCGTGGTTGACTTTCCGTCCGTGGCCACCGGATTTTCATTCAAGGCGATTCTGAGGGAGTTGAAGGGTCCGCGCCAGGCGAGCAGGTCGCCGATTGACCAGGTGGCGAGGCCGACCAGCGTGCCGAGCATGCCGTGGCCGAGTTTATAGAAGATGCCGGTCACGCAAGTGGCGGCGATGACCATGCCGGCGCCGAATATGAGGCCGCCGACGAGGTTGGCCTGCCAGGCCCAGGGCGCTACCCAGGGGGTGATCCAGCCGAGCGCGATCATGCCCTGCACGATGGGGATGGCGATGAGCAGCGTCAGCAGATAGGCGCGGAGCAGGTCCAGTTGCGGCGGCCGCCGGATCAGGCCACGCAGGGTGCTGTGGAAGCAGAAGTCGCCTCTCTCGAGGAGGTAGCCGAGCATTAAACCGGCGGCAAGGGCCAGCAGGATGGTCATGCGACAGAGTTCCGTTTGCCGTCTTCAACGGTCAGATGCGGGCGACGGCCCTCCCGCTGATAGCTGATTGTGAACCGAACTCTTCGGGCAGCACAGGGCAGAGCTTCCCGGGTAAAGAGTCGTGGTCATTTGGAACGGTTGAAGGCCTCAGTTGCGGGCTCTCAGCCCGTCGAAGCCCCAGACGCGGCCGGCGCCGGTGACGAAGAAAAGCCCGTGCCACATTGCGAGCATAACGTAACTCCAGGGCCATTCGCCGGGGACGTCGAGGAGGCCGATGCCAAGGTTTATTGAGAGTCCCAAGCCCAGCAGTGCGCCGAGGCGGGTGAATGCTCCGGTCAGCAAGCTGAGGCCTACCGCCAGCTCCGCAAGGAAGATCAGCCAGGCGAAGAGCGTAAAGTTCGATAGTACGACCTGCTCGACGAAGAGGCCGTAGAGCGGGAAGGCGGCATGGGCCACTTCCAGCTGCAGCCAGTCCATGAGGCCGCGGCCGTGGGCGGGCATGAAGTCCGGCGGCAGCTTCCAGCGCAGGGAAAAGAGCCACAGCAGGCCGATTATGGCGCGGGCGCCGGCGATTGGCCACAGGGGCGCCTCTCTGCTCATCGGCCGTTCTCAACGGGCAGGAGATGGATCCGTTCGCGCGGCAGATGCAGGAGGATTTCTTCGCCGCGGTGGAAGCGCTGATAGGGCGTCACGGTGAGTTGCAGCTGGGTGTCGCTGATGCCGGCGCCGCAACGGGCGACCAAGCCGTGAAAGCTGTAGGACTCGACCATTCCCACCAGGTTGTTGTGGCCGTTTTTGCCGACTTCGACGGCTTCGGGGCGAATGGTGACGAGCACATCGCCATCGGGTCTTTCGGTGTCGTCCACTTCGAGCGGGCCGAGGTCGGTTTCGACGATACGGCCGCGCTTGATGCCGGGCAGAAAGTTTATGCCGCCGAAAAAGCGGGCCACTTCACTGTCCACAGGCCGTTCGAAAAAGCTGCGGGGCTCGCCGATCTGGCGCACGGCGCCCTGCATGAGCAGACAGATGCGGTCGGCGACGGCGACGGCGTCGGTCTGATCGTGGGTGACGAAGATCATGGTGATGCCGGCCTGCTGCTGGAGGGAACGGATGATCCCGCGCAGGTCCTCGCGCAGGCTCGGTTCGAGACTGCTGAGGGGTTCGTCCAGCAGGAGTACGCGCGGCTCGACGACCAGTGCCCTGGCGAGGGCGACGCGCTGGCGCTGGCCGCCGGACAACTCATCGGGGCGGCGGTCCTCGTAGCCGGCCAGCTGCACGGCTGCCAGCGCCTGGGCGACCTTGCGGCGGGTCGTAGCTGCATCGATCCGCCGCATTTTGAGGCCGAATGCGACATTTGCGCCTACGTCCATGAAGGGGAAAAGAGCATGTTCCTGGAAGACCATGACGGCGCCGCGTTTCTCGGGAGGCACATCGAGCACGGTGCGCTCGTCGAAGCGGATATCGCCTGCGGTAGGGCGCAGCAGCCCGGCGATGGAGCGCAGGATAGTGGTCTTTCCGCTGCCGGACGGGCCGAGCAGGACCATCAGTTCCCCCTGTGCGACGGTCAGTGAGACGTCGTGCAGGACGGAAGGGCCTGCGGGGAAGGCAAGGGAAAGGTTGTACAGCGAGACGGTAGTCATAGTTCAACTGCCAGTATAGGTCTGCGGTCGCGGGCCCTGCTCTGCAATGTGCATGGTCGAGGCGACCGCGAGCTGACCGAGGCCGGGAACCGGTAACGGGTCTTATTCCGGCCAGATCTCCATTTGACCGCCCAAGGGCAGCTGGATGGGCGCATCCGGCCCTTCGAACCAGCGCGTGTAGATCTGGTGGTATTCGCCGGACTTCCAGAGCTCCTGGAGGGCGTAGTTGATCTGATCGCGCCAGGTGGACTGGTTGTTGGGCACGCCGATGCCGAATTGGACTGGATTGTGTCCGCCGGGCAGGAGCTCCAGGGCGGGGTCGCCGGCTGCGAGGGCCAACATGGTGATGTTGTCTTCGGTGTAGCCTTCGACGGCGCCGTCACGGAGGGCCTGCATGGCGGCGAGCTTGTCGCTGAATTCGACGATTTCAGGGGCCGGGCCGCCCTGGGTTTCGCTGTAGGCGATCCAGGAGGGGATGGCGGAGCTGCCGGCGTTGGCAGCCACTTTGAGGCCCATCAGCTCATCGATGGAGGTGAATTCGCCGGTGCGAATGAGAAAGGACTGATTGTCCCAGAAGTAGGTGATGCTGAAGTCGATGGCGTCGTCGCGTTTGCGGGTGTGGTTCATGCTGGCGATCGAAATGTCGACGCGACCTTCCTGGAGGAAGCTGATGCGGGTGGTGCCGTCAACGACGACCAGTTCCGGCTCCAAGCCCAACTGGGCGGCCATGGCGTGGGCGAGGTCGACATCGAAGCCGACCCATTCACCATCTTCAGTGACAAAGCTCAAGGGGGGATTGTCATTGCGCACACCGATGCGCACGGTGCCGCGGGCGGCTATTTCATCGGCCAGGGAAAGACCGTCGCCAGCGGGCGCTGCAGGAATAGCCTGACATGCGGCCAGCAGAAAGGCGACGAGAATAAGTAAGAGGATAAGTTGGGTTGCATTCTTCATTGAATGTTGTTCCTTGTGGGAAGTGTATCAGATGGCAACCAGGTTCAGCAAAACCGGCGGCGATTCCCAGAAGGGCTCTACATTGCGCCGCAGTAATTTCGTAGAGCCGCCTGAGCATACGTGGTTGCCTTGGCGCGAGCAGCGTATTCGTTCAATCGTAACACAATCGGGAACAGATTATATGTAAGCAGCGGTACGCATTTGCGCTGCGCATTCCATGCGTAGAATCGGACGCGCAGGTCTTGTTCAATGGCAATTCCTTGCGGACGGTTCGAGTGCAGGGCGCGGCGGGTTTGCGTCAGTAGCTAAAAAAAGAATGGGCAAGATCCGATGGTCGACTGCGCCTTTCCCAGCGTTGGGAGAGGCGGGAAAGGGTGAAGGCGAGGGCGAAATAGAGAATGCCCACGAAGGTATACATGGTTACCCAGTAGGGCGCGTTGGTGACGTCGGCGCCAAGCGCCATGCGGGCGACGGTCATGACTTCGGCGACACCGATTACGACGACGACGGAGGTGTCCTTGAAGAGGCTGATTGCCTGGCCGGTGAATGCGGGCAGCATGACGCGGAGGGCGTAACGCAACTTGACGAGGATGTAGACCTGGCGGGGGCGGCTGCCCATGAGGCGGGCGGACTCCACGAGCTCCGGGGGTACGGCGGCGAGTCCGGCGCGCAGGATTTCGGCCTGATAGGCGCTGGAATAGAGTGCCAGGGCGACAAGCGCGGAAGTGCGGGGGCTCCAGTTTAGCCCGAAGCGTACGCCGCCGACGCCCTGATGGACGAGCACCAGCAAGAGGATCAACGGTATGCCGCGGAAGAACTCGACGTAGGCGACGGCGCACCAGCGGAGCGGGCGCCAGCGTGAACGTTCGGCGCTGCTGACGGGCACGGCGAGACAGAAGCCGACGGCGACGGCGAGCACGGCGAGGATGAGGCTGAGGACGAGCCCACCGGGCCGCTGGCCTGAGAACCCGAACAGGAGGGCAGGCAGTTTTTCGATCAGGAAGGATATGTGTTCACTCATTGGCGATCAGAACAGGAGGACAGAGGGTAAAAGCCGGCACCGTCAGCCTCCGGCGACGAGCCATTGTTTCTCCACCCAGCGCAGGAGCCCGGAGAAGGCGAATGCGAGCAGGAGATAGACGATGGCGGCTAGCATCAGGAATTCCAGCGCCAGGAAGGTGCGGGTGATGGCGGTTTGGGCGCTGTGGAAGAATTCGGGGGTGGCGACAAAGGCGGCAAGCGCTGTGTTTTTGAGGTGGTGGATGAGGCGGGTCGAGATGGCCGGGAATGCGGTACGGAGGCCCTGTGGCAGCAGGACTTTCCAGAAAAGTTTGAGGCGCGAGGCGCCAAGCGTGCGGGCGGCGTCAACGTGTTGCTGGGGGATGGCGCCGACGCCGGCGCGGAAGAGCTCTGCGAGGTAGGCGCTGGTGTTGAGGACCAGGGCAACGCCGGCGGCGAGCGTATAGTAGGGCAGGGAGAGCCCGCTCCAGCTGCTGAGCCAGTTGAGAAAGGCGTTATCGAAGAAGATGGAGCGCCTCAATTCGGCCGGGAAGAGGTTGGGCAGGGCGAAGGCCCAGATGATCATGAGGACGAGGGCGGGCAGGTTGCGATGCGTCTCGACGTGGAGGACGGCGAGGGCGGCGGCGAAGCGGTTGCCGGAGATGCGCATTGTGCCGGCGGCGACGCCGAGGGCGAGCGCGAGTGCGGCGGTGACGGCGGTCAGGACAACGGTGAGCAGGAGGCCCTGCAGGAGCAGATTGAGAAGGTCGGGGGTGAGCCAATTGGGGGTCATTTGGCACAAATGAAAAGCATCGCGGGGCTGTCGTCGGTCAGGTCGGCGCCGGTGTAGCCGTCATAACTCTTGAGGCGTTGCAGACCGGCTGCGGTCAGGAGGCCGGTGACATCTTGTTGCGTAAACAGGCGATAGCGCAGGTGGAAATCCTGTGCGCTATCGGGGGAGACGATGTGGAACTGTTCGGTGACGATGCCGGTGCCGGCGTCGTAGCTGCGCCGGACCTCTGCGTAGCTGGTGTTGCCGCCGAAGCGGTCGGACGGTTTGAGTGCGTCCAGCGCGGGTTGTTTTTGCGGGAGTTCGAGGGCGAAGCGGCCACCTTCTTTCAGAGAGTTGAAGACGGTGGAAAGGAGGTCGCGGTTGTCTTCATCTGAGGCGGGCGGAATCTGTCCAAAGGTTGTGAAGAGGCAGAGGGCGGCGTCGAACGGTTCGGCGGCGAAATAGCCTTCTGCGGCCACTTGCTGGAATTCGACATCGACACCTGCCTCTTGCGCGTTTTCCCGGGCCGCTCTGATCATAGCTGCTGCGGGGTCGATACCGAGGACGTGGTAGTCGCGGCGGGCCAGTTCGACACTATGGCGGCCGAAGCCACAGCCTATGTCGAGGACGCGGGCAGCAGGGTGAAGCGGCAGTGCTTTGACGAGGAAATCGATCTCATGGCGTGTTCGTTCGGCGGTCAGCAGGGGGTGACTGAGGAAGGGGGAGCCTTTTGAGAAGAAGTCCTTCAATTTTCAGTTCCCGGCAGCCGCGTCGTCCGGTGGTGCGTGTAGGGCCCCACTCACGGTGGGGAGGTACTGATTGCGCTTTTTTCACAACGTGTCGCGCACATCGAGCATGGGCAGGTCCTGGCGTTCGAGGTCGTAGAGGGCCTCGAAGGGAATGGCGGCGTCTGCAGCTGCGGCGGCTTCGGCCCAGCCTTCGACCCATTCGCGCTCGATGCCGTCGACATCATCGACGACGCGGAGGCGGTCGATATCGTAGGTCTCTTTGAGCTGCTTCATTTCGGCGGCGACGCTCTCGGGTGAGCGCTGGCGGAAGGCCTGTCCGTGAACGGAGTCGCGGCACCAGTCGCAGCCATAGGGGCAGCCGCGGGAGGTGGAGATGGTAAGGGATGAGTAGCCGTTTTCTTCGCGCCAGGTGTCGAGGTAGCGGTCCATGTCGATGAGGTCGCGTGCGGGGAGGGGCAGCTCGTCGAGGTTTTCGACGGGAGGGCGCGGCTGGTTTACGACGGGCGCGCCGGCGGCGTCGCGGTAGGCGATACCGGGTTCATCGGCCAGCAGATCGGGTGTGAGGGGGCCGGTGTCGATGAGCCGGAGCAGGGCGTCGAGGGTCTGCTCGCCCTCGTGGTGGACGACCATATCTACCTGGGGGAACTGGAGATAGTAGGTGGGATCTTTGGTGGGATCGGGGCCACCAAGGATGGTCAGAGTGCCGGCGGCTTTGGCGTCCTCGGCGAGGGTGAGGGCCATATCGCGCAGGGGCAGGACGGCGGAGATGCCGACGAGGTCGGGTTTTTCGGCGGCCAGGCGTGCGGTGAAGGCGCTGGCGTGTTCTTCGAAGGTGCCGTCGAAGACGGCGACTTCGTGGCCCTGGTCGCGCACGTAGCCGGCGAGGTAGAGGAGGCCGAGGGGGAAGTAGGGGCTTTGGAGGGCCTGCTCTTCGGGATTGAGGCTGAGGAAGAGTGGGTGGACGAGAAGTATTTTTGCCATTGGTCTGGATTTTTGTCTGCAGTGGACAGTTTTAGTGTTGGGCCGTCCACTTAGAACCGGTGGTGATTATACACTGAGCGGCGTCGACTGTCTAAGGACGCAGTTGCAGGACCGTTTCATCAAAATTTTGACGCTCTTGTGGGCCTTGATGGGTGCCCACAAGGGGGGCGCCTACAGGAGCCAGGCAGCAAAGCGAGACTCTGGCCAAATGCGATACAGTTGCCTTGGGTTGGAAAGGATTTATGTCTGCAAATGTCGCGCCTAAACGATTTTTTTTCTGAAGCTGTTTGACTTCGCGAATTGTTCCTCGCCGTCTTCGATCCGTTAAGGGCAGTCAGACTTTCGGCAAATCAGTGACCTACAGCTGCCTTCCCTGGTTGTCGGATTTTCTTTTGGCAAGAGTCATGACTTGCCTGGTCCAGGGCCACTTCGTCCGAGTGCGGTCACTATTATAGCACACTAAAGGCGCCCACAGGGGGACGAATTTCTGTCGGGGCAGGGCATACGCATCTTATTGGGAGAGAACTTTGAGGAGATAGTCAGTTTTCCAACCGGCTCGTTTACGTTTGGCGGCAATACCGATTTTGGCACTTTTCTCTCGGCGCAGGAGGTTGAGAGCCAGACGGCGCAAGATAGCCAGATTGTGCTGTGCATGGCCCTGACGGATGCGACTGTCGTCCTCATCCAAGACCCAGTGGACAGCGTTCTCGATGCTCCAGTGACTACGGGTGGAAGTCAGGAGCAATTTGGCATTGGGGGACAAGCTGGAGATGAAGTATCGAGTTGCATACGAAGTGGCTTCTGGCAGTTGTCGTTTGGCTTCGACCATGACCAGGCTTTGCAGTTGTGACCACTCCTGGTCAGGGTCCATGTAGGCGAGGAATTCAGGGGCAGAGATAACCCAACAGCGCCTGGTTTCGATGCGACCGTGGTCCTTTTCTATCGTTTGGTGGAAATCGTGGGCAACATCGGCAAATTCGTTCTGTTTCTCCAGTGTGAACATGGTCTCGACAGCTTCATGCAACTGCGGTCAGTTCTGTTTGAGCGCCAGAACGTAGTCGGCGCCGCCCTCTGTGATCTGTTGTGCAATCGCTGGCTGGCAGGCGTTGTTTGCCGTCTTTGGGCGAGACGCAGTGCAGGCGCCAGGCCTGGCAGTACGGTGGAGTCCGTCAGTTGGGGAGGGTGGGAGGGCAGGCACAAGGCCGGCACTACGGCGATCTGATGGGACGGGCGGGACGTGGTCTGGCCGGACACCTTCGATCAGGCACCCGTCACTGATGTCGACACACGGTCGACGAGGCATGTTGTTGGCCGGGGGCGTTGCGGGGGCGGAGCCCCCGCCCAAGGGAGGGCCGAATAGGCCCGACCGCCCAAAGGAGAGGAGTGAGAAACACCACTTCATTTGCAGGCAATTGGAAAGTGATCTGACCGTGGCTTGGTTGCCTCCAGAGCTATGCGACTGTTCACCCCCATTTTGGGATGCACCCGTCCCTTTCTTTTTTCGGTAGAAGCAGGTGCGCTCCGGTCGGTCCTTGCGTACGCTTCGTTCCTAGAAGCCGCGGCCGTCTGCCGCGGACGCCGGCGAGCACAGGCCCAGACGCCGATCTGGACACCTGCACAGAACCGGGACTGAATCTGGGCACTTGGCCGGCACCAATGCCGGCGCCATCCGGGGTGTGTACTGCCGGCCACAAGCGTGTCTGTTTTTCGCAGCGGTGCGGTGGTCGAATTCCTGTCGGCTGGATCGCGCTCGCGACCAAGAGCATGCGTCAGTTGATCGTTGCAGACAGTTCTCCGACTCTCCGCGCACCACGTAGATGTCCGCCTTCGTTGCCATGTGTCCGATTTCGCCTTCCAGCCGGACAATCCGCTCTTCTGTGGTTATGGTCTACCCCCTGAGGCCTGCGCCAACTTCGCAGCCTTGCGCTCGATGCGATCCGTCTCGGCCAGCAGGACATCGCGCACAGATTCGCTCGTGATGCGACCGGCGTTCTCTTCAACTCTCCAACCCCCCACAGTTCACGGCTTGCAGGCGGCGGGAACCGTAGCGCCGCCAAGCTCCTTCTCAATCAGCCTAGCAATTGCCGGATCGTAGTCCGCCAGCGTCGCATAGCCTGTGTACGGCGAATAACCCCAGAGCCAGTATTTGACTGTCTCAGCCCAGTATTCGACGGCGTTTGTTGACGCGTACCTGCCCTCCCACAGTCCGGCGTTCAAGGCAGACTGGTACAAACTCAGGAGTCTTGCGTTGAACGCCGGGCCACCGGTTTGATCCTCAAGCGCGTAGTGGATCACGTGAGCAAATTCATGGATGAGATTCTCACAGTGCGGGTCATTCGCCCGCACATAAGCCTCCCACTCGCCGGGAACCTTATAGGCAACTCCCCTTATGTCGTCGATCTCGATAAAGATGATCATATTGTTGGCGGCCATGGTCTGGAGCAGGTCTGCCCGGTTGGAGAGCATACCGGTAATGGTCTCCCGCGCCAGGGCCATTTTCACGTCGGACACATCACTGGGGGCGACCACGGCCACCCCGTTCGTTTCCAGGTACTTCTGATAAAGCATGTCAAGTCCGAGCGACGAGGGGGGAGGCGGATACCGCGGCGTAACCACGGCCGCGTACACCTGCTCCGACCATGCGCCGCGTACGCTGTTGACGTCGCGGGCGCGGACCTGATAGTAGTAGTTCCTGCCGTCCTTCAGTACCGTGTGCGTGTGGGAAGTAACGCGCAGGTCGCCGCCGATGCCGCCCCACTCGCGGTTGATGCTGTCCCACACCCGCAGTTCGTAACCGGCGGCGTTCGCCACATCGCTCCACGTGAGCGTGACCTGACCGTCACCGACGGTCGCGGTCAGGTTTTGCGGCACGCCCGGCGTCAGAGCCAGTTCGGCGGCTGTGCAGGCCGGCAGATTGAGATTGTTCAGGTGCTCGGTCACAACCTGACTTGCGCCGGACAAGCTAAAGCCTTGCGGAAGACACAGCTGATTGCCTCTGAGGGTCAGCGACGTCAGGTTGGTCAGGGCAGACAGGTCCGGCACCGGCCCTGTCAACTGATTGTACCTGAGCGACAGAGACGTCAGCCTCGTGAGATGGTTCAGATTGAGAATCGGCCCGGTCAACCGGTTGAAATCGAGCAGAAGACCCGTAAGTTTGGTGAGCGCGCTCAGGTCGGGGATTGGCCCGGTCAACCGGTTGTAGTCGAGACGCAGATAGGCCAGCTCGGTAAGTGTGCTCACGTCGGGGATTGACCCGGTCAGCTGATTGGAATAGAGGGAAAGATTCCTGAGTTCAGTGAGTGCGCTCAGGTCAGGGATCGACCCGGTCAACTGGTTGCCGCCCAGGTAAAGACCCGTAAGATTGGTGAGTGCGCTCAGGCCGGGGATTGACCCGGTCAGCTGGTTGTCATTGAGGCGCAGATAGTTCAGGTTGGTATGTGTGCTCAAATCGGGGACCGGCCCGGTCAGCTGGTTGCTATCGAGGACCAAATTCCACAAATCGGGTGGAAGGCGCCGAGCCTGTATCGGGCCGGTCAGAAGGTTATCTGAGAGATTCAGGTTCCACAGGTAGGTATGGACGCTCAGATCAGGGATTGACCCGGTTAACTGGTTGGAACCGAGAATCAGCTGCCGCAAGTTGGTGAGTGCGCTCAGATCAGGGATCGGCCCGGTCAACCGGTTGTCTGAGAGGTTCAGATAGCTCAGGTTCGTGAGGCTGTTCAGAGCGGGTATCGGTCCGCTGAACCGGTTGTCGCTCAGCCACACATATTTCAAGTTGGAGAGTGCGCTCAGTTCAGGGATCGGCCCGGTCAGCTGGTTCTCATAGAGGTAGAGCGTTGTCAGATGGGAGAGCGCGTTCAGAGCGGAGAGGGACCCGCGCAACCGGTTCTGATCCAGGCGCAGCTCTGTCACGTGTCCGTTTTCGTCCGTGAAGACACCGTGCCAGGTCCCAAGCGGCGCGCCGGTCAGCCAGTTATCGTTGTGTTTCCAGTTGGCCCCGTCCGTTGCCCTGTAGAGTGCTGCCAGCGCCGCCCTTTCTTCAACCGGGTCTGGCGCCGCCGACGTGGTCGGGTTTGCCGCGGGCGTTGACGTCGCGGCCCCTGTCGTTGCCAGCGCAGTTGCAGTCGGATAGTCCTGCAGCCAGCCGCTCGTCTCGCCCGCCGCGTTCACGGCGCGGATAGTGTAGAAGTAATTGGTCCCCGCGGTGACGTCGCTGTGCGTATAGGAAATGCCGGTCAGTTCGTCGCCGCCGATGCGTTTCCAGTCGGGCGCGCCGTCCCACCAGGCAAAAAGTTCGTAGCGCACTGCGTGCTGTACGGCTTCCCAGCGCAGCTCCACGCCGCGTTCTGTCGCCTGCGCGGTCATCGCCGGCGTAGAGGGCACGGACGGCGTGGTCGGGTTTGCCGTGGGCGTTGACTTCGCGGCCTCCGTCGTTGCCAGCGCAGTTGCAGTCGGATAGTCCTGCAGCCAGCCGCTCGTTTCGCCCGCCGAGTTCACGGCGCGGATAGTGTAGAAGTAATTGGTCCCCGCGGTGACGTCGCTGTGCGTATAGGAAATGCCGGTCAGGTTACCGCCGCCGATGGGTTTCCAGTCGGGCAACGGGTCCCACCACACCATCAGCTCGTAGCGCACTGCGTGCTGTACGGCTTGCCAGCGCAGCTCCACGCCGCGTTCTGTCGCCTGCGCGGTCATCGCCGGCGTGGAGAGCACGGACGGCGTGGTCGGGACTGCCGTGGGCGTTGACGTCGCGGCCCCTGTCGCCGCAAGTGCGGTTGCGGTCGGAAAGTTCGACCAGGGGCCAAGCGGCTGCCCGTGGGCGTCGATTGCCCGCACCGCGTACTGGTAGGTCGTTCCGGGCACAAGGCCGCGGTGCCGGTGCGACGTGGCGGTGAGATCGCCTTCGTCCAGTTGCTGCCAGCCGGGGTTGTCAACGAGTTGCGTGAAGAGTACATACCTGGCCGCATTGGGTACCGCGGTCCAAGTGAGCTCGATGGCGTCGCCGGCCGCGGTCGCGGTCAGTTCCGGCGCACTGAAAGAGGTTGCGTTCGGCGTCTGCGTTGCCCTGATCTCGCTCTGGGCGTAGGTTTTGCCACTCGTCAGGAAGAAGGGTGCGGAGAATACCGCCAGAATAGCGGCCCAAAGTAGAACGGCACGCCGCTTCGTTGCCGGAATCCTTGCGCTGAATTTCACGGCGGACCTCCCTGAAATCCTCAACGCCGACTGTTGTCTGCGGACCGTGCCGGCAGCCGACTCATTCATTCCAGAGTTCCCCTCAGAGTTTTTTTGGCGTGCCGGGTGGGAGTGTTGACGTTGGCACCGGGGGGGGGCTGCCAGTCTAATGTGCAAACTGACCCGACTCGCTTCCCGGTATCTACCAGTGTATGATTTCAACTTCATCGCCCCGCAGAAAAAAGACATATGGCTTGCCGTCGGCGTAGGATGACACGACCAGAATCCCGTCCACCACCGGAATCATCTCATAGGACGGAGCGCCGAACAGGTACACGCCGCCATTCGGACAGATTGCCAGGGGCCGGCCCGCATGGTTCGGCAAGCACTCCATATCTCCATGCTGGCGCCCGGTGGAAGCATCCGTATTCGCGGACAGCACCGGCGTTGGCGTCTGTGTAGTCGTTCCCTGACCCGGCGCGGACATCAGCGTAGCTGTCGGCGTAGCCGTCGGCCCATCACCCTGAACCGGCACTGGTACCCCAGCCGTGGATGTAGCCGTCGGCGTACTCCTCTGAACCGGCGGTCGAGTCGGTCTGGCCGTAGGTGTTGACGTTACAGTTGGTGTGGCGGTGTCAGGAAAGTGCTGCGCGCGCTGCTTCACATGCACTCTGAGAGGCGTACGGACCTTGCAGATCGCCGTAAAGACTAAAAACCCAGCCGTCTTGGAAGAAGCAAGGTCCGATACCCGTCTGCTCTTGAGCCGCGGCGGGCGCTTTCTTTAGCATGGCGGAAATCACGCAGAAAGCCAGGGCACCGGCCAGAATTGTCAAATCTCTTTTGGGCTTAACGAGCATTCACCCTATTAACGTAAGAGTGTACGGACCACATATGGGCCCCAAGCCCAAAGTTGACGAACTTGCAATATACCATTCTCGTATGTCATCAGCATGTCGCAACGAGCTATTTTCGTACCAGTATTATGCCAATACTGAAGCTGTCGTTCTTTGTTCGGGACATTTGACGGTGTTGCGGCACGTAACCGCGGACTATTGCAGTCAAGTCAACTCTATGTGGATTGGGTGAGATGAGAGTAAATCTAGCGGTATTGAGGGCAGGTCAGCAGCAGGTGTTCGCTGACATAGTCTTCGCCGATTCTGCCGCGGCTGCGAGTCGGACGAATGACTTGCTCTCCGCTCGTGAACTGCTTGAGCTCGGCAAGACGGACGTGCAGCAGATGGTCGAACAGTTCGTGACGCAGACGCAGGGCGACGCCCTCGCCAATGTAGACGCGCAGGTAGTGGTTGACGGCGTTGAGGCCTGCGCTGAGCACGGGCGCGGTCATCATGCCGGTGAGGAGGAGGCCGGTCAGGCGCATGTCGGCTGTGGGTATGGCGATGTAGATGAGCGCCAGCGCGACGAGGAGCGATATTCTGGGAATCTGCTTTCTCAGTTCCTCCTTGAGGAGAGTGAAGGAGGAGTTCGGCGTTTCGTTACTTGATTGCAGGCGCATTGGATTCTCCCCGTGCTCAGCCAGTGGTGGAGACGGCCAAATCATCGCGGCTGTGTATGTGCTCGGTGGCGCGGTATAGACGGATGCAGGCTGCTATACGACCTGTTCATTTGCCTTCGACAGTAGAGCTGTGTGATCAGACAGTGGTGGATAGCCGCTGGCTGTGGCCACTTGTGCGTATGCGATGCGTTGGTGTGTGTCCATGTCGTCTCCCTGTGAGCGTGTGGTCCCAGTGAATCCCCTACGAAGGATTGTTTTGCCCCGTTGAAGAAATTGGTTCGATCTTGACGGTTTACTCGATATCGGTTCCTGTGTCGGCGGGAATTTGGAATTTCCTGAGGGGCATTTTTTTCAGGCTGCGGAGAGTTCGGCAATGCGCCGGCGCCTGAGGCCCTCTTGCCTGCCGACCCTGTTCCCGTGCTTGTCGGACTAACATAGCGGGTGGTACAAACATCGGGGGCAGGTCACCGTACACAATGATTGATACGAGTCGAGAAGATGATGGAGCAATTTAAGGATTGGCGATACGCGGTGATGTGGGTTTCGGTGGGCCTCGTCGCCTCAATTGTCCTTCACGTGTTGCCAGAACCGTTGCACGTTCCATTCAGTTGGGGCTTTCCGGTGGGATGGGTGACGACATCTCTCATTATTTGGTTCGTCACGTGGTACCGTAATCGCAGCTAGGTGAACCACGGGCCAGCGGCGTTGGCAACGAGTAGGCTGGTGGCGGGTCTTGATGGCGGCCGGGCGGGGCTGGGCAGGCATGAGGTTTGTGTTGACGGGACCGGTTGGGGGGAATACTGTCGAGCAGGCACGATGATGGGGAAGAGGCAGCACGGTGGATGAGGCTGGTGTAGAGGGGGCGTTGCGGGGGCGAAGCCCCTGCACAAGGGAGGGCCGAAGGCCCGACCGCCCAGAACTGCAGGGGCTAGGGGCCGGGGGTCAGGGGTTAGTGAGGGGCAACTTGTGGTTGAAAGGTGTGAAGAGGAGTGAGGAGAGAGGGGCTGGGGGATGTAGCGATCCAGACTTAACTTTGCGTGGTGAGGGCTTGGGACCAGGGCTGGGGATGGGTAGTGACGGGTTGGGCGGTGTCGGCGGCCTGGGCGGCGAGGATGTCGAGGTAGCGGTCCTGGCAGGCTTCGGCGAGGGAGTAGGGTGGATCGCCGCCGCGGACGTAGGCGGCCATGCGGAGGAGGAGGTCGGCGACGGCGATTTCGTCGTCGGAGAGCTCAGCAGGGAGGGTGGGGTTGCGGTACCACCAGTTTTCGCCGGCCTGGATGCCCTTGAGGTAGTTGCCTTCGAGGTTGCCTTCATGGCCGGCGCTGCGGCGGGTGAAGGTGAGGTGAATGGGTGTAAGGTAGTCTTGGAGGTAGGCGGCTTTGTCGTCGATGATTTCGCCGCGTTCGCCGCGCACGAGGAGGCGCTGGCCGCGGACCCAGGAGAAGTACTGGTCGGAGGTGAAGTCGAGGATGCCGAGACGGTCGCCGAAGTCGAAGGTTGCGATGAGTTGATTGGATTGGGAGACCTTTTCTTCAAGGGGCGGGCCTTGGCGGGTGGGGCCCTGGAGGATGGGCGAGGTGAAGCGGCGGGCGGTGACGGTGGCGTGCTCGGCGCCGATGCCGAGGAAGCGGCGGATGAGGCTGATGCCGTGGTAGCCGTGGCAGGCGGAGAGCTGGACCTGGCTGATGGGTCCGAGACGGCCGCTGTGGGCAAAGGCGAGGCGGGCGGCGTGGTGGGGCTGGCGATGGAACTGTTCGGCGACCTGGATGCGGGCGCCTTGCTCCTGCAGAGCCCAAAGTTCGGTCATTTCTTCGACGGTGGCCGCGGGAGGCGTTTCGGAAAGGACGGGCATATCCTGTTCTACAAGCTGGCGAATGATAGTCGGATTCGCCGGCAAGGAGACGCTGGTGACGACGAAGTCGGGCGTTTCGGCGGCGATTATTTCTGAGAGTGAGCGGTAGAGGTTGACGCCGTAAGCGGCGGCGATGTCGAAGGCGCGCTGGGGGCGGCGGGCGGCGAGACCGGCGACCTGCAGTTTCTCTGGGAGGGCGCGGGCGGCGCGCAGGAACCAGTTTACGCGCCAGCCGGCGCCGACGATGCCAAAGCGTGCCACTATTCTTCCTCCGATTGTGCGTGGTGGAGCGGCCGGTTGTTTTGCTGCGGGCGAGGGGGTAGTCGGCGTCCGTTGCGACCGCCGCCCTGGCCGGTGTAGGGGAGGCCAGGCTGCCAGTTGACGGTAGGCGAGGGCGTATAGGCGTCGAGGGGAAGGGAAACGGGTACGCCGCCGTTGCGACAGGAGACGTAGGCCGCTTCGCAGAGCTCGAGGGCGGCCAGTGATCCCTCGGCGATCGTGTAGTCCGGCTGCGCCCGGTCCATCTGCGCGGCGAGATTTTCGAGATGGTGCTGGTGAAGGATGGTTGGGCCCGGAACGAATTCGAACAGCCGGCCTTGCGGATATTCGGCGTTCAGGATGCGGTAGCGGGGTTCCCAGCCGTAGAAGTCGATCGTCCCTTGGGTGCCGACCAGCCTGAAAAGCGTATTTTCGACCGGTTCGGAGAAGGTAACATAGTCGCCGGTATTCATGACGACGCGGGTGCCGGAGGCGGTCTGGGCGTAGGTGACGGCGAGGGTTTCGACCTGCATGCTGTCGCGGTAGGTGCGGGTGCTGGCATCGCAGGCGGCCAGAACGTATTCGACGGGCTCGCGTCCGGTCAGTTCGACGAAGAAGTCGAGCCAGTGGATGCCGGCGTTGATGATGTCCCAGCCGGCGCACTGGATTTCGACGAGTTTGAGCTGGCCGATCTCGCCGGCGTGAACGCGTTTGAGGACCTGGGTGCTGTGGTCGGCGACGAGGAGGCCATGGGGAACGGCCATGGGCAGGTTTCTGGCGCGGATGAGCTCCAGGATCCGGCGGCCGCTGGCGTGCGTGTCCGCCAGGGGCTTTTCGACGAGGATGCCTTTGAGAGGGAGCTGCAGGGCGGCCTGGGTCACCGCGAGATGGGAAGGGGGCCAGGTGGAGACACAGACGATGTCGGTGGGGCAGGCTGCGAACAGTTCGGCATGGTCAGGAAAGGTGCGGACACCGGGGTACACCTCCTGAACGGCAGTGCGGGCTTCGGCCTGGATGTCGGCGACGGCGACGAGGTCGAATCGGGGGGAGGCGGAGAGGGCGGCCATGCTGATTCTGCCGCCGACGCCGGCGCCGACGACTGCGGCGGTGTATTGGTGAGACACTTTGTTTGCTCCCTATTGCGTATTGCGTATTGCATTTTTTGTGCTGTGAGAGATGACTGCAAGCCAAGGTTTGTGGGGCTACCTTTCTCTCCACGGCATTCTCCAGAGACCGAGGGTCATGGAGACCAGGGCGATAACAGCGAGAATTGCTATTTCGGCCCAGACGTCTGCTCTGCCTGACAACGACTTTTCGATGGCGTCGGCAGCGTAGCGGAGAGGCGAGATGTAGCCAATCAGCTTCATGAGAAGGGGGGCCTGGTCCATTGTGAAGTAGACGGGGGAGAGGGCGGCCAGGACGAGGGACAGGAGGCCGGTAGCGATGTTGCCGGCCTGCGCTGACGGGGCAAAGCTGACGAAGAAAAGTGTGAGGCCGCTGACTGCGAGCACGGTGAGGACGAGAGAGGGGGCCAATCCCCATCTCAATTGGATGTCGATCCCGGCCACCAGGGCGAAACCGAGCAGAATGACTACGGTTATCGCGCCCGAGATTGCGGAGTAGGCGAGCGACCCGAGGATATAGGCGCCCTTGGAGACCGGCATGGTGATGAGCAGACGGAGCGTGCCGGTAAACCGTTGGCCTACAAAGTTCTGCCCGACGAGCATACCGACAGAGAAG
This sequence comes from Caldilineaceae bacterium, assembly GCA_022821585.1. Taxonomy (GTDB): domain Bacteria; phylum Chloroflexota; class Anaerolineae; order Caldilineales; family Caldilineaceae; genus Bin5. The sequence continues at coordinate 74,714 of JAJEDI010000065.1, forward strand.
GCGACGCCAAAGATGAGGGTGCCGGCAAGCAGGCGGCGGAGGACCTGGGGGTCGTCGGGGGCAATGGCTTTGGTGACATAGAACCAGGGCAGTGGGAAGGCGACGGCGAGGAGGACGGTCAAGTACCAGTGCTGGAGGGAAGGGATGAAGTTGAGCTCGAAGACGCTGACCGAATCGGAGATGAACTTGCCGAAGCCGCCGGTCGCGTAGGGGTATACGGGGAGGTTGGATACAGAATCGTTCGGTTCAGTCATCGGCGGTTTGTTCTTCGTTGAGCCGTCCTTTGCCATCTGTCAGGCCCAGGTAGACGTCTTCCAGCGTTGTCCGAGAGACGGCGTATTCACGAATGCCCAAGGATTGGACCTGCTGGAGGAGTTCGGTGTCGCTGGCGCCGTAGAGGACCTGGGTGCGGCCGTCCGCCAGGTAGCTAATCTTAAAGTCGAAGCCGTGGGCGGCGCGGAGGTTGGCAATGGTGTCGAGGGCCAGCAACGCGCCGTCGTGGATAATGCCGACCCTGTCGCTGAGGGCTTCGGCCTCCTCCATGGAGTGCGTTGTCAGGAGGACGGTGGCGCCTTTGCGGCGGTATTCACGGAGGAGGTCCCACAGGTCGCGGCGGGACTCGGGGTCGAGGCCGACGCTGGGCTCGTCAAGGACGAGGAGAGGGGGCTCGGCCAGCATGGCGATGCCGACCAGGAGGCGGCGGCGGAGCCCTCCCGACAGATGTTCGGCCGGCTTGTCCTTGTGTTCATCCAGGCCAAGGTCGGAGACAAGCTGTGCGGCGCGGCTGGATGCGGTCGATGGAGGCAGACCGCGCAGCTTGCCGAGGATGCGGAAGTGGTGGCGGACAGAGAGACCGAAGTAGAAGTTGGTCTCCTGGGGGATTACGCCCATGCGGGCCTTGGCATCGTTGGGTCGCGAGACGGCGTCGAGTCCGAAGACGCGAACTTCGCCGGAGGTCGGCAGGAGCTCGGTTGTGATCTGACGGACGAGGGTGGTCTTGCCGGCCCCGTTAGGGCCGAGGATGGCGAGCAACTCGCCGCGCTCGACGGTCAGGGTGATGTCGCGATTGGCCCAGGTCCCGGTTCGGTAGCGTTTATTGAGGTTTCGCACTTCGACTGCTGCTGCCAACGTGCACCTCAGGTTGAGGATAGGGAGCGGTGAACTGTACTGGCCTGGATATGGGCTGTGCGTTGCTGGGATGCTAGTGCCGTTGCATTTCATCATAACCTGAAAGGAGTGCAGGGATCAATGCGCTTCATTGCGCGGGCGCGGTCCAGTATGGGGGTGGGCAAGGGCACCCACAAGGGGTGCCCCTACAGCTTTTGCTGGGGTCGATTTTTCTCCTGCAGATCGTGCGGGTATAGTATGGTTTTGCGGTGACGAAAAATGCGGGGCAGGGCGTCATTTGGGCTGTACATTGTGGCGATGATGCATGGACAGGGAGGGGGTTCGTTATGGGTATGATAGGCAGAGGCTTCATAAAGCTAGTGCGGGGCATAGCGTGGCTGTGGCAGGCGTGCGCGTGCGTGCTGGCCAATGGCGTGCGGCGGCTGTCCAAAGGGAGCTGGGCTGACTATGTGTTGTTTGAGCTTTCGGGCGCGCTGCTGGAGCGGACGCCGCAGCGGCCGCGGTTTCTCAACATATTTTCGCGAGGCAAGCCTGCGCTGACGGTGGAGGCGCTGCACGATGGGTTGCGGCGGATCGCGGCGGATCCTGATGTGCGTGGGGTGGTGATCCTGGTCAAGGGGGCGCAGATCAGCCTGGCGCAGGCCCAGTCTCTGGCCGACCTTTTTGCGCGTTTCCGAGGCTGGAGCGGCGAACCCAGTTCCGGCGCAGCGGCGAAGGAGGTCGTGGTCTATCTGGAGACGTGCGCCGGTGCCGAGTACGCAATGGCAGCGGCGGCCGACCGTGTTTTCGTTTCGCCGCAGACAGACTGGTCGGTACTCGGTTTGCGGGCCGAGCCGATCTTTCTGGCTGAGACGTTGCGGCGCATCGGCGTCGAGGCGGAGGTGGTGAAGGTGGCTCCCTGGAAGACTGCGTTCGACACTTTTGAGCGTAGTGAGATGAGTGCGGCACACCGGGAGCAGATGGAACGGCTGCTGGACGGCTGGTACGGTGAGATGGTGACGGCGATCAGCAGGGGTCGCGGCAGGAGCGAAGAGCAGGTACGCGCGGCTATCGATAGTGCGCCTTTGACGGCCAAGGAAGCCGTAGCGTTGGGTCTGGTTGACGACACCGTCTACGAAGACCAGCTGGCGAAGGTCCTGGGCGGGACGAAGGAGGAGGCGCGGATATTGCCCTATGATCAGGCCAGCCGCACACTTTACCGGCGTCCCCGGCTGCGGCACCGGAAGGGGATCGGTGTTATTTCGTTGAGCGGGATGATTACAACGGGGAAGAGCCGGCGCTTTCCCGGCGGTCTGCCGATCATTGGCAGCAACACTGCGGGTAGCTCAACGGTTCAGCAGATGATCCGGGCGGCAGTTCAGAACGAGCGCCTGGCGGGTGTTGTGCTGCACGTCGATTCGGGCGGCGGTTCGGCGCTGGCAAGCGATCTGATCTGGCGGGAGCTGACACTGTTAGACAGGAAAAAGCCGGTGGTGGCCTACATGGGGGATGTGGCGGGCAGCGGCGGATATTATGTGGCGCTGCCGGCACAAGAGATTGTGTGCCAGGCGGCGACGCTCACAGGGAGTATCGGCGTGATCATGGCCAAGCTGATTACCAGCGAGGCGTTCAGCAAGGTAGGTGCGAAGAGCTGTCCGGTTCAGCGGGGCGAGAACGCGGACCTTTATGCGAGCGACGCTCCCTGGCGGCCAGAGCAGCGGGGCAAAGTTGAGGAACAGATAGAACACACGTATGGGACCTTCAAGCGGCTGGTCGCGGATGCGCGGAAACTGGAGCCGGACGCGCTCGAGGAAGTTTGCGGCGGACGCGTGTGGACTGGGAGACAGGCGCAGGTGCGGGGACTGGTGGATGAGATCGGCAGTTTTGCCACGGCGGTCGACAGGCTGTGCGAACTGGCGAGCCTGCCGAAGGACGGGTCGGTCCCCGTTGTAGCGGTGAAGGCGGACGAGAAGCGGCCGCGGCCGCCTGTTTCGGAAGGCAGCCTGGACCTGCTTGCAGGCGGGGAAGGATTTGCAGAGCTGACGGAGGCGCTGCTGGGGGTATTGCAAGGGGATGTTTCCTCGTTAATGGGGCGTGAGCGGATATGGATGCTGGCCGACGGATTGCCGAAGATCAAGTAAAGGTTATGTAGCCCGCGCCGCGTCCTGGCGCGGGAGCTTGGAGAAAGCCATGTTCGATGTTGAGAAGGTCCGAGGACAGTTTCCGGCGTTGCTGGAGTCGTTCAACGGCCGACCGGCGATCTTTTTCGACAATCCCGGTGGTACGCAGGTCCACGAGAGCGTGATTGCGGCGATTGTCGATACGATGACGCGGCGCAATTCGAATACGCACGGGTTGTTCGAGACCAGCCGACGCACCGATGCGGTGATCGAGGCGGCGCACAGGGCGGTCGCCGATCTGCTGGGCTGCGACGCGGATGAGGTTGTTTTCGGCAATAACATGACGAGCCTGACATTTCAGGTGAGCCGGTCGCTGGCGCGTGAGCTGGGGCCGGGGGACGAGGTGGTGGTTACGCGGCTGGACCATGACGCGAATGTGATGCCGTGGGTGCTAGCGGCGGAGGAGCGGGGGGCGCGCGTGCGGTGGGCGGACGTGGACGTGGAGAGCGGGACGCTGGATATGGAGGATGTGCAGAGGCAAATTTCGGGGAGCACCAAGTTGGTGGCGGTCGGGTACGCCAGCAACGCTATGGGGACGATCAATGACGTGGACACGATTATTGGTTGGGCCGGAGAGGTGGGTGCGCTGACCTTTGTGGACGCGGTGCAGTATGCGCCGCACGGGTTGATCGACGTGCGGGAGCTGGGGTGTGATTTTTTGGCGTGCTCGTCGTACAAGTTTTTCGGTCCGCACAGCGGGCAGATCTACGGCAAGCGGGAACAGTGGGAGCGGCTGGAGGCGTACCGTTTGCGTCCGGCCGGGGATGTGCCGCCGGGAAAGTGGGAGATGGGTACGCAGAATCATGAAGGGATGGCGGGGGTGACGGCGGCTATCGACTATCTGGCGGGGTTGGGGGTCGAGTACGGTGGGGCGGCGACGACGGAGAGCCGGAGAGAGAAGCTGGTCGCGGCCTGGGCGGTGATCGGGGTGTATGAACGGATGCTGACGGAACGGTTGGTCACGGGTCTGCTGAGCGTGCCGGGCGTTCGGGTTTACGGTCTGACGGAGCGGGGGGATTTTGACAGAAGGGTGGCGACGGTGTCGTTGCGGAAGGAGGGGACGACGCCGGAGCAGCTGGCGCGGGCGCTGGCGGAGGAGAACATTTTCGCGTGGAACGGGGACTTTTATGCGCAGTCGTTGAGCGAGAGGATGGGCATGGAGGAGAGCGGCGGCTGGCTGCGGCTGGGGTTGGTGCATTATAACACGGTGGAGGAGATTGAGCGGTGTTTGGGGGTATTGGAGGGCGTTTGAACTGCAGTTTTTAGTGGTTAGTTTTTAGTTTTTGGTGAACTGCCGATTGCGAGGAGCAAGGGCATCCACAAGGGGTGCCCCTACGGGCACCCGCTGAGGGACGGATGGTCTGGATTACCCCTAAACTGGTCCACAATTTCTCTGAAAAAGCCTTGATAAAACTGGTAGAGAGTGATACATTTGTACTACACAGGTACCAGAATGAGGCAGGGAGCCAAGGCTCGAGATCGAGAACAGAGAATAGAGATGAAATTGTATCATGTCGTGCTAGGGTTACTGCTGGTTGTCGTGTTTTGTACACCCGTTGCCGCGCAAGAGGGGTTGACTGATGGTGAACGCATTGCTCGACTGGAAGGCGCATACGAGCATTTGGCTACTAAGGTCGATGTAGAGGGGGTACGAACCGATGTAGAGAGGGTACGGACCGAGGTAGAGAGTGTACGAACCGAGGTGGTCGCATTACGA
>JAJEDI010000015.1 GCA_022821585.1 Caldilineaceae bacterium
GGAGATGGTCATGCCCGGCGACAATGTGACGATGGATGTCGAGTTGATCTCACCTGTCGCCATCGAGACCGGCGGACGTTTTGCCATCCGCGAGGGCGGACGCACCGTCGCCGCCGGCGCAATTACCGAGATCATCGAGTAACATTCCGGATAAGTTGAATCTGTCCGCAGGAGATCAATGCTTGCGGACATCTTAGGCGAGTAGCTCAATTGGCAGAGCGGCGGTCTCCAAAACCGCAGGTTGCGGGTTCAAGTCCTGCCTCGCCTGTCAGAGAATGACCACCGGCAGCCGCGCGGTGGTCATTTTCCGCCTAACACGGCCGATAGCGCCGCAGGCGGGTCAGTGAGGAAGTACGATATGGGGCGCTGTGAACATTCTCTTGTGTTCACACACCAAACGGAGTCAATCGTGAGCCGGTCAACAACTGTTCAAAGGTCTGATAACGCAATTGTGCGGTACTTCAAGGAGACTCGCGCCGAGATCGGCAAGGTCACCTGGCCGACGCGCGAGGAGGGTACCCGCCTGACCGTCGTTGTGCTGATAGTCACAACAATCGCCGCGCTTGTGCTGTTTGCGGTAGACTCGTTTTTCAGTTATCTGGTGACGCTTTTTCTTCAGGTATTTTAGGCAGCATCTGTGGCGCAGTCGCGTTCTTTCGTAGAGGAAGAGCCGGTTTTGGAATGTGACGCGCAAGGAGGAATTTGTGGGCGACATGACGAATGCAGACGTCGACGCTGAATTGCAGGAAGACGGGGATAGTTCTGCGCCGGTAGAGGATGAGGCGTCCGCAGCCACTGAAGAGAAGCTAACCGGCCCGAGACCGGAGTGGTATGTGGTGCACAGCTATTCGGGCAAGGAGAACAAGGTAAAGAAAAACCTGGAACACCGGGCGGAATCGATGAACATGACCGACCGGATCCTGCAGATTGTTGTGCCTACTGAAACCGAGATCGAGATCAAGGAAGGCATCCGCCGTGAGGTGGAACGGCAGGTTTTTCCGGGCTATATTCTCATCGAGATGATCATGGATGAGGACAGCTGGTATGTGGTGCGCAATACGCCGGGTGTAACCAGTTTTGTCGGCATGGGAAACAAGCCCAGCCCATTGAGCCAGGACGAAGTGAATCACATCATGAGCCGCATCGAGTCGGACGAACCGCGCGTCAAGGTCAGCTTTGACGTGGGCGAGCGCGTCCGCATTATCGAAGGCCCGTTTGCTGAATTCACGGGTGTGGTCGACACGCTGGAGCCGGAGAAGGGCAAAGCCCGGGTCATGGTGAGTTTCTTCAACCGGGAGACGCCGGTGGAGGTGGACTTCCTCCAATTGGAACGGGATTCGTAATAAGGAGAAGCAGGCGAGATGGCGAAGAAAGTCAAAGCAGTTGTAAAGTTGCAGATTCCCGCCGGCAAGGCCAACCCTGCCCCACCGGTAGGCACGGCGCTGGGCCCGCACGGTGTCAATATCATGGGCTTCTGCAAAGAGTATAATGCGCGTACACAGAGTCAGATGGGACAGGTCGTTCCAGTCGAGATCACGATATTCCAGGACCAGTCGTTTACATTCATTACCAAGACACCGCCGGCGGCCGAGCTGATTAAGAAGGCAGCCGGGATCGATAAGGGCAGCGGAATCCCCAACACGGAGAAGGTGGGGGAGATCACCAATCAGCAGGTGCGGGAAATCGCCGAGGTGAAGCTGAAGGACTTGGGCAATATCCCCATAGACAGCGCCATGCAGATGGTGAGGGGAACGGCCCGCAGCATGGGAGTAACGGTTGTCGACTAGGCGGTTTCTGCAGATTAAATTTCGGCCCTGCAGAAACTGTTAATTCATGAGTGGGAGGGGCGCACGCCTGTGCCCCGTTTGCACCACCAAGGAGTGAAACATGCCCAAACATGGCAAGCGCTACAACGCAGCGCGAAGCAAGATCGACAGGAATACGCAGTACCAGCCGACTGAAGCCGTTGACCTGATGCGGAACGGCGCCACTGCCAAGTTCGATGAGACGGTGGAGGTGCATCTGAGCACCGGTGTTGACCCCCGTCACGCCGACCAGCAGGTGCGGGGCGTGGTGACGCTTCCCCACGGCACCGGTCGCGTCGTGCGCATTGTGGTCTTTGCGGGCGCCGATGGCATCAGCGCGGCCGAGGAAGCCGGCGCCGACCACGTCGGCGGCGAAGACCTGGCCAAGCGGATCCAGGACGGCTGGCTTGACTTTGATGTCGTACTGGCCACACCGGATATGATGCGGGTGGTTGGCCGGCTGGGCCGCGTGCTCGGCCCGAGGGGAATGATGCCCAGCCCCAAAGCCGGTACGATTGTGCAGGCGGACGAACTGCCGCGTGTCATTGAGGAGACCCGACTGGGCCGCGTGGAGTTTCGCGTCGACAAGACGAGCAATGTCCATGTGCCGATCGGCAAAGCGAGCTTTAGCGGCGAGCAGATACTCGACAACTTCTCTTCCGTGATGGAAGCGATCATGGCCGCGAGGCCTTCGGCTGTAAAGGGTGTCTATCTGAAGCGGGTCACGCTGACCAGCACGATGGGGCCGGGCGTTCGCGTTGATGTCAACGCGGCCTCAATGCTCAAGGCGGCATAGGCCCGGTTTGCCGTTGCAGGAGACTGTAAGGTAGAATTGGCACGTTTCAACCGCATACGATACTCAGTTCCGTAGACAGCCGGTATTCACGCTGCGAAAGTAAATGCGCCAAGGTGCGCAGCCGGCCAAGGGCTGAACACAGCGACCTGACCGCCGTCTTACGGCATAAGTTGCTTGTTACGCTCTTGTCTGCAATGCAAGGGCGTTTTTGTTGGAAGCGCCCGGCGGAGTTTGGAGGGGGCTCAGATCGATTTGGCCCACGTCGCCTCAGGAATCCTGTAGAAAGGGGGAATGTCCATTGGCAATTAGTCGAGAGAAGAAGGAAGAACTCGTCGCGCTGTACACCTCACACCTGGAGAACGCTTCCGCGGTCGTATTCACGGACTATCGCGGCTCCACCGTTACGCAGATCAACGGGTTGCGCGCCAGCCTCAAAGAGGCGGATACGTCCTATATGGTCGTGAAGAACCGGCTTATGCGGCTTGCCTTGGAGAGCAGAGGGGTCACCGAGGCGTTGGACGAGCTGTTGGAGGGGCCGAATGCGGTCGCATTTGTCGGTGAAGATATCGGCAGAGGCGTGACGGCATTGAAGGACGGCCTTGGGGATCTGGACGAGATCATTGAGATCAAAGGCGGAATCCTGGAGCAGAACGTTCTGGACGCAGCCGGCGCCGAGGCTTTGTCCGAACTGCCCACGCGGGAAGAGATGCTGGCCAAACTGCTGGCGACGATCATCGCGCCGGCCACGCAGCTTGCCCGCGTCGTCAACGAACCCGGAGTCAGCCTGGCACGGGTCGTCAAAGCACACGCTGATGCGCAGGCAGAGGCCGCTTGAGTGTCCACAGAGGGATTCAACCCTCACCTACAGGCAACGCTGTATCGTTGAGACCGGGAGCAGGTAGAAACAGACAATAGGGAGAATTCCAAAAAATGGCAGATCTGAATGCAATCAAAGAACAGCTGGATGAGCTAACGCTTCTGGAAGCCGCTGAACTGGTGAAGATGCTCGAGGAATCGTGGGGCGTAAGCGCCGCGGCATCTGTGGCGGTGGCCGGTGTGGCCGGCGGCGCGGCTGAAGTCGAAGAAGAGGTAGAAGAGCAGACGGAGTTTGACGTGATCCTCGCCGATATGGGCGCCAGGAAGATCAACGTCATCAAGGCCGTGCGCGCGGTGACAAGCCTTGGTCTGCGAGAGGCCAAGGAACTGGTCGAGAGCGCACCGGCGCCCGTGGTGCAGGGCGTGGCAAAGGACGTCGCCGAAGACGCCAAAGCGCAGCTGGAGGCCGAAGGGGCCACCGTAGAGATCAAGTAACCTTCCAGCCGGACCAATCAAAAGAGGTGCATCCGTTTATGGATGCACCTCTTTTTTCAGGGCTCCAGCGGACAGCGGCCGCGCGCTGCTGGCCCGGCCCCAAGACCCGTAGATTCAGGAATGCTTGTCCGCCGATTGGCAGTATGATAAAATGCCGCGATATCTCGCTACGAAATGAGAGAGGGAGATACAAGTGTCTGAATGGCCGGTCGTAGGCCATCAGTGGGCTGTCCAACTGTTGCAGAATGGCATCCGGCATGACAGGCTGCGCCACGCTTACCTGTTTGTGGGCGCGGAGCAGGTGGGCAAGTCAACCCTGGCCCTCAGCTTTGCCCAATCGCTTCTGTGCCAGAAAGGAGTCGACGGGCAGGCATGCGCGAGTTGCCGCGCATGCCGTCTCATGCAGTCCGGCAGCCACCCCGACTTCATCCTGTTGCCGCCGACCGACCGCAACGGTGAGCCGGACAGGGAGAATGGTCTTCATCGTGCTGAACAGGCGGGGGACATCGTCCGTCAGGCGTTGCTGCACCCGATGGAGGGGCGCTACAAGGTCTTTCTGATTCAGGACGCGCACAGAGCTCACATCAGCTTCGCAAATAAGCTGCTGAAGACACTGGAGGAGCCGCCGCCGCACGTGGTCCTCTGTCTGACCGCCCTGGACCGGTCCGCTCTTTTGCCAACGATCGTCAGCCGCTGCCAGGTTCTGGCGTTGCGGCCGCTTGGGGAGCAGGTCATGGAAAAGGCGCTGCGGGCACGCTGGGGAGCGTCCGCGCAGCAAGCCGCGCTGCTGGCACGTTTGGCGAACGGTTGCCTGGGCTGGGCAGTTGACCAGATCGACCAGTCTGAGCCGCTGGCGGAAAGGAGCGAGCGGCTGGCGGAACTGCAGGAGCTTAGCCGCAGCAGCCACGTGGCTCGCCTCGCTTTTGCACAGAAGCTGGCGGCCGCGCGCAACCAGACTCGACTTTTCAAGCTGCTTGCGCTGTGGACGAGCTGGTGGCGCGACATCATGCTGGCCCAATCCGGCTGTCTGGAGCAGTGCGCCAACATCGATCTGCTGGACACACTCGCGGATGCAGCCAGTACGTTCCACCCCGTTGATGTCCAGGCCTATCTGCGCACGTTAAGCCGTATCGAGGGTTACCTTCGGCACACAGTCAATACAGGGCTGGCGCTGGATGTGCTTCTGCTGCAGATGCCGCGGCCGCACGCCTGACGGGTGTACAACAGCGCTCACGCAGAGGGTCGGGGCAGTACCCGTTGCGGCAGCGACCATGGAGAATCTATTATGCCGATCGTAGTCGGAGCCCAATTCAAGCCCGTTACGAAGATATACTTTTTCGATCCGGTCGACCACACGGACCTGGTGCCGAAAGATTATGTGATCGTGGATACGGTCAAAGGCCGGGACCTGGTGCAGATCGTTCAAGGGCCACACGATGTCCCCAGCAACGAAATTGTCGGCGATATCAAGAAGGTAGTGCGCCGGGCAACGCCATGGGACCTTTTGCAGAAGGACCTATGGAAAGAGAAACAGGCGGAGGCGGTGTCGGTCTGCCGCGAGAAGGCGAAGGCGCACAAGTTGGATATCAAGGTGCACCGATGTGAATACAACTACGAGGGCGGCAGGCTGACCGTCTACTTCGCCGCGGAGCAGCGGGTTGATTTCCGTGCGCTGGTACGCGATCTGGCCCGCACCTTTCACACGCGCATCGAAATGCGCCAGATCGGTGTGCGCGACGAGGCCAAGCTGCTGGACGGGGTGGGCAAGTGCGGCCGCCAGCTCTGTTGCACTAGCTGGCTGCGCGAATTTGCCTCGGTGAGCATTCGGCAGGCGAAGAACCAGCAGTTGCCTCTGAATCAGGACGAGATCAGCGGCGTCTGCGGCCGGCTGCTCTGTTGCCTCTCCTATGAGGACCCGATCTACAAGAAGGCCAATAGGAAGATGCCCAAGGTCGGAGCAGAGGTGACGACGCACCAGGGCAAAGGCCGGATACGTCACCTGCACCCGCTCAAGGAAAGCGTTACGGTTCTGCTTGAGAATAACGTCCTGGCGGAGTTCGGGCTGTCGGAGCTGATTACGGGGAAGAAGGAAAAGGACGGAGGTTGCAGCACCTGCGGCGGCTGTACGGTCAAGCGGCGCGCCGGCGAGGAATAGGCCGCCGAGAAGCAGGTAGACACGGCAGGTCAGGAAGAGCGGACCGTTTCGGCCCCCTGCCAGATAGGAAGCGGATGCTGTAAGGATGCGCTTTGCCCAGACAACCCCAGCGGCCAGTAAGGCAGTGTCAGCCGGACCAGGCGATGTGAGCAGCCGCGACAACGTGCGCGTCAGGTTGCATGGGCGACAGCGCGTGTTTCGCGAATTACCGTAACGCGAATCTGTCCCGGATATTCCAGGTTGTCCTCGATCTTGCTGGCTATGTTTTTGCCCAGCTCGATGACCTGCAGATCGTCAACTTCATCCGGCTGCACGATCACCCGGATTTCGCGGCCGGCCTGAATTGCGAATGTCTGATTCACCCCCTCAAAGCTGTTGGCGATATCCTCCAGGGCTGTCACCCGTTTGATATAGGCTTCGAGACTCTCGCGGCGGGCGCCCGGCCGGGCGCCGCTAATGGCGTCGGCGGCGGCGACGATGACGGCTTCGATCGATTCCGGTTCGACTTCGCCATGGTGGCTGGCGATGCAGTTGACGATCTTGGCATTGAGTCCGTAGCGTTTGGCGATTTCGCCGCCGACGATCGCGTGTGGGCCGTCGATCTCATGGCTGACGGCCTTGCCAAGGTCATGCAGGAGCCCCCCAATGCGGCTCGTCTTTACGTCTGCGTGCAGCTCTTCGGCGATCACTGCCGCCAGATGCGATGTTTCGATTGCATGGTAGTACTGATTTTGCCCGTAGCTGGTACGGAACTTCAGACGGCCGAGTAGCTTCTGGATCTCCCTGTGCAGCCCCTGGGTATTGGTCTCGATCAGGGCCTGTTCCCCAGCATCCTGAATGACCTGATTCACCTCCTGTTGGGCCCGCTCCACCTCTTTTTCGATACGGGCCGGATGGATACGGCCATCAGAGACCAGTTTGCTGAGAGAGATGCGCGCGACCTCGCGTCGTACGGGGTCGAAGCTGCTGATCAGGATCGCTTCAGGCGTATCGTCGACAACCAGATCGACGCCAGTCGCCTGTTCGATGGCGCGAATGTTTCGCCCTTGCCGCCCGATGATTCGGCCTTTCATCTCATCGGATGGCAGGTTGACAGCGCTGACTGAGTATTCGGTGACATGCTCACTGGCGATCCGTTCCACAGACAGGGTGATGATTTCCCTGGCGCGGCGTTCGGCGATCTCCTGCGTCTCTGCCTCAACCTCACGAATTGTACGCGCAAGCTCCTGTCGCGAGTTCCTTTCCGCTTCCTGAAGCAGGATCGTTCTGGCCTCTTCCTGGGTCATATGGGCCACGCGCTGAAGCTCTTCATTGCGCTGTTGTTCGGCGGCTTCCAGAGCCGTGGCACGTTTGTCCAGTCCGCTTTCTCTCTGGTTCAGCTTGCGTTCGCGGTTTTCAAGCTGATCGACCCTTTTGTCTAGCTGCTCTTGGCGATTACGCAACCGGCTTTCACTGCGATCCAGATCTCGGCGCTGGCGGGAGCGTATGGCATCCAGTTCGTTCCGTATTCCTACCTCCTCCTCCCTCAGGGCCAACTGCTGGCGTTGAACTTCGGCCTCGGCTTCTTTGAGAATCTGGGCTGCTTGTGACTCCGCGCTCTGCACAGCGAGTTCCTGCCGCTCCTTCTCTTGAAGTGCGCCAGATGTCAACCCGCGTCGGTAGGCATAATAGATCAAATACCCGAAGATGGCCGCGACAATCAAGGCCGCGACAATTATGACAACAACGACTAGCATGTCCATATCCGAACCCCTTGGTTTGGATGCGCAGAGCCTGAAATGCCTGTGGCTGCGCCGGTTGGATGCAGGCGTATCCTGTTCTTCCCGACATTCATACGCCGGAACCCCTGTGGGGTCATTGTAATTTCAGTGGCCAGACCCATCCGGTTCACACTTCCCACCGTTCCTCCTGAACGGCGCGGGAGGGGACGCGTGCCTCTTCCAGCTCTTGCCAGATACGGTCGATCACGTCGCGGGCCACTTCCCAGTCAAATCCCCGACGCTGCAGGAAGCTGCCCACTTTGCTGCGAAAGTGAGCCGGGTTGGTCTCCTCTTGCCATCTGTACAGACGGCTGCGGGCAGCGGCTTCGCAAGCCGAAGTCGCGTCACACAGTTCATCGATAGTCGCCTGGGCAACGCTATCGTCGACACCCTTTTGACGCAACTCGTATCGCAACGCCCTCGGTGCAACAGGCCGGAATCGATTGCGCTGTTCGACCCAAAAGCGGGCGAATTCCCGGTCGTCGAGGTACTGTTTCTCTTGCAACCCAGCGATGATCCAATCTATCTGTGACGCGCTCAGGCGCCGCCCATCCCGCGGCCGGTACGCCTGGAGATTACGCCGCACCTCCTGCTGGCTGCGGGGGCGCACTGCCAGAAAACGCAGTGCCCGGTTGTAGCCGCGGCTGCGCAGATCGATGGCTTTAAACTCCTCGATCTCCTGCTCACTGAGCTGCTGGCCTATCCGCAGTTGGGCGGCTTCCAGCGCCGGCAACGGGAAGGCATATTCACCGTCCAGAAAGAGATTGACCCGTTCCTTGTCTCTCTTCTGGAAACGCAGCGCTGTAATCGTTCTGCCTGTCATAATCGGTCCAAAAAAAGTCGCCATGGCCATAGACCACAGCGACTTGAAAGTCTCAACCTGGCATCGCCTGAGCTTTCATTTCAGATCAGACCATGCCAAACAGGACACATCGTTTCAGCATTGCGCCTCAGTGAGGGCGATTTTATATGGATACCTGCTGTTGCATTACACAACTCACCGATTCGATATCGGTTTGCCCGCATCGCAAATGGGGGAGGGTTGCGGTGGGTGGTTGTCTGTGAGTCTATATTTTCCTGTCAACAGCCGGCATTACATCAACACCCGTTATGACGTTCGATCCGCCTCTGGCGGTCAGCAGCTAAGCGAACGTCTGCCAAATTATCTGTTTCGCTGTGTCAGCGACCCAGGGCGTCCCCTTGATAAATGGAATAAAAGGTTTGGGTTGCTGTACTGGTTTTGGCGGTAGTGTGTCAGCACAAAATCGCGTCCAATTTGAGAGCGCTGTGGTGAGCGTTTTCAATTATGGCAACACGTGCGACGATTGAAACTTTTCAGTATATTGTGAACTCCTGTGCATATCTGCACATCAAGAAACAAGAAAGATAAATTCAGTGCATAGTGCCCTGCACTGGGTGTGTCGTCCTGTACCGGAACCCCGGTCAGGCCTTAACCTCGTCTCCATTGGAGCGGGCTGGGAGTCCTGTCCTATCCCTGATGATACTGTCGATCTGTGAGGCTATCTCGGGATTGTCGCGCAGATGATTTTTGGCGGCTTCACGCCCCTGTCCGAGCAGGTCATCGCTGTAGCGGTAAAAGGCGCCGCGCTTTTCGATGATGTCGAACTCGACACCCAGGTCCAGCAGGTCTCCCTGCGTGCTGACCCCCTCGTTGTACATGATGTCGAACTCCGCCACCTTGAACGGCGCCGCCACCTTGTTCTTGCGCACCGTCACC